>JBLMWW010000001.1:0-16209 GCA_050257435.1 Rudaea sp.
CATGAGCTCGCCGTCCCGCCGCACGCGGGGCGCAGCGAGCGGGAGGTGTACGCGGAAACGCTCGACGAGCTGGCGCTCGCCGATCGGCTGGGCTTTCACGGCGCATGGCTCGTCGAGCACCACTTCATGCCGGGCTACTCGCATTCGTCGAAGCCAGAGCTCGTGCTCGCGGCGCTCGCCGCCAGGACCACGCGGCTGCGCCTCGGTCTCGGCGTCATTCCGCTGCCCTACCACCATCCGGTGCACGTCGCCGAGCGCATCGCGACGCTCGACCTGCTGTGCGGCGGGCGTCTCGAGGTCGGCATCGGCCGCGGCTTCTCGCCGGACGAATACGCTGCGTTCGGCGTCAAGATGGCCGACAGCCGCGCGCTCGTCGACGAATCGCTCGCCATCCTGCAGGCGGCCGCGGACGACACGCCCATCCGCTTCGCGGGGCGGCATTTCGCGCTCGATGGTGTTGCGATCGTTCCGCATCCCGTGCAGCGGCCCTACCCCCCGCTGTGGACGGCCGCCGTCAGTCCAGAGACGTTCGACTGGGCGGCCGCGCGCGGCCTCGGCGTGCTCGCCGGGCCGTTCAAGCCGTGGTTCATGGTGGCCGCCGACATTCGGCGTTATCGCCGCGCGTGGACGCACGCGGCGGCGCCGCGCATCGGGATGACGATCGGCATCGTCTGCCTGCGCGACGGCGAACGCGCGCGCCGGCTCGCGGCGCCCGCCTTTCGCTGGTTCTACGACGAGCTCCTGCGCGTCACCGCGCCGGTGCTCGAGAACCTGTTGCCGAGCTACGAGCAGTTCCACGAGATCGGACGCTTCAGGCGGCTGCTGCGTCTCGGCGCACGGCCGCGCGTCCTCGAGCTCGCCGGCATGACGGTCGTCGGCACGCCGGCCGAATGTCTCGCACGGATCGCGCGCTATCGCGATGCGGGCGTCACGCACCTGCTCTGCTCGATCGGCGCCGGTGCGCTGCCCTCGGACGTCGTCTGCGAATCGATGGAAACGATCGCCTCCGACGTGCTGCCGGCACTCGCCGAGCGCGCAGGCCGGTAGCATGCACGTCGTCGTCACCGGCGCCGCGGGGCGGCTCGCCCGCAGCGTGCTGCCGCGGCTTTGCGCCCATGCGTCGATCGAGCGCGTCACCGGCATCGACCGCGTCGCCGGCGCGTACCGGCACCCGAAGTTCGCGCACCGCGTGGCCGACATCGCCGATCGGACCGCGCACGAAACGTTGCGCGACGCGGACGCGCTCGTGAATCTGGCGTTCGTCCTGTTGCGCGGCCGCATGCCGCTTTCGGCCATGACGGCCACGAACGTCGACGCCACGAAAGCGCTCCTGTCCGCGGCGGCGGATGCGGGGATCGCGTCGATCGTGCACCTGTCGTCGGCGGCGGTGTACGGCCATGGCGCCGATCTCGCGGAGGACGCGCCGCTCGCGCCCCTGCCGCGCTTCGCCTACGCCCGGCACAAGGCCGACGTCGACCGGTTCGTCGCGGCGACGCTGCCGCAGGTGGCGGTGCTGCGACCGGCGATCGTCCTCGGACGCAACGCCCAGCCGCTTCTCAAGACGCTCCTTGCGCTGCCGTTCTACGTGCGCGTTCCCGATCCGCAACCGCGGCTTTGCACCGTGCACGAGGACGACGTCGCGGCCGCGGCCCTTCTCGCGCTCGACCGCCGCGCGCGCGGTCCGTTCAATCTCGCTGCAGCGTCGACGTTCTCGCTGCGCGATGTCGTCCGCGCGCGGCACCCTCACGCGCCGGGCGTGCCGCTTGCGCTGGCGCATGCGGCGCTGCGCCTCGCGTGGCGCACGACCGGCTTCGGTGGCGAGCCGGGCTGGCTCGACGGCGCCCGCGCGTCGCTGACGCTCGACTGCACCCGGGCGCGCAGCGCGCTCGGCTGGCGGCCCCGCTACGACGATTGGAGTGCGATAATCGCGTCGTGCAATTGATCGACACGTTGCGCGAGCGCCTCGCGCATGAATCGAGCCTGTTCCACGCGCAGCTCCTGCGCGAGGACATCGCGCGCCTTGCGCGCCTCGAATCGCTCGCGGCCAGCGCGGCATCCTTCGATGCGTTTCGCGACGCGGCACGACGGCTCGGCTGGACGCAGGGCGATGCGCGCACGCACGAGCTCGCCGAGCCGCTCGACGCGTTGCTCGACGCGGTCTACGCGTCGTCCAGGGGAAGCGCCGATGCGGCGCAGGAAGCGCGCATCGAGGCGGCGTGGCGCGCGCTTTATCGGCTGCGGATGGAGCGCCTCGTCGGCTGCCTGTCGCCGCCGGTGCCGAAGCCGGTCGACTGAACGCGCCTCGCGCCTCGCCCGGCGCCCGATTTCATCCGCTCCGTTATGCCGGAACTTCCGGCCCGGTACCCTACGCCGCGTCGGCGTCGGCGAGGCGCGCCGCGCCGTTGATCCGCTCTCCGCTCCCGGGCGGCCGCGCCATGGACGGGTGCGCGCCGGCCTCGACGGCTGCGGGCAGTCTCGCATCGGAACTGCAGAACAGCGAATAGAGCGTCGACATGACCGCGACCACCTCGCGGCTCGCCAGCGAATAGAGCACCGTCTGGCGCACGCGGCGGCTCGATACGACGCCTTCGCGGCGGAGCACCGCCAGATGCTGCGAGATGCCCGACTGGCTCAATCCCACCGCGCGCTCCAGCTCGCCGACGGAGCGCTCGGCGTAGGCGAGCTGGCACAGGACGACGAGGCGCGCGGGATTGGACATGGCCTTCAACAGCTTCGCGGCGCGCTGCGCGTTGCCCTGCAGCTCGGCAAGCGGCTCGGCGCCGCGCGGGGTGCGGCTCGCGGTCGGCCTCGCCGCCGCGCCACGCCGGGCGGTCACGGCTTGCACGCGCAGCCGGCGAAACCGTCGGCCGCCATCTTCGCCTCGTAGGGCACCGCGACGGCCGATCCCGGCACGAGCGTCGCCTTCACCGCGGCCCAATCGTCGGGCTTGATGATGACGAGCCAGCCCTCGCCGTACGGATCGTCGTTGGCGAGCGCGGGCTTGTTCACGAGGTCTTCGTTGACCGCCACGATCTCGCCCGCGGCGGCGGACTTCGCGGGACCGACCCATTTGCCGGATTCGACGGTCGCGCAGGACTTGCCCGCGTCGACCTTGCGGCCCGGCTTCTTGGGCGTGAATGCGACGAGCTGCCCGGCCATCGCGGTGGCGACCGTCGTCATGCCGAGCTTGACGTTGCCGTCGTCCTGCTCCCTGAACCAGATGTGATTTTCGACGTCGTAGAGGAGGTCGTCGGGCAGATGGCATCCGCGCACGTCGGGCATAGGCGCTCCTGATCCGTTGGGTCGTTACGATTCTAGGCGCAGCGGCCGCGACGCACAACAGAACTCGCCGAGTCCCTCCACCTCCATCTTGCCGGTGACGAACAGCGCGAGATGGCGCACGAGCATCGTCATCATGCGCAGGCGCTGCGGCGCCGCCGCGTCCTGCGGCTCGAGCGTGAGCAGGTTGTAGTGGTACGCGATCTCGCGGCACGTTTCGCGGCACGCGTTGAAGCTCGGCACGTCCTGCGCGCCCTGCCGGTGCAGCGCCAGCAGGCGAAAGCCCTCGCGCGTCTCGTGCGTCGGTGTGAAGCCGCGCGCGCTCGCCCATTGCGCGAGCACGTCTTCGGCGAGCGCGAGCAGGCGCCGTGCGCCGTCCTGCGCGCCGCCCGCCGCGACGGCGCCCGCGAGGCGCACCTCGAAGTCGTTCTCGGGACGACCCTCCGCGCCTCGCGCCTCGGGCGGTCGCGCGCTCACGCCAGGTCCTTTTCCTTCAGCACCTCGAGGCCGTCGGAGACGTTCTCCTGGACGCCGACCGCGCGCGGCGAAAGGCCGAGCGCGATGCCGAGGAGCTGCGTGAAATAGAGCATCTTGACGCGCGTCTTCCTTCCGAGCACCTTTTCCGCGCGCACCTGGTGCATCTCGAGCCCCGAGTGGCACGTCGGGCATTCGGTCGCGATGATGTCGGCGCCGGCCGCCTCGGCCGCTTCGAGGATGTTGAGCACGAGCTTCGTCGACGTGTCGCTGTCGGACAGCGTGTGCGCGCCGCCGCAGCATGCGGTCTTCAGCGGGAAGTCGACGTTGGTCGCGCCCGCCGCCTCGAGGAGGTCGTCCATGAAGTGCGGCTTCAGCGTCGACTCGCTGCCGGGACCCTTGTCCTTCTCCGGGAAGATGTGCCGCGGCCGCGTGTACATGCAGCCGTAGTAGTTCGCGATCTTGAGGCCCGACAGCGAATTCTTCACGCGCTTGCGCAACTCGCCCTCGCCGATGCCGTGCTTGATCCAGTCGAGCGCGTGGATCGTCTCCACGTCGCCGGCCCGATACGCCGCCTCGCCGGCTTTGCCGGCGAGGCGATCGACGACCTCGCGCGATGACGCGTCGTGCCCGAGGTCGTACTCGGCCTTCTTCAGGTTGTGGTAGCAGCCGTTGCACGGCGCCATCACCACGTCGGCCTTCATCTCGTTCGCGGCGATCGACAGCACGCGCTGCGAGAGGTACGTCTGGATCTTCGGGTCGACGTTCTTCACCTCCATCGCGCCGCAGCAGTTCCAGTTGGGAACCTCGTCGAGCGCAAGGCCGAGCGCCTTGCCGACGGCCTTCGTCGACCGGTTGTACGCGTGGCCGGTGCCCTCGAGGGCACAGCCGGGGTAATAGGCGACGCGCTGGTATTTGCGCTTGCGCTCGTCCGCTTCGGATGCTGCCATTCGTTTCGCTCCTGTTGCTTGCCGCACACCTCGGCGCTTCGCGCTTCGGGCGGCCCTGCGCGCTCAATGGCGCGCGTCGCTCGTGCCCGTCCTCGCCTCGCTCGACGCGTCCTTCGGCGGCGCGTCGAGGTGCAGCGCAGCGCGATGCCGCCGGCTCTGCTCGTCCACGTACGCCGCGATCGCTTCGCGGCTCTTCTTCCAGCGGCGCGTGCGCGGGCGGATCACTGTGGCCATGCCCATCAGAAGGCCCAGCTTGATCGGCAGATGCCGCGCGAGACGCTTCGCCATTTCGATCAGCCATTCCTGCCTGAGCGGCTGGCCGCTGCGTGCGAAGAAGCCGCGGATGATGCGGCCTTCCTCGATCTTTCCGGTCTCGATCACCTGCTCGGTGAACTCCTCGTCGAACATCGACGACTTCGACTGCGGCGTGTGGCCCTTGAGCTCGAGCCAGTGCGCCGTCGCCTTCATCACACCTTCGGGGAACACGTCGCGCGGGCACGCGTACGTGCACTTGTTGCACGACACGCACTGCCAGACGATGTCCTTGTCGCGCAGCAGCTCCGATTCCATGCCCATGCGGATCAGGTAGATCCAGTAACGCGGGTTGAAGTCGGGGTTGACCGCGTTCACCGTGCACGAATTGGTGCACGAGCCGCATTGCCAGCAGCGGTGGATGTATTCGCCACCTGGCAGCGCGGCGATCTCCTCCTGCAGCCGCTCGTTGTAGTCGGTGACGACCCGCGGCTCGATGAACGTGCTCCAGTGCCCGGACACGTCGATGCCGTCCAGGACGAGCTTGTCCTGCACCCGGACGTTCTCGGGGCGGATCAGGGTCTTCTCGTGAATCGCCATGACACTCTCAGAGTTCGTTGCCGCTCGGTATTTGCGTTGCGGTGGCCATCGCGTCAGTTCGCAAGCCGCGGCGGATCGACGATCACGGCCTCGCCGTCGACGGCCTTGAGCTTGGAGCGCCCGTCGGGCGCGACGTCCAGGCCCAGCATGCGGCGCGTATGCAGCATCGGGTCCTGCGGCTGCGCGAAGTCGGTGCGCAGGTAGCTGCCGCCCTGCTCCGTGATGTACTCGGCGTAGACCTGCGCGGTCAGCAGGTCGACGTACTGCAGCACGTCGCGATACACGCCATTCGTGGTGAGGTACTGCGAGAGCTCCTCGCGCAGCACGACGAACGTCGCGTGCCCGTCGGGCACGTGGATCGTGATGTGGTCGACGTCCTCGGCGTGCCAGATCTCGCGCAGCACGCCGGTGTTCGCGCGTGCGTCCCACACCCAGCGGCACATGAGCGGGTAGCGCTCGGGATCGACGTTGTGCAGCACGTCGGCGGCGAGATCCCGGACCCACCGGTGCTCGCGGTCCTCCGGGTAATGCGCGCAAAACTGCGAGACGGCGTCGTCCGCCGTGGCGGTGTCACGCGCGGCGTCGAGCAGCTCGGCGAGGTTCGCGCGCAGGGACGCGAACGACTCCGCTTCGAGATAGGGGCCGATGCGCCGCCGGACGGTGGCGAGGAGCGACAGCAGTTGCCTCAGCGTGCGCGCCTCCACGGCGCGGACGCGGCCTTCGCCGAGCGCCCGCTCGAAGAGCGCCATCTTGACCTTCAGCGCCTCGACGTAGCGCTCGACGCCGCCGTAGTCCTCGGTGCGCACGACGAGCGACTCCAGTGCGCGCGCGAGCTTCGGCCCGGAAAGCTCGAGCGACGGGCGGGGCGTGCCCCGATCCGCAGCGGGTACGACTGCGCGCGCCATCGCCGATACCGAGCGGTTACGCAGCCTCGACGGGTGAGGCAGCGGCCTTGCTCACAAACGCGAAGGCGGCGATCGCCGCACCCTTGCCCTGCGCGATCGAGTCGTCGATCGTCTCGGGACCGGTCGCGGCGCCGGCGACGAAGACGCCTGGCCGCGACGTCTCGCCGAACGACGCGTAGGGACTCGCCCGGCCAACGAAGCCCTGCGGATGCAGGTCGATGCCGAACACCGACGCGAGCTTCGGGTTGTCGACGTTCGGGTCCATCCCGATCGCGTGCACCACCATGTCGAAGGGGATCGTGATCGGCCGCTTCACCAGCGTGTCCTCGCCCTTGACGATCAGCTTCTCGCCGTTCGACGTTACCTCGGCGATGCGCGCCTTGATGTACTTGACCTTGAACTCCTCCTGGCTCCTCCAGTAGTAGTTGGTCTCGTACAGGCCGAACGTGCGGATGTCCATGTAGTAGATGTACACGTGGCAATCCGGTAACGCCTCGCGGATCTCCATCGCGATGTTGCAGGACACCGTGCAGCAGATCTTGGAGCACCACTCGCGCCCAATCTGCCGGTCGCGCGAGCCGACGCAAAGCAGGATCGCGACGCGCTCGGGCTTGCGTCCGTCGGAGGGACAGCGCACGCCCCGTCCCGACGAGATCATCTGCTCGACCTGCGTCGTCGTGACGACGTCGGGGAACGTGCCGAAGCCCCACTCGGGCTTGTTCACCGAATCGAAGTGCGTGAACCCGGTGCAGAGAATCGCGGCGCCGACGTCGAGCGTGGTGCCGTCCGAGAGCCGGGCGCGAAACGCGCCGGGGCTGCCCGAGAAGTCGGCGACGGTGCAGCCGGTGTGGCGCTTGACGAGCGCATCGTTCTCGACGCGCGTCACCATGCCGCCGATCGCGTCCTTAGCCCATTCGCCCGACGGCACGAGCTTCGCGTACCCGGACAGGATCGGCGCGCCGCCCAGGCGGGGCTCCTTCTCGACGAGGATGGCGCGCTGCCCGATGCCGGACAGTGCGGAAGCGGCCGCGAGCCCCGCCGGCCCGCCGCCGACGATCAGAATCGGCTTCATTTACTTCGCTCTCGCAATCGGTATGAAGCCCGGGCCGGACGTGATCATGCGGCGCGGGTCGTAGAGGTTCTCCTGCCGGCCCGCCTTCACCTCGTCGAGGTACGAGACGAACTCGGCCTTCTTCGCGCGCCAGTCGATGCCGAGCTTGTCCATCAACGTCTCGGTCGACGATGCGTGCCAGTGCGACTGCACGATCTTGTAGGGATGCGCGCCGCAGACGAGCGCCGCGAACTGCGCGTCGGCGAGGACCGGAAGGTCGACCTCCTTGCCGACGGCCTTGCCGATCCACTGGTTCTTGTCGAGCGTGGTGATGCAGCCGGTGTCGTGGCCGATCATCACGTCGGCGTGCGCCTCGTCGATCGCGACGCGGATCTTGCGATCGATCGCGAACGAGCGCGTGAACTCGCGCTCCGAGATGATGTGGCGGAAGCCGAAGCCGCAGCAGTCGTACCAGGTCGAGTAGTCGATGATCTGCGCGCCGAGCGACTGCATGATGCCGGTCGACACGGCGACGCGGTTGCCGTCCATCACCGTGTCGTCGTAGATCACGTCCTGCGGCACCATCTTGTAGACGTGACACGCCGGATGGATCGTCGCGCGGATGTTGCTGCAGTCGATCTCCTGCGTCGCGGCGATTGCCTGGCGCATCACGTGCAGCCACTCGGAATAGTGCACGACCTCCTCGGGGATCAGGAGCTTGCCGTCGACGAGGCGCCCGAGCTTGGCGAGGATCTTGCTCACGCGCTCGCGCAGCGTCGCCGAATGCAGCAGGTAGCTCCGCACTTCCTTGTAGTTGCCGAACGACGTGCCGCAGTGCACGAGCGGATAGTAGTAGCCGTCGGGCAGCCCTTCCGCGCGGGCGGCGACGTACGCCTGATGGAAGTTGCGCAGGAAGACGGCCGCGAGGCTCTCGATGTTGCCGATGCCCGAGCCGTGGTAGTTCCATGCCGTGCAGGACGTCTGGTCCGTCTCGTCGAGGTATTCAATGTCGAGCCGGTTCATCAGCCACAGGAGCGACGCCGGGTAGCCCGGGATGTTGCCGCACTGGCCGCAGGACTTGTGGTGCCAGAGGCGGCGCGTCGGGATCTTTTTCTCCCAGCCGTAGAGCGTCTTCGCGACGACCGGCCGATGCTCGTCGGTGATGCGATGAACGACGATCTCGCCGTCGCGCTCGAGCTGCCACATGACGTCGCGCACGTCCTCGACGCGCTGCTTCGTCGTGAGCATCGAGCGTTTGTCGATCTTGAGCTCGACCCACGACGTCGCGATGCGCGCCTCCTCCGGCGAGAGGTTCGCGTCGCGCCATTCGGGGCCGTGGCCGGTGAAGCGTTCGGTGGGAGTTGCCATGGTTGTCTCCTTGGGGTGCCTTGTTGCCTCGGAAGGGGGGCTAGGGATTAGGGGCTAGGGATCAGGAGGCGTTGGCGTCATGCTCGAAGACCTGGCTGGCGTTGGAGACCACTGCACCGTCGGCCGGCGACGCAAGCGTCGGCACGACGCTCCCTAGTCCCTAGTCCCTGGTCCCTCACTCCTCCTGCTCCGCCTGCCAATCCTTGAGCTCGTCGCGCTTCTCGTCCATGATGTCCGTGATGACGTCGAAGAGGTTCTCGTCGATCGTCTCGAGCTGGCGCAAGACGCCGGTCTCCTCCCAGATCGTGTAGAGCTCGACCGACGTCTTGAGGTTCACCTCCCACGCCGTCGACGTCGTGTTCAGCGTCGGCATCGGGATCGCCTTGCGCAGGATCTTGAGCGGCGCCTCCACCTTCGTGACGTTCGGCCCCCAATCGGGGAACGCGTCGCGCGTGATCATGTCGGGCGAAAGCTGGTTGCCGGTCGACACGAGCTTGAGGAGCACACGGCTGAACGGGCGCAGCACGTTCTTGGCCGATTCCATCCCGTGCTTGATCGCGGTCTCGCGCATCAGCATCACGAGGCCGCCGGGCGAATTGCCGAACGGGCAGCGCGCCGCACAGGTGTAGCACTGCGCGCAGGCCCAGATCTTCTCCTGCATCGCGTCGTAGATGCCTTCGAGGTTCTCGGTCCACAGCAGCTGGACGATCTCCCGCGGACTGAAGTCGTAGTAGTGCGCCGCCGGGCACGTGGCGGTGCAGATCCCGCAGTTCAGGCAGCCGTTCAGCTCGTGGTCGAAGCGGATGTCCGACTGGATGTCCTTGAAGATCTGCTCCAGATTCGCGCGGCTGACCGGCGGCTGGTCGGAAACCGGATCGCCTGCGCGTTGCTGGACCCGCGTGGTCGCGTGCGTCATCGTGGCACCCTCGGCTTTCAATAGGTCATCACCTTGCAATCGCCTTCCATCACCTCCTCGATCAGGTAGGCGCCGCCCACGATGCCCTCGCATTCGGGGATCAGGTCCTCCTTGGTCATGTCGAAGAGGTCGAGGTTCGGCGAGCAGCAGTAGAACTTGGCGCCCGCCTCGTGCGCGTCCTTGATGAAGTCGTAGACGGACTTGGGCGATCCGGGCTTCACGAACAGCTTCTCGGCCACGCCCTTCTTCATCAATTGCCCGGCGGTGGCGGTGCAGACCACGTCGACGTCGTATTCCATCGCCGCGGCGACCGACGCCTGGAAGATCGGCGCGCCGAGCTCCTCGCCGTTGCGCGGGTCCGTGTTGGCCATCACGATCAGGAGTTTCTTCGCCATCGCCTCTCCGCGGTCGATGCCGGCTGCGCGCGCCGGTTCGCCCGCGCCGCCACCGGCCTTATATCAGTAAATCCTAATATACTAGCGAGCGGCCATGACGAGCGCAAGCCTTTTTTCTGCAAGCCAACCGATCGTGTCCTTGCGGTGCGTCGAGGCGCCTCGATCTTCCGGGAACGAAACGCATGTCACCCGCGTCACCGCGTCCCGGATGCAGGCTCCTCCGTGTCGTGCGCGGGCGTATCCATCCAGCCGGTGATTTGCACGATCCCGGTCATGATCGGCACGAGCGCATCCTCGAGCGCGCGCTGCGCCGCGCGCAGCGCGGCAAGCACGACGTCGATGTCGGGCGGCGACTCCTCGAATTCCATGACGAGGTCCTCGACCATCGCGACCTTGAGCCCGGGATGGCCGGCGAAACCGAACGCGCGCTCGCCGACCTGGAAGAGCGCCACGCGCCCCTGCGCGTCGCGCGCCAGGACCGCGGCGTCGTGCGGGGGCCGCGGCCAGTCGCGCATGTAGAGCGCGAGCGGATACTCTCGCGGCAGGTAAGCGTTCAGCGCCCGCTCGTCGATGCGCGTCGCCGTCGTCACGCTGAACTCCAGGGGTGCCGCGTCGGAACCGCCGCCGGCCGCCCGCGCGAGGATCTGCGCACCGAGGCCGATGCCGATCACGGGCACGCCGCGGTCGAGGCACGCGCGGGCGAGCGCGGTTTCGGCCGCGAGCGACGGCAGGTCGCGTGCGCCGGCCGAGCCCCACGGACCTCCGCCCAGCAGAATCAGGCCGTCGACGATCGCGTCCGCGTTCGGCAGCGCCACCTTGCCGGTGAACGGCCGGTGATACCGGAAGCGAATGCCGCGTCCTTCGAGGTGGTCCTCGATCAGGCCCAGATACTCGGCCGACGTGTGCTGCACGACGTGCACGAGCCGCGCCCGATCGCGCCATGCGTGCGAAGCGCGCGGCGCGTCTGCCCGTTCCGGCATCGTCATGCCTGCGCCTTGGCGGCGGCGCCGGCGATCGCGCGGGCGAAGTCCGCCGGCGCGACGCTCACCATGCCGACGTTCGCGGCGTCGAAGAAGCGGCCGACGGCCGCTTCGACCTCGCTCGTGGCCACGCCCCGCAGCGACGACTCGAGGTCGAAGATCGTGCGCGGTGGCGTGACGAAGAAGTCGCCGGTGACGAGCACTTCGCGCAGCCGATCGAGGCGCGCACCTTCGAGCCGCACGTACGCGGTGATCGTGCCGCCCGCGCCGGTATGGCTCGCGCTGTACACGCCGCCCGCGGCGTCGGGATCGTCGATCGCGCCGACGAAGGCCTCGGTGCCCACCTCCTCGTCGTGGTGCATCGTGGCGAGGGACTCCTCGCGAGCGGTGATCTCGCCCGGGGTCGGCGTGATGCCGAGCCGCTGCGCGAATCCCCGCAGCAGCGCCTGCTTCACCGCTTCGAGGTCGGGCGCCCCGCCGAGCAGTTCCTTCAGCGTGACCACGCGCTGCGCGGCCGAATCGAGCGCGCGCTTCGCGAGCTTCGTCTCCGGCACGTTCAACGCCGCGAGCATGCTGGCCGGATCCAGGTCGACCAGTACCGTGCCCTGATAGAACAGCGTGTCGCCGTCGAAGAATCCGCCGGTGCCGGACAGCTTGCGCCCGTCGACCTCGATGTCGTTGCGCGGGCGGTAACGCGCGTCGATGCCGAGCGACGACAGCCCGGCCGCCGCCGCCTCGCAAATTTCGCGCGCGCAATCGGCAAGCGACGCGATGCGAAGCGTCGCGCGGTCGAACACCAGCGACCAGCCGAGCTGGCCCTCGTCGAAATAGATGGCGCCGCCGCCGGTGATCCGCCGCACGATGCCGACGCCGTGCGAGCGGCAGTAGTCGACGCGCACCTCGCGCGACAGCGCCTGATGGCGGCCGATCAGCGCGGTCGGCGGGAAGCGCAGGAAGCGGATGGTGTCCGGGATCTCACCGGCCTTGCGCGCGTCGATCATCGCCTGGTCGAAGGCGATCTGCCGCCGGCCCTCGCGCAGGCCGGTGTCGATCACCCGGAACCGCGGCATGTCAGTTAAGCCTTCTTCTGCGGGACGATGCGAAGCTGTCGCCGGAACTTGGCGATGTCGCGGCGGTTGGGCTTGAACGGATAGCTCGCGATGTCGGAGGGCGGCGAATCGCCATAAGGCCGGTCGCACGCGGAGATGTCATCGGCGAACTTGCCCGGGCACCCCGACGTGCGGAAGGCGACGCCCGCGTCGATGACGTCGTCGAGCTCGCCCTGCGGCAGGCCGAAGCCGGTGACGCGCCCTTCGCCGTCGAACGTCATCTGCGTAACGCGCACGCCGCGGTAGTCGATCAGGTAGCGGGCGAGCTGCACGCGGCGCCACTGGTCGCGCGGCGTCGCCGGCAGGTGATCCATGAGCGAGCCCTTTTCCGGGAAGAAGCAGAACATGTGGCTGTGCCCGCCCATGTCCACGAGCTCCTGCACCAGCGACAGCACCTCGTATTCGGTCTCGCCCATGCCGACGATGATGTGCGCACCGAATTTCTGCGGGCCGAAGACGTCGCGCGCATCCCTCAGGATCTCCCAGTACTTGCTCCACGCGTGCGGCGACTGCACGCCCTTGCCGCGCGTGCGCTCGAACAGCGCCGGCGTCGCCGCGTCGAGGGCGACGGTGAAGATGTCGGCGCCCAGATCGCGCAGGCGCTTCACGTCCTCGCGCGTCATCGTGGTGGGATTCGACAGGATCGACACCGGAATCGCCGACGGGTCGATGCGCGCCGTCCATGCCTTCAGCACCGTCACGGTGTCCTCGTCGGAGCGCGGATGGGTGATCATCGAGATGCACATCCGGTGGAACGGGCTCGCCGCGCCGTTGCGCGCGACGATGTCGATCGTCTCGGCGAGCGGCACGGCCGGCCAGTCGACGCGGATGAAGTTGCGGTCCGCGTAATCGCGCTCCGCCTCGCGATGGCGCGCGAGGCCGCAATAGGCGCAGTTCGCGCGGCAGCCTTCGGGATAGGTCAGAAGCAGGTTGAGGCAGCGCGTGCACTCGCAGCGGTACATGCGCCCCTTCATGATCCCGAGGGTGATCGCGGCCGCCGTCGACATTTGCACGTACTCCGGCGAGCGCATGTACGGCGTCAGGACGTTGTAGTTCGGCATGTACACGCCCTGCGGCGGCACATTGTTCGCGATCACGCGTGCGCCGTTGCGCGCCTCCTTGGGCGCGAGCGCCGGCACGCGCGGCTGCATCGTCGCCCAGGCGTTGTGGTCGGCCGCGGCGACCTGCGCCGGCGTGCCCGTGGTTTCCGGTCGGTAACAGCTCATCGTCGACTCTCCTCGCTACGACGCTCGTCGCGTCACGCGGCCCAGTATTGCGGATAGGCGATCCATCCGCGGCGCAACGCCGCGTTGCGCGACTGCGGCGTGCCCGTATGCAGCGCGAGCTCCTGCCGCCGGCGCAGCGCGCGCGCAAGCGCGGCGCCGAAAACCGTCTCGAGCTCATCGGCGTAATCGTCCGCGGCGTGCGCGTCGCCCGCCACGATCGCCGGCGCCGCCTCGCCGGCCAGCTTGCCCGAGTACACGGCGGCGGCGATGCCGGCGCCCGTCACCGGATTGGCGAGGCCGGCCGCGTCGCCCGCGAGCAGCACCTGCGTCGCGCCGAGCGCACCGCGGGGCCCGACCATGCCGCCCACCGGTATGAGGCCGCCGGTCAGCGCGAGCACCTCCGATCCGACGCGGCCCGCCTCGACGAGCGAGCGGTGCAGCCGATCGACGATCGCCTTGAGCCTTGCGCGCGCCTGCGGCACGACGCCCGCACCCACGTTCGCGACGTCACCCTTCGGAAACAGCCAGCCGTACCCGCCGGGAATCGCGTCCGAAAGAAAAATGTCGGTCGCCTCGTGCGCAACGCGCAGCGGAACGGTGATCTGGCGCGTCTCGACGAGCGCGGTGTTCCTGCTGCCGATCGCGTCGCCGACGATCGAGCGCGGGCCATCGGCGCCGATCAGCACGCGTGCTTCGACGACGCCGCCGTCCGAAAGCGTCGCCCGACCGTCCGCCGTCACGTCGCGCACGGTGATGCCGAAGCGGCAGGCCGCGCCGGCGGCGAGCGCCCGTTCGACGAGCAGCGCGTCGAAGCGCGCACGGTCGAGCATCGTGCCCCGGAAGTCGGGCTGCAGGTCCGGCGCATCCGTTTCGACGAACGTGAGCATCGATCCGATCGCCTGCCGTACGGCCGGGCCGAGATTGCCGACCTCGATGCCGATCAGCGCCGGCACGAATTCGGCGCATTGCACGGGACGGCCCGCCTCGCGGCGGCGATCGACGGCAACGACGCGCAAGCCGCGGCGCGCCGCGGTGGCCGCCGCGCTCGCGCCCGCGGGCCCGAGGCCAACGCACAGGACGTCGACGTGCTCGACCATCACGACAGCGCGAGGTCGACGCGCTTGATTTCGATCGTGCGCCCGGTCTTGATCGAGCAGCACGCGTGTTCCTGCACGGCGGGCCGGCCGATCGCCTGCGCCACGGCCACCGCCCCGTCGGCGGGGAACGCGATGCCGTCCAGGCCCGCGGCCACGGCGTACGCGTCGGTGACGCGCCGGTGCATGCCCGGCGGTCGCGCGCAACCCAGCAGCACCTCGCGTTGCGGCAGCCGGCGCCGCGCCTCGAGGAACACCCGGCCGACGTCCTCGGTGCGCGGCGTTTCGAACGTCCCGGCCCTCGCGTAGAACGGCATGACGACGACGAGGACCAGCGAATGGATCTTGTGGCGGGAAACGATGTCGAGCGCGCGCGGCTCGCCCACGATGCGCCCGTAATGGAGGCCGACGACGATGTGCGGGACGACTTCCATCGACGTCGCGCAAAGCGCCGCGAGCGTCGCCTCGAAGTCCTCGACCGGCCGGTCGAGGTGGTAGACGTCGCGAATCGTCTCGTCGGCGCCGATGACGTCCATCATCGCCGTGTCGACGCCGGCAGCCTCCATTGCCTTCGCGCGCGCCTCGTCGAGGAGCGCCGAGTGGATGGCGACCTTGAGATACGGATAGTCGCGCTTGAGCCGCTCGAGCACCGGGTAGTAGCGCTCGTACTTGATCTCGTTGCGCTTCGTCGAGCCGCCCGAGAGCAGGAAGCCGCGCAGGTCCTGCGCGGCGATCAGCTCACGGACCTTGCGGTCGAGCATGTCGGGCGAGGTTGCCGGAATCATCGGCTCCAGGATCTTCGCCTGGCAGTGGTCGCAATTGAGCGCGCAGCCGCCGGCGGTGACCGAGAACGCAGGGAATGCGTTCTTGCCGCAGCCTTCGAGCTCGCAGCTCGAGTACGCCTTGAATGTCGGCGTCGAGAAGCGGATCGGGCGGCCGACCGCGGCGGCTTGCGCGCGCTCGCATTCGGCGAGGACGGAAGCGTCGAAGGGCGCATCCTCGAGGATGTCGATCGACGCGAAGGTATCGAGCCAGCTCATCGTGCCGTTTCCTCCTCGTGGAGTTCCGCCCGCTTCCCGGCCGCGATCCGCTTCGCGTCGTCGTCGCCGGAGCGCTGGGTGACTTCGACGATGCGCCTGCGCAGGCGATCGCACAAGGTGCGCACCTCGGCGCGAGGGGGCGTATCGTCGGGCTGATCCGCGAGCGTCGCGAGCCACTCGGGCCGCACCTCGTCGTCGTCGATCAACGGGCAATGCAGGCGCGTGAGCACTTCGCGCGCGTTCGCCGGGAGGGATTGCGGTATCGCGCGTCCCGACAGGCGCGCCCACAACCCGCTCCAGTACCGCGTCAATGTCCACGGGTTGTAGCCGCCGCCGCCGAGCACGATGGCTACTGGCGCGCACAGGACGAGCCGCAGCACGGTGTCCCACAGCGCGACGTTGGTGAGCGCCATCGACGTCAGGGGATCCCCGGCGAGCGCGTCGCTTCCGCAGGTGATCACGATCGCCTGCGGCTGGCAGGCGGCGGCGAACGGCAGCACGACAGCGTCGACGACGAGCGCGAGCTCCGCATCGCTGAAGCCCGCGGGGACCGGGACGTTGCACGTGCGG
>JBLMWW010000002.1:0-20534 GCA_050257435.1 Rudaea sp.
CGTTCCTCGTGATGGCGACGCAGAACCCGATCGAGACCGAGGGCACGTACCCGCTGCCCGAGGCGCAGGTCGACCGGTTCATGATGAAGGTGCTCGTCGGCTACCCGAGCGAGGAGGAGGAATTCGTGATCGTCGAGCGCGTGACCGGGATGCCGGCCGACGTTGCGACGGTCGCGACCACCGACCAACTCGCATGGCTGCAGCGCGAATGCCGCAACGGCTACGTCGATCCCTCGTTGATCCAGTACGCGGTGCGCCTCGCGGCCGCGACGCGTTTTCCCGACCGCTATGGCGTCGCCGAGTTCGCCAGGTACGTGACGTTCGGCGCGAGCCCGCGCGCGTCGATCAGCCTGATCGAAGGCGCGCGCGCGCTCGCCTACCTGCGCGGGCGCGCCTACGTGCTTCCAGACGACGTCTCCGACCTGGCACCCGACGTGCTGCGACATCGGCTGGTGCTGTCGTACGAGGCGCTCGCGGACGGCCTCACCCCCGACGACCTCGTGCACAAGATCATGCAGCGGATCCCGCCGCCGGAGAAACCGCTCGAGGCGCACGTGAAGTTCGCGGCGCAATCCTGACGGGGGCGCGATGTTCCGCAAGCGTGGGCAACGGCCCGTTGCGGCCGCGACACCGTCGACGGGCAACGTCGTGCCGCTCGACGCCGCGCGCAGCGCCGAGCGCGCGCTGCGCCGGCTCGAGTGGACGGTGCTGCGCCGCCTCGACGGCCTGCTGCACGGCGACTACAAGACGCTGTTCCGCGGCTTCGGCCTCGACCTCGCGGACCTGCGTGAATACCAGTATCACGACGATGTCCGGCACATCGACTGGAACGTGACCGCGCGGCTTTCGACGCCGTACGTGCGCGAGTACAACGAGGATCGCGACGTGACGGCGTGGTTCCTGCTCGACGTGAGCCCGTCGGTCGACTTCGGCTCGGGTGAGGTGCGCAAGCGCAGCGTCTCGATCGACTTCGTCACCGTGCTCGCGCGCGTCCTCACGCGCCACGGGAATCGCGTCGGCGCCGCCCTCTACGGCGAGACCATGGACACCGTCGTGCCGCCCGCGAGCGGTCGCCGGCACGTGCTGCACATCCTGCATCGGATGCTGCATCGGCCGCCGCCGTCGCGCTCGACGCAGACGAACCTCCACGATTTCCTGCGCGCCGCCTATCCGGTCCTGCCGCGGCGCTCGCTCGTCTTCGTCGTGTCCGATTTCTTCAGCGCGGCGCCATGGGCCGGCGCGCTCGCGCAGCTCGCGCAACGTCACGAGGTGATCGCGGTGCGCCTCTACGATCCGCTCGAGCACGAGCTCCCCGACCTCGGGCTGCTGACGATGGAAGACGCCGAGACCGGCGAGCAGATCTTCGTCGACACCCACGATCGCGGCTTCCGGCGCCGGTTCATGCAGGCGGCGGAGGAGCGCGAGGCGCGGCTTCGCGAAGGCTTCCGCGACGCCGGCGTCGACGTGCTCGAGCTCGCCACCAGCGACGATCTCGCCGACGCCATCATGCGCTTCGCCGACCTGCGCAAACGCCGCAGCCGGCTCGCGGCCGGCGGGGTGATGCCGCGGAGGGATCAGCACCGTGTCGTTCCTCTGGCCTGACTTCCTCTGGCTGCTCGGTCTCGTACCCGTGCTGATCGGGCTGTACGTGCTCGCGCAGCGGCGCAAGCGCCGCCTCGCCGCCCGCTACTCGAGCCTGACGATGATCCGCGACGCGATGGGCGCGGGCCAGCGCCTGCGCCGCCACGTTCCGCCCGTCCTGTTCCTGATCGGCGTCACGTTGATGATCGTCGCGATGGCACGGCCGACGGCGATCGTCACGCTGCCGACGCAGCACGAGCTCATCATCCTCGCGATGGACGTGTCGGGCAGCATGCGGGCCGTCGACGTGCAGCCGACGCGGCTCGCGGCGGCGCAGGAAGCGGCGCGGACGTTCATCAAGGACCAGCCGAGCAACGTGCGCATCGGCATCGTGTCGTTCGCCGGCACCGCGGCGCTCGTGCAGGCGCCCACCGACAACCGCGAGGACCTGCTCGCCGCGATCGACCGCTTCCAGCTGCAGCGGGCAACCGCGATCGGCAGCGGCATCCTCGTGTCGCTCAAGGCGATCTTTCCCGACGTCGAGTTCGACCTGCGCGCGTCCAATCCGCGCGTGTCCGGGCGCGACCAGGGCAAGGGGCTGGCGCTCGACGCGAAGGGACCGCCGAAGGACGGCGAGAAGCCCGTCCCGCCGGGCTCGTACGAGTCGGCGGCGATCATCCTGCTCACCGACGGCCAGGCGACGACCGGGCCCGATCCGCTCGAGTCGGCGAAGATGGCCGCCGAGCGCGGCGTGCGTGTCTACACGGTGGGGGTCGGGACGGTGCAGGGTGAAGTGATCGGCTGGGAAGGCTGGTCGATGCGCGTGCGCCTGGACGAGGACACGCTGAAGCAGATCGCCAACGTGACGCGCGGCGAATACTTCTACGCGGGGAGCGCCACCGACCTCAAGAAGATCTACAAGGGCATGAACGCCCGAATGGTGCTGAAGAAGCAGCAGACCGAGGTCACCGCGCTCTTCGTCGCCGCGGCGGCCGTGTTCGTGCTCGTCGGCGCGGGCCTGTCGCTCGCGTGGTTCAATCGGCTGTTGTAGTTTCGGGGTCGGAGCAAGCGATAGGGGTACAAGAAACATCAGGGCTCTGGCCCCGATTTCCTGCTCCGACCTCGGTCCTTGCGTTACAGCCCGCCCATCCGCGTCCCGGGGAACATCGGCAGGCTGCGCACCCGCGTTCCGGTGAGCCGCGCATAGGCGTTGGCGATCGCGGGCGCGAGCGGCGGCACCCCGGGCTCCCCGACGCCGCTCGGCGGATTCGTGCTCGATACGATCTGCACGGTCACCTGCGGCATCTCGCCGATGCGCATCGCGCGATAGCCGTTGAAGTTCGTCTGCGCCGCCTTCCCCGCCGTGAACGTGATTTGCCCCCACAGCGTCGCATTCAGCGCGTGCACGATCGCGCCCTGCATCTGCGCTTCGACCGAATCGGGATTGATCACCGTCCCGCAATCGATCACCGTGGCGACGCGGTGCACCTTGAGCGCACCCGACGACGGCTGCGAGACGTCGACGACGTGCGCGACGCAGGTGCCGAACGACTCGGCAATGGCCACACCGAAGGCGTGCCCGGTCGGCAGCGTCTTGCGCCACGACGAGGACAGCAGGTCGGCGGCCCACAGGACGGCGCGCGCGCGCTCGTCGGTCATGTTGTCGTAGCGGAACTGGAACGGATCGGCGTTCGCTGCGCGCGCGAGCTCGTCGATCGCGCTCTCGACGACGAATGCGTTGATCGACGATCCGACCGACCGCCAGAAGCCGACCGGGATCCCGGCCGGGAGCGGCACCCATTCGACGAGATGGGTGCCGAGCGCGTACGGCAGCCGCACCGAGCCTTCCACCGCCTGCGAGTCGACGGCGCCGGGCGGCAGCCAGCCGCGCTGACCGAGTATCGCCTGCGAGACATTGCGATACGACCACGCGGCGATCTTGCCCGCGCTCACGCGCGCCTTCACGTTCACCAGGGCGAACGGCCGGTACTGGTCGTGCGCGAGGTCCTCCTCGCGCCGCCACGTGAGCTTGACCGGACGCTTCACGGCCATCGCCACCTGGATCGCCTGGCTCACGTAGTCCATCTCGAACTTGCGCCCGAGCCCGCCGCCGAGGAACGTCGTATGGACGACGATCTGCGCGGCGGGAAGGCCGACGAGCCGCGCGGCGAGCGCCACGACCGCCGAGGCGCCCTGCGTCGGGGCCCAGATCTCGCACGATTGCGGCGTCGTTCCCGCGTACACGATATTCACCGCGCAGCTCGGCACCTCCATGGTGGCGTGCGCAAGATACGGCAGCGTATACGTCGCATCGAGTGTCGGCGTCTCGAGAGCGGCCAGGACGCTCGGACGCACGGCGTTCGCGTACTCGGCGGCGCTCGTGCCCGACGGCGGGGTCGGTTCGGCGGCGAGCGCGGAGCCGCTCGTCATCAACGACTGCGCCTGCGCGAGGATCCCGGCGCTGTCGACGCTGGCCGTGGACGCGGGGAGGCTCCATTTCACGGACAGCCCGTTCGCGAGCTTCATCGCGAGCCACGTGTTGCTCGCGACGACGGCGACCGCGTTGACGGAATTCGCGACGACGGCGCCGCGGGTGTCGGAAGCCATGCACGGGACGACCGCGATCGCCCCCGACGGCTTGGCGGGCACGCTGGCGAGCGTGCCGCCGATGACCGGGCAGTGCTTGATGGCGGCGAACACCATGTTCGGAAACCAGGTGTCGATGCCGTACTTCGCGCTGCCGTCGACCTTCGCCGGAATGTCGAGGCGCGGAAGCGGCTGGCCGATCAGCCGGAAGCGGCCCGGGTCGGTGAGCCGCAGATCGGCCGGTGCCGGCTGCGAGGCGGCGAGCGACGCGAGGTCGGCGTATCCCCAGCTCGTCACTGCGTGCGTCGTCGGGTTCGTGTACGAGACGGTCGCGCTCTGCGCCGCGTAGTTCTCCCGGTTCGCGTCCCCGGTCGTCGCCATCGCGGCCGCGATCAGGCGCTCGCGCGCCGCCGCGCCGGCCTTGCGCAGCGTCGCGTAGCGGCCGCTCACGGCGCTGCTGCCGCCCGTGAAGTACGAGACGATCGGATCGACGGCCGACTGCTGGACGCGAATGTCGCCCCAGTCGACCATCAGTTCCTCGGCGAGGATTTGCGCGAGGCCGCTCATTGCGCCCTGGCCCATCTCGGCGCCGCCGAAGGAGAGCGTGATCGAGCCGTCGGTGCCGATGTGCACGTAGGCGTCGGCAAGCTGCTCGGGACTCGGCGGCGTGGCGGCGTTGACGAGCGCCGCGCGACCGAACATCGGCAGCGTGAACGCGACGACGAGTCCTTTCGCCGAGGCGGCGAGGAGGCGTCGGCGCGAAAGCGACGGCGCGTCCGCGGCCGATGCCGCGGCCTGGGTTGACACGGTCATCACGGCCTCCGTTTTCATAGGCCCGTCACCGCGTCGCGGACGCGCGCGTAGGTGCCGCAGACACATACGTTCTGCAGCTCGGAGAGGATTTCCTTGCCATGATGGCCGGCCCGCATCGCGCCGGCGCAGGCCATGATCATCCCCGGCTGGCAGTAGCCGCATTGCGGCACCTGATGTTCGATCCACGCCTTCTGCGCGGGATGGCTGCGGTCCGCCGAGAGGCCTTCGATCGTCACGACCGTCTTGCCCGCCGCGGACGACGTGTCGAAGACACACGAATGCTCGCGCTGCCCGTCGATCAGGACGGTGCACGCGCCGCAGACCTCGATGCCGCAGCCGTATTTCGTTCCCGTGAGTCCGAGCACGTCGCGCAGCACCCACAGCAGCGGGGTGGACTCGGCGACGTCGACGTTGTAGCTCTTGCCGTTCACATTGAGCGGGATCATGCGGGGCTCTCCTGTCCGTGTGGTTGTGGTTGGTCTTGGCCTCCCGTACAACGCCGCGATTATGCCGATGTCATGAAAATATGCAAATGTCATGCACGGGCGGCAGCCGGCCGGGGATCGAGACGAGCCGGACCGCGCGACGTAGAATCGCCGGCACAACGCGGCGACGGAGGTGCGCGATGGCCACGGTCGTGGAAACGAACGACGAATTCACCAGGTTCTGGAACGACGTGCTCGTTCCCAAGTTCGAGCGCTTCCGCAACATCATGCTGGGCGGGCTCTCGTATCACAGCACCGTTCCGCTCGCGAGGCTGGAGCTGGCGCGAGGGTCCCACGCGGTCGACGTCGGATGCGGCTGGGGGGACACGGCGCTCGAGCTCGCGCGCAAGGTCGGCGCGAGCGGCTACGTCCTCGGGCTCGATTGCTGCGACGCGTTCCTCGAGAAGGGCCGGCAGGACGCGGCGGCCGAGGGCCTCTCCAACGTCCGGTTCGTCGCCGCCGACGTGCAGACCTACCCTTTCGAGGCGGACTTCGACCTCGCCTTTTCGCGCTTCGGCATGATGTTCTTCGCCAATCCCGTGGCAGCGATGCGCAACGTGCGCAAGGCGCTGAAGCCCCGCGGGACGCTCATGTTCGTCACCTGGCGCGTCATCGAGGACAATCCATGGCTCGGCGTGCCGAAGGCGGTCGTGTCGCAGTTCCTGCCGCCTCCCGGCGAGGACGCGCAGACCTGCGGCCCCGGCCCGTTTTCGATGGCCAATCCCGACGTCGTGCGCGCGCAACTCCGGGCTGCCGGCTTTCACGACGTGACGTTCGAGCGCACCGACGGACCGGTGATGGTCGGGCGCGACGTCGACCAGGCGGTCGACTTCCAGCTCGCGCTCGGGCCCGCCGGCGAGATCGTGCGCGAAGCGGGAGCGCTCGCCGAGGCGCGCCGCGACGAGATCCAAGCCGCGCTTTCGCGCGAGCTCGCGCGCTACGCGTCGCCGAACGGCATCGAGATGCAGTCGAGCTCGTGGACGATCACCGCGCGGAACCCGGGCTGACGCAGGGTGCGTGGATGTCGCGCCACACGGCCACGATCTCCTGGACGCGCGGCGACGCGGCCTTCACCGACAGCAAGTACAGTCGCCGACACGTCTGGCGCTTCGACGGCGGCATCGATGTGCCCGCTTCGTCGTCGCCGCACTCGGTGCCCGTCCCCTACACGAGCGTCGCGGCCGTCGACCCGGAGGAGGCGCTCGTGGCGGCCATCTCGAGCTGCCACATGCTCTGGTTCCTGTCGATCGCGGCACAGCACGGCTATCGGATCGACAGCTACGAAGACGCTGCCGAAGGAACGCTCGAGCCGGACCGCGATGGCCATGTCTCGATGACCCGCGTCGTGCTGCGCCCGCGCATCGGCTTCGGCGGCGATCACGCACCCTCGACGGCGGACATCGCGGCGATGCACGACGAGGCGCATCACCGGTGCTACATCGCCAATTCGGTCAAGACGGTGATTGGGATCGAACCCAGGGGCTAGAGGCGAGGGATGTGCCGAGTCAGAAGTAGGAGTTCCCCGGCCCCTGACCCCTATGTCGCAACCAACTTCCTGTGCGCCTGCACGCTCATCAGGATCCCGAGGCCGATGAAGAGCGAGATGAGCGCCGTGCCGCCGTACGACACGAGCGGCAGCGGCACGCCGACGACGGGCAACAGCCCGCTCACCATGGCCATGTTCACGAACGCGCAGGTGAAGAACATCAGCGTGATCGCGCCGGCCAGGAGCCGCGCGAACATCGTCGACGCGTGCGCCGTGATCATCATCGCGCGGCCGATCAGCAGCATGTAGAGGACGAGCAGCACCGCGGCGCCGATCAGCCCGAACTCCTCGCCGAACACCGCGAAAATGAAGTCGGTGTGGCGCTCGGGCAGGAAGTCGAGGTGCGTCTGCGTGCCATTCAGCCAGCCCTTGCCGACCGTTCCGCCGGAGCCGAGCGCGATCGACGCCTGCATCGAGTGATACCCCGCGCCGAGGGGATCGCGCGACGGATCGAGGAACGTGAGGATGCGCTCGCGCTGGTAGCCGTGCAGGTGCGACCACACCAGCGGACCGACCGCCGCGGCCAGCGCGAAGAGCCCGACGATGATGCGCCAGGACAGCCCGGCGAGGAACAGCACGTAGAACCCCGACGCCGCGATGAGCAGCGACGTTCCCAGATCCGGCTGCCGCTTGATCAGGTAGACCGGGACCACGATCAGGATCGCCGCGAACGCGAAGTCGCGCCAGCCGATGCGGCCCTCGAACTTCTGGAAGTACCACGCCAGCATCAGCGGCAGCGCGATCTTCATGAGCTCGGAAGGCTGGAAGCGCGCGATGCCGAGATTGAGCCAGCGGCGCGAGCCGTTGACGACGACCCCCGACATCGCGACGGCGACGAGCATCGCCACAGCCACGACGTAGAGCGGCACCGCGACGCGCGCCAAGGTCTGCGGCGCGACGTTGGCGAACGTCCACATCAGGACAACGCCGAACGCGAGGCTCAGCGCCTGGCTGGTGACGCGCGGGATGCTCTCGTTCGCGGCCGAAAACAGCGTGACGAGGCCGACGCCGACGATCGCCAGTGCGCACCCGAAGAGCATCGAGTCGATGCGCCGCGTCAGCAGCTCCCACAGCCGCGCCAGGAACGCCATGCCTAATCGCTCTCGTCGTCGCCGGCGCCGGGCGAATCCTTCGCCGCGCCGGGCTCGGCCTCGCCGAGCAGGTAATGGTCGAAGACCTTGCGCGCGATCGGCGCCGCCGCGGCCGCACCGAAGCCGCCGTTCTCGACGAGCACCGCGACGGCGATCCTCGGATGATCCACGGGCGCGTACGCCATGTACCACGCGTGGTCGCGCAGCCGCTCGTCGACGCGGTGCTCGGAATACTTCTCGCCCTTGAGCGAAAACACCTGTGCCGTGCCGGTCTTGCCCGCGCTCACGTACTTCGCGTCCTTGAACGCCGCGGCGCTCGTGCCTTCCTTCGCCACGCCGGCGAGCGCGCGCTTGATGAACGCCAGGTTCTCGGGGCTTAGCGCGACGCGCGACGAAGGCTGGCTCGCCACCTCGCGCACCTCGCCGGTCCGGACGTCCTGCACCGATTTCACGAGATGCGGGGTGTAGCCGACGCCGTCGTTCGCGATCATTGCGATCGCGTGCGCGAGCTGGATCGGCGTAAACGCGTTGTAGCCCTGCCCGATGCCCGCCGAGATCGAATCGCCGAGATACCACTTGCGGTGCTCGTCGCGGTAGTTCCTGCCCGCGAAGCGCTGTCGCTTCCATTCGCGCGACGGCAGCACGCCGGTCAGCTCGCCCTCGATGTCGATCCCGGTCTTGTGTCCGAAGCCGAACCGCGCGAGGAAGCGGGCCGTATCGTCGATGTCGGTCTCGTTGGCCAGCGTGTAGTAGTACGTGTCGCACGAGGCGACGATCGACTTGTACATGTCCACCACCCCGTGCCCGCCCGGCTTGTCGTCGCGAAAGCGATGCGCCTGCCCGGGGATCTGGAAGAAGCCCGGGTCGTGGATCGCCTGCGTCGGCGTGCGCTTGCCCGACGTGAGGGCCGCGAGCGCGAGGAACGGCTTGATCGTCGAGCCGGGCGGATACGCGCCGCGCAGCGGCCGGTTGAGGAGCGGCTTGTCGGGCGACTCGTTGAGCTCCTGCCAGTTCGCCGGATCGATGCCGTCGACGAACAGGTTCGGATCGAACCCCGGCTTCGACACGAACGCGAGCACGTCGCCCGAGCCGGGATCGATCGCGACGAGCGCGCCGCGCCGCTCGCCGAACGCGGCCTCGGCCACCTGCTGCAGGCGGATGTCGAGCGACAGCCGCAGATTGTTGCCGGCGACCGGCGGCGTTCGCTTCAGCGTGCGCACGGCGCGGCCGCCCGAGTCGACCTCGACTTCCTCGACGCCGGTGGTGCCGTGCAGCTCGCGCTCGTAGGAGAGCTCGACCCCCGACTTGCCGATGTAGTCGGAGCCCTTGTAGTTCGCCGTCTCGTCCCAGGCCGCGATCCGCTCGTTGTCCTTGTCGGTGATGCGGCCGATGTAGCCCAGGACGTGCGAGGCAACCGCGCCGAACGGGTACTGCCGGAACAGGCGGGCCTTGATCTCGACGCCGGGGAAGCGATAGCGATTGACGGCGAAGCGGGCCACCTCCTCGTCCGTCAGCCGCGTGCGCAGCGGCAGGCTCTCGAAATCCTTCGACTCCTCGAGGAGCTTGCGGAACCGCTTGCGATCGCGCGGCTGCACGTCGACGATCTGCGCGAGCTGGTCGATCGTCCCGTCGAGGTCGGGGATGCGCGCCGGCATGAGCTCCAGCGTGTAGCCCGAGTAGCTCTGCGCGAGCACGATACCGTTGCGATCGGTGATGACGCCGCGATTGGGCGCGATGGGCACGATCGCGATGCGATTGGTCTCGGCGAGCGTCTCGAAGTGTGCGTGCTGGACGACCTGCAGATAGAAGAAGCGCGCGAAGAGGCCGCAGAAGGCGACGAAGACGAACAGCGCGACGAGCCACAGGCGCCGGCGGAACAGGAACAGCTCGCGCTCGGGGTTGCGCAGTTCCGACGCGCCGCCGCCGCGCCGGCCGAAGCCGCCGCGCCGCGACGTGAATAGCAACCGGCCCGCCATGGCGAGACTTGCGCGGTCAGCGCCGGTCGCGCCGGCGCGACGGCCGCTGCGGCCGCTGCAGCAGCACGGACACGAGCGGCCACAGCGCGGCGCCGACGAGCGGCGGCGCGAGGTACGTCCAATGCGGGAGCGGCGCGCCGCCGATATAGCGCACGAGCAGCACGATCAGCGCGCACAGCACGAGGAGCACCGCGACCTGCACCGCCTGCTGCCACAGCGGAAAGCGCAGCACGCGCCGGCGGAAGTATTCGGCGCCGTACGCGAGCACCGCATAGGCGAGCGCGTGCTGCCCGAACACCGTCGCGTCGCCGACGTCCATCAACAGGCCCAGGATCCAGGCGGCGCCGACGCCGACGAAGCGCGGCTCCTGGATGCACCAGTAGAGCAGCACGAGCGCCAGGAAATCCGGGCGGTACACGAGCGCGACGCCGCCCACGGGCACCAGGTTGAGCAGCAGCCCGCCGAGAAGCGACAGCACGACGAACCACGATTTCGCCGGCCGCAGGATCTCCTCGGGCGCCGCCGGGCCGAACGAGCCCACGCTCGGAAGCACTCTCACTGGATAACCTCCCCCGAAGCTGCCCGCTGCGCGGTCAGCCTCCCCCTCCGACGGAGGGGGCGAGCCTCCGCCTCATCGGACCACGTTGGCGTTCGCAGCTTCACGCTGTCGGCCTCGCGTCCACGTGCGCGGACGCGCTCTTCGAGCCTCGGCTTCGCCGCCGCTCGCGTGGACGTCCTCGGGGCGGCCCGGCGGCACTCATGACGCGCGCCGCACCCGCGCGCGGGCGTTCTTCTTCACGCCGTCCGGCTCGCCCGCCTCCTCGGGACGCGGCGGCATCGCGGCCGACTGCGACATCACGAGCAGGAATTCGCTGTGGTCGATTCCCGCGAGCGGCTTGCACACGATGCGCGCGAACATCTGCCCCGTATCCCGGACGACATCCACCACTTCGGCGACGGCGAGCCCGGGCGGATACGTGCCGTCGAGGCCGGAGGTCACGAGCCGGTCACCGGGGCGCAGGTCGGCCGTCGGCGACGTGAAGCGAAGCTCGGGCGCGCGTCCGGTGCCGTTGCCGAAGAGCACGCTGCGCGTGCCGTTGCGCTCGACCTGCACCGGCACCGCCTGGTCGCGGTCGGTGATGAGCGTCACCTCGGACATGAACGGGAACACGCGCGTCACCTGGCCGACGACGCCGTTCTCGTCGATCACGCCCGCGCCCGCCTGGATGCCGGCGCTCGCGCCCTTGTCGACGAAGACCTTCTGCGTGAACGGGTCGCGGCCGGTGTAGACGACCTGCACCGCGATCGCCGAGGCACTGTAGCGCGAGCGGACGTCGAGCAGCGCACGCAGGCGCGCGTTCTCCTCCTGGACGCGGGCGTAGCCCTGCGTCGCTGGCGCGCGCGCGACGAGTTCCTGCCGGAGCATCGCATTCTCGTCCGCCAGGCGGCGTTTGGAGGCGAAGTATTCGTAGACGTATGCAAAAGCCGCGCCGGGCACGCCGAGCGCGCGCTCGATCGGATGCAGCCCGATCGCCACGATCTCGCGCACGTTCTCGAGGTAGCGGTAGCGCGTGTCCGCGAACAGCAGCGCGAGCGAGAGGAGCCCGAAGAACGCGAGCCGCGCGAGCGGACTCGGCCCGCGGTTGAAGAAGGCGGGGGTGTCGACGGATATCGGACGCATGACCTAGCGCGCATCGTGCACCGGCAACGGCACGGCGCACGCACCAGAGGCGCAAACCACGGCAATCATGCGCGGCTCGGCGCCCGGCATCAACCTCGTCCGGCCGACCTTTTGCGCCGAACGTCCGACACGCAACGTCAGTCGCTCGTGAAGATCGTCGAAAGCTTTTCCATGTTCTCGAGCGCCTTGCCGCAGCCGCGCACCACACAGGTGAGCGGGTCCTCGGCGACGACGACGGGCAGGCCCGTCTCCTCCATGAGGAGGCGATCGACGTCGCGCAGCAGCGCCCCGCCGCCGGTCAGCACCATGCCGCGCTCGGCGATGTCGGCGCCGAGCTCCGGCGGCGTGCGCTCGAGCGCGCTCTTCACCGAGGAGACGATGCTGTTCAGCGGGTCGGTGAGCGCCTCGAGGATTTCGTTGGACGACACGGTGAAGCTGCGGGGAATGCCCTCGGCGAGGTTGCGCCCCTTCACTTCCATTTCCTTGACCTCCGAGCCGGGGAACGCGGAGCCGATCGTCTTCTTGATGATCTCGGCGGTCGTCTCGCCGATCAGCATGCCGTAGTTGCGGCGGATGTAGTTGACCACCGCCTCGTCGAACTTGTCGCCGCCCACGCGCACCGAGCCGGCGTACACCATGCCGCCGAGCGAGATGACGCCGACCTCGGTGGTGCCGCCGCCGATGTCGACGACCATCGAGCCGGTGGCGTCGCCGACCGGGAGGTCGGCGCCGATCGCCGCGGCCATCGGCTCCTCGATCAGGTAGACCTTGGACGCGCCGGCGCCGAGCGCCGACTCGCGGATCGCGCGCCGCTCGACCTGCGTCGAGCCACAGGGCACGCAGATGATGATGCGGGGGCTGGGCGAGAAAAGCCGCGAGTCGAGCACTTTCTTGATGAACTGCTTCAGCATCTGCTCCGTCACCGTGAAGTCGGCGATGACGCCGTCCTTCATCGGCCGGATCGCGGTGATGTTGCCGGGCGTGCGGCCGAGCATCTGCTTGGCGGCGAGCCCCACTTCCTGGATCACCTTCTTGCCGTTCGGGCCGCCTTCCTGCCGGATCGCGACCACCGAGGGTTCGTCGAGCACGATGCCCTTGCCGCGCACGTAGATCAGCGTATTGGCGGTACCAAGGTCGATCGCGAGGTCGCTGGAGAAATAGCCTTTGAAGGACTCGAACATGAAGGGGGCGGGAGGTGGCGATCCCGTTCGCATCGCTCCGACGGAGACGAGCGCGGGCCGCTCAAAATGGCCGATATGATAACCTAAGCCGATTGCGTCTCCGCACTGATTTCCCGCCGTTTTTTCGCGTTTCGGGGTCAGAGCAAAAAGCCCGTTTTGGGGTCGGAGCAAAAGGGCGCGGCAACGAGCTCGCCCATTGGCTCCACGCGTCTCGCGCCTCTTGCTCCGACCCCAAAGCGGGCTTTTTGCCCTGACCCCATTCACATGAGCTTCTCGCTCGACGATGTCAAGCGCCTCGCGCATCTCGCGCGCATTGCAGTCGACGACGACACGGCGCAGGACGCGCGCCGCAAGCTCGACGCGATCTTCGCGCTGATCGACGAGCTCCGCGCGATCGACACGACGGGCGTCGCGCCGATGGCTCACGCGCAGGACGCGATGGCGCCGCTGCGCGACGACGTCGTCACCGAAGCGGACCGGCGCGCGCTCTACCAGGCGCAGGCGCCCGCGGTAGGGGACGGGCTCTACCTCGTGCCGAAGGTCATCGAATAGTGCGCACCGTCGCCGAAGCCGCGCGCGCGCTGCAGGCGCGCGAGGCGTCGAGCGTGGAGCTCACGCGCGAGACGCTGGCGCGCATCGCGCGCACGCAACCGGCGCTGAACGCATTCATCACGGTCGACGAGGAAGGGGCGCTCGCCGCTGCACGCGCCGCCGACGAGGCGCTCGCACGCGGCACGGCGACGCCGCTGACCGGCGTGCCGATCGCGCACAAGGACGTGCTGATGACCGCGGGGCTGCGCACCACCTGCGGCTCGCGGATGCTGGAGCATTTCGTCGCCCCTTACGACGCGCACGTGGTCGGACGGCTGCGCGACGCGGGCACGGTGCTCGTCGGCAAGACGAACATGGACGAGTTCGCGATGGGCTCGTCGAGCGAGACGTCGTACTTCGGCCCGGCGCGCAATCCCTGGAATCTCGAGTGCGTGCCCGGCGGCAGCTCCGGCGGGTCGGCGGCGGCCGTCGCCGCGGATCTCGTCGCGGCCGCCACCGGAACCGATACCGGCGGATCGATCCGCCAGCCCGCGGCGCTGTCGGGCGTCACGGGGCTGAAACCCACCTACGGCGTTTGCTCGCGCTACGGGCTGGTCGCGTTCGCGTCGAGCCTCGACACGCCGGGCGCGTTCGCCCGTGATGCCGAGGGCTGCGCGCTCGTGCTCACCGCTATGGCGGGCCACGACGCGCGCGATTCGACGTCGCTCGACCGGCCGGCCGAGGATTACGCGCGCGCGTTGCGCGCGCCCGCCTCCGCAAGGCCGCTCGCGGGCTTCCGCATCGGTCGTCCCCGCCAATATACGGGGGACGGCATCGACGCCGAAGTCGCCGCGGCGGTCGACGCCGCGCTCGCCGAGCTCGCGGCGCTCGGTGCAGCGATCGTCCCCGTGGACCTACCGCGCGTGGCGCATGCGGTGCCGGCGTACTACGTCATCGCGCCCGCCGAAGCGTCGTCGAACCTGTCGCGCTTCGATGGCGTGCGCTACGGGCATCGCGCGAAGCGCTACGCCGACCTGACGGACATGTATTGCCGCACGCGCGCCGAAGGCTTCGGCGCCGAGGTCAAGCGGCGCATTCTCGTCGGCACCTACGTGCTCTCGCACGGCTATTACGACGCGTATTACCTGAAGGCGCAGCAGGTGCGGCGCCTGATCGCGCAGGACTTCGCGCGCGCGCTCACCGAGTGCGACGTGATCGCCGGCCCGACGGCGCCGACCGCGGCGTTTCCGATCGGCGCGAAGGCCGACGACCCCGTGCAGATGTACCTGAACGACATCTTCACCATCGCGGCGAACCTGACGGGCATGCCCGCTATCTCGCTCCCGTGCGGCTTCACGCGCGCCGGCCTGCCGATCGGCCTGCAGCTTCAGGGCCGGTACTTCGACGAGGCGCGCATTCTCGCGATCGGGCATCGCTTCCAGCAGGCGACCGACTGGCACGCGCGCGCGCCAGCCCTCCCGGCATGACGACCTTCGAGATCGTCATCGGCATCGAGACGCACGCGCAGCTCTCGACGGCGTCGAAGATCTTCTCGGGCGCTTCGACGGCGTTCGGCGCCGCCCCGAACACGCAGGCCTCGGCCGTGGACATCGCGCTCCCGGGCGTGCTGCCGGTGCTGAACCGCGGCGCGGTCGAGCGCGCGATCCGCTTCGGGCTCGCCGTCGGCGGGGCGATCAATCGCTGCAGCGTCTTCGCACGCAAGAACTACTTCTACCCGGATCTTCCCAAGGGTTATCAGATATCGCAATACGAGACACCCGTCGTGCGCGGGGGTGCGCTCACGATCGTGACCGACGAAGGGGAGAAGACGGTCCGCCTCACGCGCGCCCATCTCGAGGAGGACGCCGGAAAGTCGCTGCACGAGGGGCTGCCGCCCGGCATGGGCGACGTCACCGGCATCGACCTCAATCGCGCGGGCACGCCGCTCCTCGAGATCGTCTCCGAGCCCGACCTGCGCAGCGCCGCCGAGGCCGTCGCGTACGCGCGGCATTTGCACGCCCTCGCCATGTGGATCGGGATCTGTGACGGCAACATGCAGGAGGGGAGCTTCCGCTGCGACGCGAACGTTTCGGTGCGCCGGCCGGGCGCACCGCTCGGCACGCGCTGCGAGATCAAGAACCTCAACAGCTTCCGCTTCCTCGCGCAGGCGATCGAGTTCGAGGCGCGCCGCCAGATCGAGCTCATCGAGGACGGCGGCCGCGTCGTGCAGGAGACGCGCCTCTACGATCCCGAGCGCAACGAGACGCGCTCGATGCGCACCAAGGAGGAGGCGCACGACTACCGGTATTTCCCGGACCCGGACCTGCCGCCGCTCGTAATCGACGACGCCTGGGTGCAGGGGGTGCGCGCCGCGATGCCCGAGCTGCCGGACGCCATGCGCGAGCGGCTCATCGCGCAGCACGGCCTCACGCCGTACGACGCGGCACAGCTGACCGCGTCGCGCGCCGTCGCCGATTACTACGCGGCGGTATGCGCGGCGCTGCCCGCCAGCGATGCCGCCGCGCACAAGCTGGTCGCGAACTGGGTGCTGGGCGAGTTTTCCGCGGCGCGTAACCGGGAGGACCTCGGCGTCGAGTCGGCGCCCGTGGGCCCGGCGGAGCTCGCCGCGCTCGTGACGCGCATCCTGGACGGCACGCTCTCCGGCAAGGCGGCCAAGCTCGTCTTCGACGACCTTTGGAGCGCCCGCGGGCGCGACAGCGCGGTCTCCCCGACGAGCGCGCTCGCGGCCGTGGATGCGATCGTCGCGCGCCGCGGCCTGCGCCAGGTGTCCGACGCCTCGGCGATCGAGGCCCTCGTCGACGAGGTCCTCGCCGCCCATCCGGCGATCGTCGCCGAGTTCCGCGCCGGGAAGGAGAAGGCCTTCAACTCCCTCGTCGGCCAGGTGATGAAGGCGTCGAAGGGCAGCGCCAACCCGGGTCAGGTCAACGCGATCCTGAAGCAAAAGCTGAAGGCATAGCCGCGCTCGTGCCGACCCGGCGAGCGACGCAGAACCTCGACCGGACGGGCTAGAACACCAGCGTGCCGAGCATCACGCCGAAGATCAGCACGATCAGGAAGATCGCGAGGGCGATGAAGAACAGCCACTTCGAGATCGTCTTCGCGCCCCTCGCGACGTCGGTGAAGCCGAAGAACCCCGCAATCAGGGAGATGACGAAGAAGATGATGGCCCATTTGATCACGCGGTCCTCCTTGCAGTGTCGTTGATCGTGTGCTGACCGACCCCGGTCGCCGCCTCCGGTTCCTTTCGCTTCCCGGCCGGCGACGTGCGGTCGAAAGCGATGCGCGCCGCGTCAGCCCGGAGCGGCGCCGTCCGGACTGACCGAAGCGTGTCGCTCGCATCATACGGCGGTTCCCTGACGCGGCGCGTTTTCGCCAAGGCGGCCTTCGTCACGGCGGCGCTGGTCGCGATGCTTGCCGGATGCGCGCAAGTGCCTCCCGCGCCCGAAACGCCGGCGCCGCCGTCACCCGCACCGGCCGCACCGCCACCGCCTGCGCCGCCGAAGGCCGCCCCGGCGCCGGCGCCACCCGCGCCGGAAGAGGTCGCGGCGCATTTCACGCAGCGCGGACGCGTCTCGCTCTACGGCAAGGCGTTCGACGGGAAAAAGACGGCGAGCGGCGAGCCGTTCGACCCCGAAGCGCTCACCATGGCGCACCGCACGCTGCCGTTCGGCACGCTGGTGCGCGTGACCAACCTCGAGAACCATCGCAGCGTCGACGTGAAGGTGAACGACCGCGGGCCGTTCGTCGCCGGCCGCATTGGCGACGTTTCGCTCGCCGCGGCGCGCAAGCTCGGCATGGTCGACGACGGCGTCATCGACGCGCAGATCGAGGTGATCCGGCCGCCACCGGCCGATTGAGACCGGTCGGGCCGCTGCGTCGACTGTCTCAGTGCAGCGGCTTGTAGCGCGGCCGGTGCGGGCGCGCCCCCTCCTCGCCGAGCCGCTTGCGCTTGTCGTCCTCGTACTCGTGGAAGTTGCCCTCGAAGAACACCCACCTCGAGTTGTCCTCGGCCGCGAGAATGTGCGTCGCGACGCGGTCGAGGAACCAGCGGTCGTGCGAGATGATGAGCGCGGTGCCGGCGAACTCGGCGAGCGCGTCCTCGAGCGCCCGCAGCGTCTCGACGTCGAGGTCGTTCGACGGCTCGTCGAGCAGCAGCACGTTGCCGCCGCGCAAGAGCGTCGCGGCAAGATGCAGCCGCCCGCGCTCGCCGCCGGAGAGCTGGCCGACGTTCTTCTGCTGGTCGCTGCCCTTGAAGTTGAACCGGCCGAGGTATGCGCGCGAGGGCATCTCGAACCTGCCGACGGTGAGGATGTCGAGACCGCCCGAGATCGCTTCCCACGCGGTCTTGTCGTTCGGGAGCGATTCGCGCGTTTGATCGACGACGGCGAGTTGCACCGTATGCCCGAGCGCGATCTCGCCGGCGTCGGGACGCTCGCGCCCGTCGATCATCCGGAAGAGCGTCGTCTTGCCGGCACCGTTCGGACCGATGACGCCGACGATCGCCCCGGGCGGAACCTTGAACGACAGGTCGTCGATCAGCACGCGCTCGCCGTAGCCCTTGGTGACGTGGCGGAATTCGATCACGTCGTTGCCGAGACGCTCGGCGACCGGGATGAAGATCTCCTGCGTCTCGTTGCGCTTCTGGTATTCGTAGGACGAGAGCTCCTCGAAGCGCGCGATGCGCGCCTTGCTCTTCGCCTGCCGGCCCTTCGGGTTCGTGCGCACCCAGGCGAGCTCCTTCTGCATCGCCTTGATGCGCGCCGCCTCCTGCTTCGACTCGCGTGCGAGGCGCTGCTCCTTCTGCTCGAGCCAGGACGTGTAGTTGCCCTTCCACGGGATGCCGAAACCGCGGTCGAGCTCGAGGATCCACTCGGCGACGTTGTCGAGGAAGTAGCGATCGTGGGTCACGGCGATGACGGTGCCGGGGAACTTCGACAGGAATTGCTCGAGCCACTCGACGCTTTCGGCGTCGAGGTGGTTCGTGGGCTCGTCGAGGAGCAGCATGTCCGGCTTCGACAGCAGCAGACGGCACAGCGCAACGCGGCGCCTCTCGCCGCCGGAGAGCTGGCCGATCGTCGCGTCCCACGGCGGCAGCCGCAGCGCGTCGGCGGCAATCTCCATCTGGACGCCGGCATCTGTGCCTGACGCAGCGATGATCGCCTCGAGGCGCGCCTGCTCGGCGGCGAGCGCGTCGAAGTCGGCGTCGGGCTCGGCATAGGCGGCGTACACCTCGTCGAGGCGCTTCTTCGCGGAGAGCACCTCGCCCATGCCTTCCTCGACCGCACTGCGCACGGTCGCGGCGGGGTCGAGCCGAGGCTCCTGGGGCAGAAAACCGATGCGGATGCCGGGCATCGGCACGGCCTCGCCCTCGAACTCCTTGTCCTCGCCGGCCATGATGCGAAGCAGGGTCGACTTGCCCGCGCCGTTCAGGCCCAGCACGCCGATCTTCGCGCCGGGGAAGAACGACAGCGAAATGTCCTTGAGGATGACGCGCTTGGGCGGGACGACCTTGCCCACACGATTCATCGTGTAAACGTATTGAGCCATGGGAATCGCAGCGGGCTGAGATGCCCGCGCCCGGAAAGCGCGATTATCGCAGCCGAGGTGGCGCGCGACGGCCGTGACGCTTACGCAAAGCCGGTGTCGGAGGTGCAATTCGCGCAACGCGTGCGCAAATCATGACGCCCCCGACACCGGCCTTGCCGGCTACTTGCTGCTCGTGAGCTCGAGTCCCAGCGACGCGCCGGCCCCGTCGGTCGTGGTCACCGACCCGCTGGTCGGCACGCGCAGCTCCAGGAATCGCTGCTTGTCGGCGTCGTAGCGCGCCGCGACGCTCGCCGACTCCTTCTTCTTGCCGACGATGAACTCGTTCTGCCGCGCGATCTCGTCGTCGATCGACAGGATCTCCCGCGCGATCTCGCCGGGAACGGGCCGCGGCGCGTAAGTCGCCTTCTTGCTTTCGAGCTCGTCGCGCCGCTTCCGCATCTGCGCGATGAAGCCCTGCGCCGATTCGATCTGCCCGTCGATCGTCGCCACCGCACGGGACTTGGCGAGGTCGATCTCGGCGGCGTCCGCGTAGGACTCGAGCAACGCCTTGTCGCGACGCTCGGCGACGATCCTCTCCCGCTCGGCCTCGCGGGCGCGCTGCTCCTCGGTCTCGCTTTTCGCCAGCCGATGCACGGTGGGACGCGCCGCCTCGGTCTTCCTGATCGGGAGCCCCTGGCGGTTGAGCTCGTAGCTCGCGCGATTGACGGCGTCGGGCGGGAGCTGGTCACTGTAGTGAACGACACCGCGCTCGTCGGTCCATTTGTAGAGGGCCGCATGCGCGTGCGTCGAGAGCGCGAGGAACAGCATGCCGGCCAGCAGCAGCGAGGCGGGCAGCAACGCGTCGCGCAGATCGAAGGCGGCGCGGCGCGGCGCGGCCGCGAAGCTTCGTTGCGTACGATTCGATCCGCGACTGCGGTACCTTTCGACGGTCGGCGGCGCGCTGGCGATCATGGCGTTTTCCAATGCGGTCGTGGCCCAGGCTACGGCAAGTTATGACTGCGGGCGGCAAGGGCGCTTGCCGTCGCGGTTCCCCGGACGGTCCCTGGCGAACCGAGCCGAGGCGTAGGGTCGCAGGCGGCGCCGGAAGCAAGCGGCACCTCGCGACGGATCATCGATCCCGTCCTGGTCCGCGGCCGCCGGAACTCGCCTGCGTTCGGAAGGCTTGAAGTTCGTGTCCTGATGACGTAATGAGCCGGTGATTTCAAAGCACGCCGCATGCCAGCGCCGACCGGCGTGCGCGGCGGCGCGGTGTGCTCGGCGGCATGCCGCGCGCGTGCAATGTCCATGATCACCGCGTCGCTCCGCCGGCTTCGGTACACTCGCCGCCTTTTTCCACCTTGCCCGGAATGCGGATCATCACGCTCAACGTCAACGGCCTGCGGGCCGCCGAGCGCAAGGGCTTCGCACGCTGGCTCGCGCGTGCCGAGCCCTGGGACGTCGTGTGCCTGCAGGAGATCAAGTGCGAAACGTGCGACGTTCCGCGCTCGCTCGCGGC
>JBLMWW010000003.1:0-16058 GCA_050257435.1 Rudaea sp.
ACGCTCCGACGATTCTTGCCGCGCCGCAGCATCGCGCGTAACATAGGCAGGTTTCGCCGGATTTCGGCGAGACTGATGACGCCCGCGCGTCGCCGCGCGCGATTTCACCCGCCCCTATCGAGGTGCCGCGTGGAACAGCCCTCTCGACCCGTAGCCAGCGCCCGCCCGCCCGCCCCGCAGGGCCTTTATCACCCCGCGCACGAGCACGACGCGTGCGGCCTGGGCTTCATCGCCCACATCAAGGGGCGGAAGAGCCACGAGATCATCGTGCAGGGCCTGCGCATCCTGCAGAACCTGACGCATCGGGGCGCCACCGGCGCCGACCCGCTGCAAGGCGACGGCGCCGGCATCCTGCTCCAGATGCCCGACGCGTTCCTGCGCCGTGCCTGCGGCAAGCTGGGCATCACGCTGCCGGCCATCGGCCAATATGGCGTGGGAATGGTGTTCCTGCCGCGCGAGCCGGCCTCCCGCGTCGCGTGCGAGCAGGAGATCGAGCGCGCCGTCGCGGCGGAAGGCCAGGTGCTGCTCGGCTGGCGCGACGTCCCCACGAACAACGCCGGCCTGTCGCAGCGGACGAAGGAGGTCGAGCCGGTCATTCGCCAGGTCTTCGTCGCACGCGGCGCGCGCGACATGGACCCGGATGCGCTCGAGCGCAAGCTCTACGTCATCCGCAAGGCGTCGGGCCATGCGATCCAGGCGCTCAACCTGCGCCACGGCAAGGAGTTCTACGTGCCGTCGTTCTCGACGCGCACGATCGTCTACAAGGGCATGCTCCTCGCGCACCAGGTGGGCGAGTACTACCTGGACCTCGCCGACCCGACGATGGTGTCGGCGCTGGCGATGGTGCATCAGCGCTTCTCGACCAACACGTTCCCCACGTGGGATCTCGCGCATCCGTTCCGCTTCGTCTGCCACAACGGCGAGATCAACACGCTGCGCGGCAACTTCAACTGGATCCGCGCGCGCGAAGGGGCGATCGCGTCGAAGGTGCTGGGCGAGGACCTGCCGAAGCTCTGGCCGCTGATCTACGAAGGCCAGTCCGACTCGGCGTCGTTCGACAACGCGCTCGAGCTCCTCGTGATGGGCGGCTACTCGCTCGCCCACGCGATGATGCTGATGATTCCGGAGGCGTGGGCCGGCAATCCGCTGATGGACGAGGACCGCCGCGCGTTCTACGAGTACCACGCCGCGCTGATGGAGCCGTGGGACGGCCCGGCCGCGATGGCGTTCACGAACGGCCGGCAGATCGGCGCGACGCTCGATCGCAACGGCCTGCGCCCGGCGCGCTTCGTCGTCACCGACGACGACTACGTCGTCATGGCTTCCGAGGTGGGCGTGCTCGACATCCCGGAGTCGAAGATCGTCAAGAAGTGGCGCCTGCAGCCGGGGAAGATGCTCCTCGTCGACCTCGACGCCGGGCGCATCGTCGACGATGACGAATTGAAGCGTTCGCTCGCGACGGGCAAGCCCTATCGCGAGTGGATCGCGCGCTGCCGCCTGCGCCTCGAGGAGATGCCCGAGCCCGCGCCCCCGACGCCGTCGTCGGTGCCGCTGCTCGATCGCCAGCAGGCGTTCGGCTACACGCAGGAGGACGTGAAGATCCTGCTCGCGCCGATGGCGCAAAACGGCGAGGAGCCGGTCGGCTCGATGGGCAACGACGCCGCACTGCCGGTTCTCTCCGATCGGCCGAAGGTCTTCTACAACTACTTCAAGCAGCTCTTCGCGCAGGTCACGAACCCGCCGATCGACCCCATTCGCGAAGAGCTGGTGATGTCCCTCGTCTCGTTCATCGGGCCGCGGCCGAACCTGCTCGCGCTCGACCCGCGCGACGACGACGCCGAGACGGCCGCCGGCGGTGCGCGCAGCGAAGGCACGACCCCGGCGGGCGAGCCGCCGCTGCGCCTCGAAGTGCAACAGCCGGTGCTGACCCCGGAGAACATGGAGAAGCTGCGGCACGTCGAGCTCTTCTCGGGCGGGGCGTTCCGCTCGGTCGAGCTCGACATCTGTTATCCGTCGTCGTGGGGTGGCGACGGGATGGAGGCGGCGCTCGCGAGCCTCGCGGCGCACGCCGAGGACGCGATCCACAACGGCTACAACATCATCATCCTGTCGGACCGAAGCGTCGCGCCCGACATGCTGCCCATTCCCGCGCTGCTCGCGACGGCCGCGGTGCACGAGCATCTCGTCAAGAAGGGACTGCGCACGTCGACCGGCCTCGTCGTCGAGACGGGATCGGCGCGCGAGGTGCACCACTTCGCGCTCCTCGCAGGCTACGGCGCCGAGGCGATCCATCCGTATCTCGCGCTCGAGACGCTCGGCGACCTGGCCCGCGCGGCGCTCGAGGTCGATGCATTCGCGTCGACGGGCCGCTCCGAGACCCGAATTGCGCCCCCCGGGGGGCAGCCAAGCGGCGAAGCCGCGAGCGTGGGGGGGGCAAAAGAATCGCAGAAGCGCTACATCAAGGCGATCTGCAAGGGACTCTACAAGGTGATGTCCAAGATGGGCATCTCCACGTACCAGTCGTATTGCGGCGCGCAGATCTTCGAGGCGGTCGGCCTGACGCGGGCGTTCGTCGACAAGTACTTCACCGGCACGGCGAGCACCATCGAGGGCATCGGCCTCTTCGAGGTCGCGGCGGAAGCCGCACGCCTGCACGCGCTCGCGTTCGGCGACGACCCGCTGCTCGGCGCTGCGCTCGATGCGGGCGGCGAGTACATGTACCGCGTCCGCGGCGAGGAGCACATGTGGACGCCCGATTCGATCGCGAAGCTGCAGCATGCCTCGCGCGCGAACTCCCACGGGACGTACAAGGAATACGCGGCGCTCATCAACGAGCAGGGCCGCAAGCTCAAGACGCTGCGCGGGCTGTTCGAATTCAAGAGCGCCGGCCGCCCGCCGGTGCCGCTCGACGAGGTGGAGCCCGCCAAGGAAATCGTCAAGCGCTTCTCGACCGGCGCGATGAGCCTCGGCTCGATCTCCACCGAGGCGCACACGACGCTCGCGATCGCGATGAACCGCATCGGCGGCAAGTCGAACACCGGCGAGGGCGGCGAGGACGCGATGCGCTACCGCGCCGAGATGCGCGCCGGGCGCAGCACGGTGAAGGACGGCGATACGCTGTCGTCGATCATCGGCAGGAGTGCGGTCCAGCGCGACCTCGTGCTGAAGACCGGCGACAGCCTGCGCTCGCGCATCAAGCAGGTCGCCTCGGCGCGCTTCGGCGTCACCGCCGAATACCTCGCTTCCGCGGATCAGCTGCAGATCAAGATGGCGCAGGGCGCGAAGCCGGGCGAGGGCGGCCAGTTGCCGGGGCACAAGGTGTCCGAGTACATCGCGCAGCTTCGCTATTCGGTGCCCGGCGTGGGACTCATTTCGCCGCCGCCGCACCACGACATCTACTCGATCGAGGACCTCGCGCAGCTCATCCACGACCTCAAGAACGCGAATCCGAAGGCGTCGGTCTCGGTGAAGCTCGTGTCCGAGGTCGGCGTCGGAACGGTCGCCGCGGGCGTGGCGAAGGCGAAGGCCGATCACGTGACGATCGCGGGTCACGACGGCGGTACCGGCGCGTCGCCGCAATCGTCGATCAAGCACGCCGGAACGCCATGGGAGCTCGGCCTCGCCGAGACGCAGCAGACGCTCGTGCTGAACCGTCTGCGTGGGCGCATTGCCGTGCAGGTCGACGGGCAGATGAAGACCGGGCGCGACGTGGCGATCGGCGCGCTGCTCGGTGCCGACGAGTTCGGCTTCGCCACGGCGCCGCTCGTCGTCGAAGGCTGCATCATGATGCGCAAGTGCCACCTCAACACCTGCCCCGTCGGTGTGGCGACGCAGGATCCGGTGTTGCGCAAGCGCTTCACCGGGCAGCCGGAGCACGTCGTCAACTACTTCTTCTTCGTGGCGGAGGAAGTGCGCGAGATCATGGCGAAGCTCGGCTTCCGCACCTTCTCCGAGATGGTCGGCAGAAGCGACCTGCTCGACATGAAGAAGGGCATCGAGCACTGGAAGGCGAAGGGCCTCGATTTCTCGCGTGTGTTCTACCAGCCGCCGATGCCCGGGGAAGTGGCGCGGCATCACTGCGAAGCCCAGGACCACGGGCTCGCGCGCGCGCTCGACCACGAGCTGATCGCAGCCGCCGCGCCTGCCCTCGACCGGCGCGAGCCGATGCGGCTCGCCTACCGGATCCGCAACGCCCACCGGTCGGTGGGCGCGATGCTCTCGGGCATGGTCGCGCGGAAGTACGGCCACGAAGGATTGCCGGACGACACGCTGCGGGTGTTCTTCGACGGCGTCGCGGGGCAGAGCTTCGGCGCGTTCCTGGCGCGTGGCATCACGTTCGAGTTGCAGGGCGCCACCAACGATTACGTCGGCAAGGGCCTGTCGGGCGGGCGCATCATCGTCTATCCCGATCCCGCGTGCCCGGCGAAGCCGGAAGAGAACATCGTCATCGGCAATACCGTCATGTACGGCGCGATCGACGGCGAGGCGTACTTCCGCGGCGTTGCCGGCGAGCGGTTCTGCGTACGCAACAGCGGTGCTACGGCCGTCGTCGAGGGTACCGGCGACCACGGTTGCGAATACATGACTGGCGGCACCGTCGTCGTGCTGGGCCGCACCGGCCGCAATTTCGCGGCGGGCATGAGCGGCGGCGTCGCGTACGTCTACGATGCCGACGGCACGTTCGCCTCGCGTTGCAATCAGGCGATGGTATCGCTTGCGCCCGTAACGGCCGAAGCGGAGCAGCACGAGGCCGAGAAGGCGCTCGCCGACGCGGGCAAGGGGCGTCTGCTGCATGCGGGCCAGGCCGACGAGCCGCTCCTGCGCGGCCTGGTCGAGCGTCACCTGCGCTACACCGGCTCGACGCTGGCGCTTTCGCTGCTCGACCAGTGGGACACGACGCGCGCGAGGTTCGTGAAGGTGTTCCCGAACGAGTACGTGCGCGCGCTCTCGGAGCTCTACGTGAAGGCGCAGCACACCCAGCCGGCCGGCATTCCGGCCGAGCGAGCCGCGGCGTAACGGTCCATGGGCAAGATCACCGGTTTTCTGGAGTTGCAGCGGATCGCCGAGGTGGCCGATCCGGTCGCCTCGCGCGTGCTGCACTACCGCGAGTTCGTGCACCGGCTCGACGACGACGCGGCGGCGAAGCAGGGTGCGCGCTGCATGGACTGCGGCATTCCGTTCTGCCAGAACGGCTGCCCGGTCAACAACATCATCCCCGACTGGAACGACCTCGTTTACCGGCACCAGTGGAAGGCGGCGCTCGACGTCCTGCACTCCACGAACAACTTTCCCGAATTCACCGGCCGCGTGTGCCCGGCGCCGTGCGAGGCCGCATGCACGCTCAACATCAACAGCGATCCGGTGGGCATCAAGTCGATCGAGCACTTCATCATCGACAAGGGCTACGAGGAAGGCTGGGTCGTGCCCGTGCCGCCGGCGCACAAGACCGGACGGCGCGTCGCTGTCATCGGATCCGGTCCGGCGGGCCTCGCCTGCGCGCAGCAACTCGCGCGCGCGGGCCATGCCGTCGTTCTGTTCGAGAAGGCCGATCGGATCGGTGGCCTTTTGCGCTACGGCATCCCCGATTTCAAGATGGAGAAACACCTGATCGATCGGCGGATGGCGCAGATGTCGATCGAGGGCGTCGAGTTCCGGCCGAACTCGCACATCGGGGGCAACGTGCCGGCGCAGTCGCTGCTCGCCGAGTTCGACGCGGTCGCCTTGACCGGGGGCGCCGAGAAGCCGCGCGATTTGCCGGTTCCGGGCCGCGAGCTCGAAGGGGTCCACTTCGCGATGGAGTATTTGCCGCAACAGAACCGCGTCGTCGCCGGCGATCGGGTCGACCGCCAGATCGTCGCGACGGGCAAGCGCGTGATCGTGATCGGCGGCGGCGATACGGGATCCGACTGCGTCGGCACGGCGAACCGCCAGGGCGCGGCGTCGATCGTGCAGTTCGAGCTCTTGCCGCAGCCGCCCGCCGCCGAGAACAAGCCGCTCGTGTGGCCGTACTGGCCGATCAAGCTGCGCACGTCGTCCTCGCACGAGGAGGGCTGCCAACGCGACTGGTCCGTCGCCACCAAGCGCTTCGAGGGCGCGAACGGCCACGTCGAAAGCCTCGTCGCCGCGCGTGTCGAGTGGCAGCGCGACGGCAGCGGTGCCATGCGGATGGTGGAAGTGCCCGGCAGCGAGTTCGCGCTGAAGGCGGACCTGGTGCTGCTCGCGATGGGTTTCACCGGTCCCGGCGACACCGGCCTCATCGAGCAGTTCGGCGTCGAGCGCGACGCACGCAGCAACGTCAAGGCGGGCACCGACGATTACCGGACGAGCGTGCCGAAGGTGTTCGCCGCCGGCGACGTGCGCCGCGGGCAGTCGCTCGTCGTGTGGGCGATCCGCGAAGGGCGCCAATGCGCGCACGCGATCGACGCGTACTTGATGGGGGCGTCATCGCTGCCACGGTGAGCGAAGCGGTCGGAAATTCCGGCCCGACCCACGACGACGCGGTGACGCCGGTTCTCACGCTCGCCATCGACTCGTGGCGACCGGCGATCGCGGCGGCGGAAACCGACGCGTACGCGCGCGCGCTGGAAGGCGGTGCCGTGCTCGTGCTGCCGCGGCTTGCGTTCGATCTCGAGCCCGACGAGCGGCGCTTCCTCGATGCTCGCTGGTCGGACGGCAGGGCCAAGAACATCAGCCTCGAAGGCGACGCGATCAAGGGCGCGCGCGGCGACGCGGCCGATCTCACCGCGCTCGCGCGCATGGTCGCGCGCTTCGCCTTGCAGGCGAGCGGACTCGTCACTGCACTGTTCCCGCGCTATGCGCCGTACCTCAAGCGGGCGCGCACGAGCTATCGCCCGCACGCCGCCGCGGGGCGCGCAGCGTCGTGGCGCAAGGACGACACGCGCCTGCATGTCGACGCGTTTCCGTCGCGACCCACGCACGGCGAGCGGATCCTGCGCGTGTTCTGCAATGTCAATCCGAACGGCGAGGACCGGGTCTGGCGCGTCGGCGAGCGGTTCGAGCCCATGGCACGGCGACTGCTGCCGCGCGTGCGCGCGATGCTGCCGGGCGAGGCGGCGTTTCTCGCCGCGCTACGCGTGACGAAGCGTCCGCGGAGTCCATACGATCACCTCATGCTGGGCCTGCACGACGCCGCGAAAGCGGATCGCGAGTACCAGGCGCGCTCGCCGCAGCGCGAAATACGCTTCGCGCCCGGAACGACGTGGATCTGCTATTCCGACCAGGTGATGCATGCCGCGGCATCGGGCCAGTTCATGCTCGAGCAAACGACGCATCTGCCGCCCGCGGCGCTCTACGACGCGGGGCAATCACCGCTCGCCGTGCTGGCGCGGCTTCGCGGCGGCACGCTCGCGCATCGGCCTCGCAGCGCGACCCGCGGAGCGTAGCTCGGTGAGCGGCGAGCCGTCGCCCGGTCGTGCGGGTCGTCCCTCAGGCGTCGTGAAGGGCCCCGCGAGCCCATCCGCTAGCGACGATCGCGGGCCGAAGCTCGCCAACGACACGCTCCTTCGCGCGCTGCGCCGCGAGCCCACGCCCCACGTTCCCGTGTGGCTGATGCGCCAGGCGGGCCGCTACCTGCCGGAGTACGCGGCGCTGCGCGAGCGCGCGGGCAGCTTCATGGCGCTCGCCACGACACCCGCGCTCGCAACCGAGGTGACGCTGCAGCCGCTCGCGCGCTTTCCGCTCGACGCGGCGATCCTCTTTTCGGACATCCTCACCGTCCCCGATGCCATGGGCCTCGGGCTCTCGTTCTCCGCGGGGGAGGGGCCGCGCTTCGCACGCACCGCGGCCGACGAGCGCGCGATCGACGCGCTCGCCGTCCCCGATCTCGCGAAGCTGCGCTACGTCTTCGATGCGGTGCGCGAGATCAAGCGCGCGCTCGCCGGGAGCGTGCCGCTGATCGGTTTCGCGGGCAGCCCCTTTACGCTCGCCTGCTACATGATCGAAGGCAGCGGCAGCGCGGATTTCGCCACCGTGCGCAAGATGGCGTTCGCGCGCCCCGATCTCCTCGATCGACTGGTCGCAGTGAACGCGGCCGCGGTCGCCGAATACCTGCGCGAGCAGATCGACGCGGGCGTCGATGCGGTGATGCTCTTCGACACGTGGGGCGGCCTCCTCACGCCTGAAGCCTATCGGCGCTTTTCGCTCGGCCCCATGCGCAGCGTCCTCGCGCGACTCCCACCGCACGTGCCGACGATCCTCTTCACGAAAGGCGCCGCGGCGTCGCTCGACGCGATGGTCGATGCGGGAGCATCGTGCATCGGGCTCGACTGGACCGCCGATCTCGCGGCCGCGCGACGCGCGTACGGTACGCGCGTGGCGTTCCAGGGGAATCTCGACCCGCTGGCGCTCCTCACCGATCCGGACACCGTCGCGCGCGCGGCCGCCGCCGTCGTCGTATCGGCCGGACCGGCGCCGGGCTACGTTTTCAACGTTGGGCATGGCATCGTTCCCGCCACGCCGCCCGCGAACGTCGCCGCGCTCGTCGCGGCGGTGCACGCGGCCCGGGTCTCGGTCGCTTGAAAGGCGCATCGCGTTGTCGCGCCGTTGCGACAGGACGCCGCGGGATGCGTTCTCGAGGCCTTGACAAACGCCGGAAAAGCGCGTTGCGCGGGCACTTATGCACACGATTCGTCCGTTCGTCCTACACGCGGCCACGTGACGAAAATTGCGTGAGCCCCGCAAGCTAAGACGATGAAAAGCGAGGCTCTTTTTTCGCAGGTGACGACATTGCAACAATCAGACCACACGTTTGCCGCCCGTGCGTGCCCCCGTCGACAGCACTTACGCACAAAATTATCCACAAGGCGGATTGGAAAAGCTTACCGGAATGCAGGTGAATGAGCGCCTTGCATTACCATCTTCATGTATCGGGTTAACTCACCGGTAAGCGGCACGCGAAAACCGGTCCACCCCTTGTAACGGTTGCCGTGCCCCGATGGCGGTCGCTCGCGTCGCCATGCCTATCGCGGCGTGGCAGTACTTCGACTACTGGATCCCCGAAGGGCTCGACATCGCCCGCGGCGACGTCGTGCGCGCGCGGTTGGCGGCGCGCGGTCACGTCGGCGTGGTTACCGGCGTCGAGGCTGCGACCGATTTCCGCGATCGCCTCCAGCCGATCGAAGCGCTGACGGGGATCTCGCGGCTCCCCGAGGAGGTCATGTCGCTCGCCGCTTTCGTGAGCGACTATTACCAGGCGGCTCCCGGGCTTGCATACGCGCTCGCGGTGCCTCCGTTGCGCAGGCGCCGAACGCGCGAACGCGATGCCGGGGTTTCGGCGCAGGAGTCTAACGAAGCCGCATCGCACGTCCTGAACGCTGGACAGGCGGCCGCGCTCCACGCGATCACGGCGGGGTTCACCGGCTTCGGTGTCACGATGCTGTACGGCGTGACCGGCAGCGGCAAGACCGACGTCTACCTCGCCGCGGCAACGCGCGCGGTGGCGAGCGGCGGACAGGTGCTGATCCTCGTGCCCGAGATCAATCTCACACCGCAGTTCGAGCGCCGCGTGCGCGCCGCGCTGCCGCAGGCGCGTGCCGTCACGCTGCACAGCGGCCTCGCCGCGGGAATGCGGCGCGCACACTGGGATGCAGCCGCAAGCGGCGAGGCGCAGGTCGTCCTCGCGACGCGCCTCGGCGTGTTCGCGCCGCTGCCGAAGCTCGGCCTCATCGTCGTCGACGAGGAGCACGACGATTCCTTCAAGCAACAGGACGGCGTGCGCTATCACGCGCGCGACCTGGCCGTGTGGCGCGCGCGGCGGCGCGACGTGCCCGTCATCCTGGGCAGCGCGACGCCTTCGCTCGAAACGTGGTTGCATGCGAAGAACGGTCGCTACCGGAACGCAGTCCTCCCCGAGCGCGCCGACGCGCGCGCGCGCCTGCCGGCGGTCCGTTGTGTGCCCGTGCGCGGGCAGTTGCGCGACGGCATCGCGTCCGCGCTGTGGGACGCGCTCGGCGCGCGCCTCGCGCGCGGGGAGCAAGCGCTCGTTTTCGTGAACCGCCGCGGCTTCGCGCCCTCGCTCAAGTGCGCGGCGTGCGCATGGGCGTCCGAATGCCCGCGCTGCGCCGCGCGCCTGGTCGTGCATCGCGCTCCCGACCGCCTGCGCTGCCATCACTGCGGCCATGCGCGGCCGCTGCCCCGCGCGTGTCCCGAATGCGGCAATGTCGACCTGCTCCCGCAAGGCTTCGGCACCCAGCGGCTCGAGCACGCGCTGCGCGTCGCCTTCGGCGATGCGCGGATCGCGCGCGTCGATCGCGACACGACGCGCGGGAAGGACGCCTTCGCGAGCGTCCACCGGCAGGTCCAGGCGCGCGAACTCGATATCCTCATCGGCACGCAGATGCTCGCCAAGGGACACGATTTCCCGCGCCTTACGCTGGTCGGCGTCCTCGGCGCCGACAATGCGCTCTACAGCGCGGACTTCCGGGCGACCGAGCGCCTCGTGGCGCTGCTCATGCAAGTCGCGGGACGGGCGGGCCGCGCGGGCCTCGCCGGCGAAGTGATCGTGCAGACGGACTTTCCCGAGCATCCGGTGTATCGCGCGCTCGCCGCGCACGACTACACGCGCTTCGCCGACGAACTGCTCGTGGAGCGGCGTGCCGCTGCGTTGCCACCCGCATCGCGCATCGCGCTGTTGGTCGCCGAGGCGCACGCGCGGCGCGACGTCGACCGGTTCCTCGACGCGGCGTTCGCGCAGGCGCAGGCCCTGATCGGCGACGGGCAGGTCGAGGTGTTTCCGCCGGTGCCCGCTGCGCTGGCGCGGCGGCGCGGCTTCGAGCGCGGGCAGGTGCTCGCCCAGAGCGCGCACCGCGCGGCGTTGCACGCGTTCCTTCCGCGCTGGCGCGAGGCGATCGCCCAGTCGGCGGGCACGCGCGTGCGGTGGGCACTCGACGTCGATCCTGCCGGGTTCTGACGTCACCGGATGCAGACCCTTTGCCGGGGGGAGCGAAGCCAGCACCGGCCTGCGCAGGCAGTGGCCGGTGTGCGACGCGCGCGACCGGGGTAATGGAGCGCGCGGCGCACACTGGCCACTGCCGCCCCAGGCAGAGAAGCGCTAAGACGCGCCACCGAGCGTCGCCGGCCGGGGCGACAAGGCGGGTCGTTATAATTCGAGCGCCATGCCCTCCGACGCAACCCGCGCCGCCGCATCCGCGGGTCCCGCTCCCAGGGAACGCATCGCCTCGACGCTCGCCGCCATCGTCCGCGAGCAGTTGCCCGACGTCACGCTTGGGCCCGTCGTCGTCGACCGGCCGCGCGAAGCCGCGCATGGCGACTTCGCGACGAATGCGGCGCTCGTGCTCGCGAAGGCCGCGCGGCGCAAGCCGCGCGAGCTCGCGCAGGCGCTGGCGACGTCGCTGCACGCCGCACTGCCCGACCTCATCGACGTGCCCGAGATCGCCGGTCCCGGCTTCATCAACCTGCGGCTCAGGCCCGCGGCGCGGCAGGCGGTCGTGCGCGCGATCCTCGCCGCGGGCGAGCGCTTCGGGTGCAGCGACGCGCGCCGCGGCGAGCGCGTGCTGGTCGAATTCGTCTCGGCGAACCCGACGGGGCCGCTGCACGTCGGGCATGGCCGGCAGGCGGCGCTCGGCGACGCGATCGCGAACCTCCTCGCGTGGCAGGGGTGCGATGTCTCGCGCGAGTTCTACTACAACGACGCCGGCCAGCAGATCCAGAACCTCGCGGTGTCGGTGCGTGCTCGCGCGCACGAGATCCTCGGCGAATCGGGCGAGTTTCCCGAGGACGGCTATCGTGGCGAATACATCCGCGAGCTTGCACAGCGCTATCTCGACGAGGTCGGCAACGACCTTTCGGACATCGAGGCGATCCGCCGCTTCGCGGTCGCCGAGCTTCGCAAGGAGCAGGATCGCGATCTTTGCGCGTTCGGCGTGCGCTTCGACCGCTATTACCTCGAAAGCTCCCTGTACACGGATGGGCGCGTCGATGCGACGGCGCAGCGGCTGATCGAGGCCGGCGTCACCTACGAGCACGAAGGCGCGCTGTGGCTTCGCACGACGACCTTCGGCGACGACAAGGATCGCGTGATGCGCAAGTCGGACGGCGGCTACACGTACTTCGTCCCCGACGTCGCCTACCACGTCACGAAATTCGAGCGCGGCTACCACCGCGCGATCAACATCCAGGGCTCCGACCATCACGGCACGATGACGCGCGTGCGCGCGGGCCTGCAGGCGATCGGCATGGGGATCCCTGCCGGGTATCCCGATTACGTGCTGCACAAGATGGTGACGGTCATGCGCGGCGGGGAGGAAGTGCGCATCAGCAAGCGCGCGGGGAGCTACGTCACGCTGCGCGACCTGATCGACGAGGCGGGGCGCGACGCGGTCCGCTTCTTCCTCGTCTCGCGCAAGGCCGATTCGGAATTCGTGTTCGACATCGACCTCGCGCGCTCGCAGTCCGAGGAGAATCCGGTCTACTACGTGCAATACGCGCATGCGCGCGTGGCGTCCGTGCTGCGACAGGCGGGACTGTCGCGCGACGACGCGCCGTCGCGCCTCGCGGGCGCCGAACTCGGCGCGCTCACGAGTCCCCACGAGGACGCGCTGCTGCGCAGGCTCGCGGACTTTCCCGATGCGATCGCCGCCGCGGCGCGCGAATTCGCGCCGCACCAGCTCACGTTCTACCTCACCGACTTGGCGCGCGATTTCCACGGTTACTATAATGCGGAGCGCTTCCTGGTCGACGATGCGCGCGTGCGCGATGCGCGGCTCGCGCTGATCGTCGCCACGGGCCGGGTGTTGCGCAACGGCCTCACGATCCTCGGGATCGGTGCCCCCGACGAGATGTAACGCTTGTGCCGCGCGCCGCGCGCGGTTCCAATGACCACAATCGCACCGATCCGCGTCTTCCCTCGATGACCTCAAACGTATCGCGCCGGCCCGCGGCTTTGCGCACGCCACATCCGAAGAGCGCCGTCGGCGGCACGCTCCTCGGGGTTTTCATCGGCATCATCGTCGGGCTCGGGATGGCGGCGAGCGTTGCCTACTGGCTGATGAAGAACAACCCCGCGCTGCCCGTCCCGTCGCTTTCGCGTGACGCGCAGCCGCCGGCGCGCGACGCCGCCAAGGTCGCGAAGGCCGACGACAAGCCGCGCTTCGACTTCTACAAGATCCTCCCCGGCGTCGAGGAGCCCAGGGTGCAGCCGGCGCCGCGGCCGCCGGAACGCGGCGATCGCGCCGTCGTCGAGCAGGCGAAGGAGCATGCCGCGGATCGCGGCGCGCTCAAGCCCGCCGTCGCCGATGCGCAGCCGGCCGCCAAGGCACCGGCCGCCGTCGACGCGGCGGCGAAGCCGCAGAAGAGCAGCGATCGCTACTGGCTCCAGGCGGGCTCGTTCTCGACGGCACCCGATGCCGAGAACCTGCGCGCGCGGCTCGCGCTGTCCGGCTGGGAGGCGACGGTGCAGGAGGGCGCGCTGCCGGACAAGAGCGTGCGCTATCGCGTCCGCATCGGGCCCTACGACAACGTCGACGAGATGGGACGCATCAGGTCCGAGCTCGCGAAGCGCGGCTTCGACGTCGCGGTCATCCGCTATTGACGAACGCGCGGCGGCCCGGCGGCGCGGCTTCGGAACTCGCCGGCGCCGTGTGGGCCCAAGGAGCGCGTCGCCGCGTCATCGAAACGCGGCGATGTCCGTTTTAAGGTTTCGACCACCCCAGGAGCCCTCATGACCCCAACCGCGATGCGTCTGGTCGGCCGCAGCCTGGCCGTGTTGCTCGCCACCGCCCTGCTCGGCAGCGGGCTTGCCCGTGCGGACCTCGTCGAAGGCAAGAACTACGCGCGCCTCGCGAACCCGCAGCCCGTGGAGACCGGCAAGAAGATCGAGGTCATCGAGTTCTTCTCGTACGGCTGCCCGCACTGCGCGGCGCTCGAGCCGTACCTCGATACGTGGCTCGCGAAGCAGCCGCCGGACGTCGCGTTCCGCCGGGTTCCCGTGATGTTCCAGCAGCGCTGGGTTGCGCTCGCCAAGATCTACTACACGCTCGATGCGCTCGGCGTCGAGAACAAGCTGTCGCCCGACGTGTTCAAGGCGATCCACGGCACGGGCACGCCGATGTGGGACACGAAGGCGTTCCTCGACTGGGCGGCGGGCAAGGGGCTCGATCGGAAGAAGGTCGAGGAGGTGTTCACCTCCTTTGCCGTCGACGGCAAGGTGAAGCGCGCGATGCAGCTCGCACAGCAGTACCAGATCCAGGCGGTGCCGACGGTCATCGTCGATGGCAAGTTCGTCACCTCATCCGACCGCGTGGGGACGCACGCCAACCTGCCGGCCGCGCTCGACGAGCTCGTCGCCAAGGCGCGCGCGGAGCGGCCGAAGAGCTGACCGGAAATGGGGTCGGAGCCGTAGAATTCGGCGCGGCCGAGCATTGCGGCTCTGGCCCCTTTCCCGTAGGCACGGTCCCCGTTCGATTGCGTGTCCGCGCCGTCCGTGTTCATCACCGGCGCCTCGTCGGGCATCGGCGAGGCGCTCGCGCGTCACTATGCCGCGCAGGGCGCGCGCGTGGGCCTCTTCGCGCGCCGCGACGCCGAGCTGGCCCGTGTCGCGTCGTCCCTCGCGCCCGCGGACGTCGCGACGTATGCGGGCGACGTGCGCGATGCCTCGGCGCTCGCGCAGGCGGCGCGCGATTTCCTCGCACGCTTCGGCCCACCGCAGGTGGTCATTGCCAGCGCGGGCGTGTCGCGCGGAACGCTCACCGAATGCGCCGAAGACCTGCCCGCGTTCCGCTCGGTGCTCGAGACGAACGTGCTCGGCCTCGTCAACGCGTTCCAGCCGTTCATCGCGCCGATGCGCACGGCGGGCGGGGGCGCGCTCGCCGGCATCGCGAGCGTCGCCGGCTTTCGCGGCCTTCCCGGCTCGGGCGCGTACAGCGCCTCGAAGGCCGCCGCGATCGGCTATCTCGAGAGCCTGCGCGTCGAATTGCGGAACAGCGGCATCGCCGTGGTCACCGTATGCCCCGGATACATCGCGACGCCGATGACCGCGCGCAATCCCTACCGGATGCCGTTCCTCATGCAGCCGGACGTCGCGGCACGCCGGATCGCCAATGCGATCGCGCGGCGCAGGCGTTTCTACGTGCTGCCGTGGCAGATGGCGATCGCAGGACGCGTGTTCCGCGCGTTGCCGCGCCCGCTCTACGACCGGCTGCTGGCGAACGGGCCGAGGAAGCCCCGGCGGGACGGCTGAAGACGCACCTTGCCGCGCACGTCAAAGCGGCACGCGCACCCCGACGGTGATATCGAACATGTTGCCGTCGCCGCGCCCGGACGTCGCGCTGCCCATGACGTAGCCGGTGATCCTGCCGAACTCCGTGCTCGCGCCGAGCAGGTATTCGACGTAGCCGCTGTCGGGCTCGATCGTTGGCACCGAATAACCGCCGCCGAGCGTCGCCGAGGACGCGGAGACGAAGCGCGCGTCGTTCTCGCCCTCGTGCTCCCATCCGATGCGCGCGAACGGCCGCACGCGGCCGATCTGTCCCGTCACCTGCCAGCCCAGCGTCGAGACGAGCGACTTGCGCGTCTGCTCGCCGAACGCGAGCGCCGTGCTGTCGGTGCTGTGCTCGGTAAAGCTCTTCACGCGGATCTTCTGGTACGCGAGGCGAACGAACGGCCCGTGCAGCACGCTCGCGTAATCGAACCAGTAACCGCCGAGCACGCTGGCCATGGCATGCCATCCGCGCGGCTCGCTGCGCTCGCTGCGCGATGCGGGGCCCAGGTCAAAGTCGCGGTGCACGTCGCTGAAATCGAGGTCGCCTGCACCGAGCGTCGCGCCCAAGTACCAGGGCCCCCCGCCATAGCCGGCGTACAGCGTGCCGGTCGTCTCCTTCAACGTATAGCCGCCGCCGCCTCCACCGAAATCGCCACGGTTGTCGGCGTAGCTCGCCGCGGCGCCGACGAGCATCCGCTCCGAGACCTTCACGTCGAACCCGGCGGCGACCGTGTTCACGTCGGCGTTGCCGGAGACGAAATGCCCGTCGAAGTCGTTGCGACCGTAGTCGTAGCTGACCCAGCCCTCCAGGCGGGTGCCCGCG
>JBLMWW010000004.1:0-2673 GCA_050257435.1 Rudaea sp.
CGATGCCGGCCTTCTCCACCGTCGGCAGGATCACGCCCATCGTCAGCACCACCATCGAGATGCCGTCGAGAAAGCAGCCGAGCACGATGTAGAACAGCGCGAGGGCCACGACGAGGCCGAAGGGCGACAGGCCGAGCGTCGCGATCCATTCGGCGAGATCGCGCGGCAGGCCGATGTAACCCATGGCGAGCGTCAGGAACGCGGCGCCGGCGAGGATCAGCGCGATCATGCAGTAGAGCCGTGTCGCGCCGAGGAGGCTTTCGCGGAACGTGCGCCAGTCGAGCGAGCCTTGCACCGCCGACAGCAGCAGCGCGCCGACGACGCCGAGCGCCGCCGCCTCGGTCGCCGTCGCGACGCCCAGGTAGATCGAGCCCAGCACGAGGGCGATCAGCAGGACGACCGGAATCAAGTGGCGTGACGCGTACAGCTTCTCGCCCAGGGTCGAGCGCTCGGCGACCGCGGGAATGCGCTCCGGATGAAGCAGGGACCACGTCACGATGTAGAGAGAGAACAGCGTCGCGAGCAGGATGCCGGGCACGATGCCCGCAATGAACAGCTTGGCGATCGAGACGTTCGCCGTGACGCCGTAGACGATCATGATGATCGACGGGGGAATGAGCAAACCCAGCGTCGCTGCGCCGGCGAGCGTTCCCGTGGTGATTTCCTCCGGATACCCGCGCGCGGCGAGCTCGGGCAGCGTCATCTTGCCGATCGTCGCGCACGTCGCCGACGACGAGCCGGACACGGCCGCGAAGATCGTGCAGCCGATGATGTTCGTGTGTAACAGGCGCCCCGGCACGCGCTCGAGCCACGGCGCGAGGCCGCGGAACATGTCCTCCGAAAGCCGCGTGCGAAACAGGATCTCGCCCATCCAGCAGAACAGCGGCAGCGCGGTCAGCGTCCACGACGACGCCGTGCCCCAGATCGTCACGGCCATCGCGTCGCCCGCGGGACGCGACGAGAAGAGCGTCATGCCGATCCACGCCACCCCGGCAAGCGCGAGTCCGATCCAGACGCCCGTTCCGAGCAGCGCGAAGAGCGCGACGATCAGAAGCGTAGTGATCAGCGCGTCGATGCGAGTCTCCGCGACGCGTCCGTGGCGCGCGAAGCGAGCCGACGGCAGGCCGCCCCCGGGGACGCAGACGGCGCGCGGCATTCACTCATGATGCAGCGCCTCGGCCGGCACGCCGGCGCGTCGCCTGCCGCGCCATTCGAGCACGAGCTCGTCGACCAACGCGACGAGCAGCACCGCGGTGCCGAGCGCCATCGCGAGCTGCGGTATCCACAGCGGCGTCGCGTCGTTCCCCGTCGAGATGTCGTTGAACTGCCACGACTGCACGACGAGCCGCACGCTGTACCACGCGAGCGCCGCAGCGAGCAGCGTGGCCAGCGACAGCGCCCACAACTCCATGGCGCGCCGCGTGCGCGCACCCGCATGCTCGAGCAGAAGCGATACGCGGATGTGCTCGCCGCGCTTCAGCGTGTGGGCGAGTGCGAGAAAGCCGGTCGCCGCCATGCAATATCCGGCATAGGCATCCGTGCCGGGGACGAACCAGTTGAAAAGGCGCCCGACGATGCTCGTGAGCACCATCGCCAGGGTGCCGACGAGAAAAAACGCCGCCAGGTAGGCGGCGGCGTCGTAGAGGCGATCGACGAGCGCGCGCATGGTCGCCTACGGTCGCGCGGCGCGCGCTGGCCGCGGACGCACGTCGGAGGGAGGGCGACGCGTCATCGCTGCACCGGGGGCTATTGCATCGTGCGGTACTGGTCGATGATCTTCTTTCCGTCCGGACCCGCCTTGCGCAGCCACTCGGCCAGCATCACGTTGCCGACCTTGCGCAGGTCGGCGACGAGCTGCTCGCTCGGCTTGTCGATCGACATCCCTTTCTGCTTGAGCTGGTCGACGTACCAGTTCGTCTTCTCCTCGGACAGCTTCCAGCCGCGCGTTTCCGCATCCGCGGCCGCCTTGAGCACCGCAGTTTGCGTCGGCTTGTCGAGCGCGTTGAACGCGGCGCGGTTGACGATGATCGCGTTCTTCGGCAGCCACGCCTGCGTGTCGTAGAAGTGCTTCAGATGCTCGTAGGTCTTGGAGTCGTAGCCGGTGGCACCCGACGACATGTACGAGTCGATGACGCCGGTGGCGAGCGCCTGCGACACCTCGGCCGCCTGGACGGTCACCGGCTGGGCGCCGACGAGCTCGGCGATCTTCGACGTGGCGGGGCTGTACGCGCGCCACTTGAGGCCCTTCATGTCGGCGGCGCTGTTGAGCGTGCGGTTGGTGAAGATGCCCTGTGGCGGCCACGGGACCGTATAGAGCAGCATCATTCCCTGCTTGGCGAGCTTGTCTTCGAGCGCCTTGCGCTCGGCCTTGTAGAGCTTGTACGCCTCCTTGTACGACGTGGCGAGGAACGGCACGCCGTCGAGCCCGTAGAGCGGATCCTCGTTCTCGTAATTGACGAGCAGGATCTCGCCCGCCTGCGCCTGCCCGCCCTGTACGGCCCGTTTGATCTCCGGCGCCTTGAAGAGGGAGGCGTTCGGATGGAGCTGCAGCTTGAGCTTGCCGCCCGTCGCCTTCTCGACGTCGTTGGCGAACTGCTGCAGGTTTTCCGTGTGGAAGTTGTTGGCCGGGTAGGCGGTGGGGACGTCCCACTTCGTCTGGGCCGTGGCAGGGAG
>JBLMWW010000005.1:0-8615 GCA_050257435.1 Rudaea sp.
GGTGACCATGCCGACGCGCGGATCGCGCACCTCCAGGCGCACGAGATCCGCGAGCTCGCGCTGGATCTGGTCGGCGATGCGCGCCAGGCGCGAGCCGCTCATCGGGGCGCCGGCGCCGTCAGGCGATGGTGCGCGCGACCTCGACCACCTCGAACACCTCGAGCTGGTCGCCCACCTGCACGTCATTGTAGTTGCGCAGCGACAGGCCGCACTCGAAGCCCGACTTCACCTCGCGCACGTCCTCCTTGAAGCGCTTGAGCGAATCGAGCTCGCCGGTGTGGATCACGACGCCGTCGCGAATGAGCCGTACCTGCGAGCCGCGCCGCACCAGGCCGTCGGTCACCATGCAACCGGCCACCGTGCCGACCTTGGAGATCTTGAACACGTTGCGCACTTCCACGGTGCCGAGCACGGCCTCCTTGCGCTCCGGCGCCAGCATGCCGTTGATCGCGGCCTTCACGTCGTCCACCGCGTCGTAGATCACGTTGTAGTAGCGGATGTCGACGCCCGAGTGCTCGGCGAGCTTGCGCGCGGCGGCGTCGGCGCGGGCGTTGAAGCCCACGATCACCGCCTTCGAGGCGAGCGCCAGGTTCACGTCGGACTCGGTGATGCCGCCCACGCCCGTGTGCACGATGTTCACCCTCACCTCGTCGGTGGAGAGCTTGGTGAGCGCGTGGGCGAGCCCCTCGTAGGAGCCCTGCGTGTCCGCCTTGATGATGAGCGCCAGCGACTTCGTCCCTTCCTGGAGCTGGTCGAACACGTTCTCCAGCTTCGCCGCCTGCTGCTTGGCGAGCTTCACGTCGCGGAACTTGCCCTGGCGGAAGAGCGCGATCTCGCGTGCCTTGCGCTCGTCGCCGAGCGCGATCACCTCCTCGCCGGCAAGGGGAACGTCCGACAGGCCCTGGATCTCGACCGGGATCGCCGGACCGGCCTCGTTCACCGGCTTCGCGTTCTCGTCGGTCATCGCCCGCACGCGCCCGAACACCGCACCGGCCAGCACGACGTCGCCGCGCTTGAGCGTTCCCGAATGCACCAGGACGGTGGCAACCGGCCCGCGGCCCTTGTCGAGACGCGACTCGATGACGATGCCCTTGGCCGGCGCATCCTTCGGCGCCTTGAGCTCGAGGACCTCCGCCTGCAGGAGGATCGCGTCGAGGAGATCGTCGATGCCCTGCCCCGTCTTCGCGGACACGGGCACGAACTGCACGTCGCCGCCGTATTCCTCCGGCAGCACGCTTTCGGCGACCAGCTCCTGCTTCACGCGCTCGGGATTGGCGTCCGGCTTGTCGATCTTGTTGATCGCGACGACGAGCGGCACGTTGCCCGCCTTTGCGTGCGCGATCGCCTCCTTCGTCTGCGGCATGACGCCGTCGTCGGCAGCGACGACCAGCACGACGATGTCCGTCACCTTGGCGCCGCGCGCCCGCATCGCCGTGAACGCCTCGTGGCCCGGCGTGTCCAGGAACGTGATCGTGCCCTTCGCCGTCTCGACGTGGTAGGCGCCGATGTGCTGCGTGATGCCACCCGCCTCGCCGCTCGCCACGCGTGCGCGGCGGATCGTGTCGAGGAGCGATGTCTTGCCGTGGTCGACGTGGCCCATCACGGTGACGACCGGAGGACGCGGCAGCGCCTCGGCGCCGTGCGCGGCTTCCGCCTCGACGAGCATCGCATCGGGCTCGTCGAGCTTCGCGGCCTTGGCCTTGTGACCCATCTCCTCGACGACGATCATCGCCGTCTCCTGATCGATCACCTGGTTGATCGTCACCATCGAGCCCATCTTCATGAGCGCCTTGATGACCTCGGCCGCCTTGACCGACATCTTGTGCGCGAGGTCGGCGACGGTGATCGTCTCGGGCACGAAGATCTCGCGCACCATCGGCATCGCCGGCATCGGTGACGTCGCGACCTGCTCGCCCGATTCGTCCTCGCGCGCGTGACGCCCGCCCTTCGGGCCGCGCCATCCCGCCGCGCCCGCGCCGCCGGTGGCGTCGCCGCGCAGACGCAGCGCGCGCCGGCGCGCCGCCTCTTCCTGGAACACCTGCCCCGGCGCCTTCTTCGCTTGCTTCTCGCGCTTTTCGCCCGGCTTCGCGGCCGGACGATGCAGCGTGCCCACCGGCTTCGCCGCCTTCGCGGTCGCCGTGGTCGCGGCCGCCGCTTCGGCGGCCGCCTTGGCTTCCGCCGCGGCCTTCGCTTCGGCAGCTACACGCGCCGCGGCTTCCTCGGCCTCGCGCTCCTTCTTCGTCTTGCGCTTCGCCGCCTCTTCCTGCTTCTTCTGCACGTCTTCCTGCTGGCGCGCGATCAGCTCCTGCGCCTTGCGCTCCTCGGCCTCGCGCGCCGCGATCTCTTCGGCGGAGAGCACCGGCGCGGGCGCCGCCTTCGGGGCCTCCTCCACCGCAGGCGCGGCGACGGCAGCCTCGCCCTCCTCGCGGCGAACGAGCACGCGCTTCTTGCGAACCTCGACCTGGATCGTGCGCGCCTTGCCGCTCGCGCCGGCCGCCTTGATCTCCGAGGTCTGCTTGCGCGTCAGCGTGATGCGCTTCTTGCCGTCGCCGGCGGCGCCGTGCTGCTTGCGCAGGTAGTCGAGCAGGCGCGTCTTGTCCTGCTCGGTGAGCTTGTCGCCCTGCTTCTTGCCCGCGACACCCGCCGCGGACAGCTGTTCCAGCAACGCGCCGGCCGGCATCTTGAGGTCGGTCGCGAATTGTTCGATGGTCGTTTGCGCCATGCGGCTCTCCGTACTGCCTATGCTGCCTTACGTTGCATATTGCGTGATTCCATGCGCGCCGTTCAAGCCGCCGCGCTCGTGTGCGGCGCCTCGGGCGCGGGCTCGAACCAATGCGCGCGAGCCTTCATGATGAGGTCCTGCGCCTTCGCGGGCTCCATCCCGGTCAACTCGACGAGCTCGTCGCCGGCCAGGTCGGCCAGGGCGTCGCGCGTCGTGATGCCGTTGGCGGCGAGCTTGCTGGCGATCTCGGTGTCCATGCCCTCGAGCGAGAGCAGCGCCTCCTCGACGTTCTCGACGCTCTCCTCGCGCGCGATCGCGTCGGTGAGAAGCGCATTGCGCGCACGCGCACGGAGCTCGTTCACCGTGTCCTCGTCGAAGGCCTCGATCTCGAGCATCTCGGTGATGGGGACATAGGCCACTTCCTCGAGCGACGTGAACCCTTCCGAAATCAGGATGTCCGCGACCTCCTCGTCGACGTCGAGCTTCTCGATGAACAGCGCGCGCAGGCGCGTGGTTTCCGCTTCCTGCTTCTGCTGCGACTCCTCGACGCTCATCAGGTTGAGCTCCCAGCCGGTCATCTCCGAGGCGAGGCGCACGTTCTGGCCGCTGCGGCCGATCGCGATCGCGAGGTTTTCCTCGTCGACGACGACGTCCATGGCGTGGCGCTCCTCGTCGACGATGATGCTTTGCACCTCCGCCGGCGCGAGCGCGTTGATGACGAGCTTAGCCGGGTCCTCCGACCACAGCACGATGTCGACGCGCTCGCCGGCGAGCTCGTTCGTCACCGCGGTAACGCGCGAGCCACGCATGCCGATGCACGTCCCCTGCGGGTCGAGCCGTGGATCGTTCGACTTGACGGCGATCTTCGCCCGGATGCCGGGGTCGCGGGCCGCGGCCTTGATCTCGATCAGGCCCTCCTCGATCTCGGGAACCTCGAGCTCGAAGAGCCGCATGATGAACTCGGGCGCGACGCGCGAGAGGATGAGCTGCGGCCCCTTCGCGGTTCGGTCGATCTTCATCACGTAGGCGCGCACGCGGTCGCCCACGCGCAGCATTTCCTTCGGTATGAGCTGGTCGCGCGGAATCACACCCTCGATGCGTCCGGACTCGACGATCGCGTTGCCCCGCTCGATGCGCTTCACGGTGCCCGACAGCAGGTTGTCGTCGCGCTCGAGGAAGTCGTTCAGGATCTGCTCGCGCTCCGCGTCGCGGATCTTCTGCAGGATCACCTGTTTCGCGGCCTGCGCGCCGATGCGGCCGAACTCGACCGGCTCGAGCGGCTCCTCGATCACGTCACCGAGGGCCAGCGCCGGGTCGCGCTCCGCGGCGTCGGTGATCGCGATCTGGTGCGCCGGCTCCTCGTGCTCCTCATCGGGCACGACGGTCCAGCGGCGGAACGTCTCGTAATCGCCGGTCTCGCGGTCGATCGCGACGCGCGCGTCGATGTTGTCGGCGTATTTCTTCTTCGTGGCCGACGCGAGCGCGGCCTCGAGCGCCGTGAAGACGATCTCCTTCGGCACGTTCTTCTCGCGCGAGAGCGCGTCTACGAGCAACAGAAGTTCGCGGTTCATGATCCCTTCTCTCCTTGGCCTGCTTTAGCCGGCCGAAACATCCAGTGTCGAGCAGTGCGACTCACGCGTCGCCGCGCCCTGCGGGCCCTGGCTCGGCCGCCGTCGGCCTCGCCCGACGCGCTCGCGTGATCCCCCCACGCTTGCGGCTCGCCGCCGCCCTGTCCCCCCAGGGGGCTCGATTCGCGCTTGGGGCGGCCCTGCGCGCTCATCGCTTCGTCCAATCTATGGCGGGCACGAGGCGCGCCCGCGTGATCGTCCCGAACGGGAACGCCTTCACGCCGGCGGCCGTCTCGACGAGCACTTCCTCGCCATGCGTGCCGCGCAAAATTCCCTTGATGCGCCGGGCGCCACCCACCGGGGCGCTCAACGTCAACTGCGCTTCCTGGCCGGCAAAGCGCGCGTAATCGGCAAGCCGCTTGACCGGCCGATCGAGACCCGGCGACGACACCTCGAGGCGCTCGAAGTCGATGTCCTCGACCGAGAACAGCCGCGTGAGGTGGTTCGAGACGCGCGCGCAGTCCTCGACGTCGACGCCATCCGGCTTGTCGATGAACACGCGCACGAGGCGCGAGCGTGCCGACATGTCCCAGTCGACGAGTTCGTACCCCAACGCCGGTACGGTGCGTTCCAGCAATTCACCGAGGCCCATTCGTCCCGGACAGGAATTCCAAAAAAAAATGGGCTGTTGCCCAGCCCATTTCTGATTACTTATCGGGGCGGATTCTAGCAGAGATCCGCGTTCCTGGCGAGCCGCGCTACACTCGAATACTCGACTCCCGGAGGCGCCCGATGGCCGACCCTCTGCCCATCGCCAGGCATGGCGACCTCGAAATCGATCTCCTCCCCGCCCTCGCCAACCGCCACGGCCTGATCACTGGCGCGACCGGCACGGGGAAGACCGTCACGCTGCAGGTGATCGCCGAGCGGATGAGCGCCATCGGCGTGCCGGTGTTCATGGCGGACGTCAAGGGCGACCTCGCCGGCATGAGCCAGGCCGGCGCGCTGTCGCCCAAGCTCGCCGAGCGGCTCAAGACGCTCGGCCTGCCGACGCCATCGTTTGCCGCGATGCCCGTCGTGTTCTGGGACGTCTTCGGCGAGCAGGGGCACCCGGTGCGCGCGACGGTGAGCGACCTCGGGCCGCTGCTCCTCGCGCGCATCCTGAACCTCAACGAGACGCAGCAGGGCGTGCTGGCGCTGGCGTTCAAGCTCGCCGACGACAACGGCCTGCTCTTGCTCGATCTCAAGGATCTGCGCGCACTCCTGCAATATGCGGCCGACAACGCGCAAAATCTACAGACGTCGTACGGCAACATCTCGGCAGCGTCGGTCGGCGCGATCCAGCGGGGGCTGCTGCAGCTCGAGCAGCAGGGCGGCGCCCGGTTCCTGGGCGAGCCCATGCTCAATGTCGACGACCTGCTGCAAACCGAAGGTGGACGCGGCAACGTGAACATCCTCGCGGCGGACCGCCTGATGCAATCGCCGCAGCTCTACGCGTCGATGCTCCTTTGGCTGCTGTCGGAGCTCTACGAGCGCCTGCCCGAGGTCGGTGATCGCGAGAAGCCCAAGCTCGTGTTCTTCTTCGACGAGGCGCACCTCCTCTTCACCGACGCGCCGAAGGTGCTGCTCGACAAGATCGAGCAGGTGGTGCGGCTCATCCGCTCGAAGGGCGTCGGCGTGTTCTTCGTCACGCAGAACCCGCTCGACGTGCCGGACGTCGTGCTGGGGCAGCTCGGCAACCGGGTCCAGCATGCGCTGCGCGCCTTCACGCCCCGCGACCAGAAGGCGGTCAAGGCCGCGGCGTCGACGATGCGGGCCAACCCGCAGATCGACACCGAGAAGGCGATCACCGAGCTCGGCGTTGGCGAGGCGCTGGTCTCGTTCCTCGACGAGAAGGGACGGCCGGGCGTCACCGAGCGTGCGTACGTGCTGCCTCCGGCCTCGCGCATCGGCCCGATCACGCCCGAGGAACGCAAGGCCGTACTCGACCGCTCGCCGGTCAAGGGCGTCTACGACAAGACGGTCGACCGCGATTCCGCGTACGAAAAGCTCGCGAGCCGCGCGTCCGCATCGACGGCGGCGAAGCCGGGCGAGGCCGCGGGCGGCGGCATCTTCGATGCGTTCAAGGATTCACTCGGCGGCTTGATGACCGGCAGCGGCCGCAAGGACAGCCTGGTCGAGGCGATGGCGAAGAGCGCGATGCGCAGCGTCGGCTCGACGGTCGGACGCGAGATCGTGCGCGGCATGCTCGGCTCGCTGCTCGGCGGGAGCAGGCGGCGCTGAGCGAGGATCGAGGATCCTCGCTCCTGAATCCTCGAAACTCATGCAGCGGATCGCGACGGACGTGCTGGTCATCGGCGCGGGGCCGGCCGGCGCGGCGGCGGCGCGTGCGCTCGCGCTGCAGGGGCGCGAGGTGCTCCTCGTCGATCGCTGCGAGTTTCCGCGCGACAAGGTCTGCGGCGACGGGCTGATTCCCGACGCGCTGCGCGCGCTCGAGCGCCTGGGCCTGCTCGAGCGCATCCTGGCGGAGAGCCGCCGGCTTGCGAGCGTCCGCGTCTACGCGCCCAACGGCACCTACGTGTGCGCCGACGTCGACTTCGCGTGCCTGCCGCGCCGCCGCCTGGATGCGCTGATGCGCGACGCGGCGATCGCCGCCGGCGCGACGTTTCTCGCGCCTTACGAGGTCGCGGAAGCGCTCGAGGAGGAGGACGGAAGCGTGGCCGGCGCCCGCCTGGCGCCTGCGGGCGCCCGCTCGATGCCTGACACGTGCCTGACACGCGCCGGAGGTTGCGGCGAAGGGCTCACCGTGCGCGCGTCCCATACGATCCTCGCCACCGGTGCGGCGGTCGCGCCACTCGAGCGGTTTTCGGTCTGCCGGCGCCGAAGTGCCAGCGCCGTCGCGGCACGCTTCTATCTCCGGGCACCGCACGACCTCGCCCTCCAGACGCAGCACTTCGCGATCTCGTACGACCGGCATATCGCGCCGGGCTACGGCTGGATCTTTCCCGGACCGGACCGCGTGTTCAACATCGGCGTCGGCTATTTCGACGATGCCAGGCGCCCGCGCCCCGACTCGAACCTCCGCACGATGCTGGCCCGCTTCGTCGCGACTTTCCCGCCGGCCCGCGAGATATTGGCGGTGTCGGAGCGCCTGACCGACATCCGTGGCGCACCGCTTCGCACGTCGCTCGGAGGCAGCGCGCTGTCGCGCCCGGGCCTGCTCGTCGTCGGGGACGCGTGCGGCGCGACGTACCCATTGACGGGCGAAGGGATCGGCAAGGCGATCGAGACCGGGATGATCGCCGCCGAGATCCTCGGCGACGCGCGGGGCGCAGCGCATGCCGCGCGCGCACGCGCCGCCGCTCTGTACGCGGCCGCGGTCGTGGCGCGGCTCAAACCACGCTTCCAGGCCTACAAGGCCGCACAGCGCTGGCTGCGCTATCCCGCCGTGCACGACTTCCTCGCCTGGCGCGGCCGCTCCGGCCGCTTCGTCGTCGAGCAACTGCAGGACCTGCTGCGGGACACGGGCGACCCCGCCGCGCTGCTCTCGGTTGGCGGGATGCTGAAGGCGCTGACCGCGTAGCCTCAGCGCGCCGCCCCCATCTGCGCGAACACCTCCTCGGCCATGTGAAACGCCGAATTGGCGGCGGGAACGCCCGCGTAGACTGCACAGTGCAGCAGCACCTCGCGGATCTCCTCGCGCGTGACGCCGTTGTTGAACGCGGCGCGCAGGTGCAAGCGGAGCTCGTCGGGACGGTTCAGCGCGACCATGAGCCCGATCGTCAGCAGGCTTCGCGTATGGCGAGGCAATCCCGGGCGCGTCCAGATCTCGCCCCACGCATAGCGCGTGATCAGCGCCTGGAACTCCTCGTTGAATTCGGTGCGACCGGCGATCGCGCGGTCGACGTGCGCATCGCCCAGCACCGCGCGCCGCACCGCGAGGCCCTCGTCGTAGCGTTCCCGCTCGTCCATCGTCCTACCCCCTCCCGCTGAGGAATTTCACGACGGCGTCGGTGAACGCGCGCGCCGACTGGATGTTCGACAGATGCGCCGCGGGCAACTCGACATAGCGTGCGCCTGGGATGTGCTCCGCGATGAAGCGCGCGTCGGACGGCGGCGTCGCGACGTCCTCGATCCCCGCGATGACGAGCGTGGGCACGCGGATGCGATGCAGCGCGCGCCGCAGGTCCATGTCGCGCACGGCGGCACAGCACGCGACGTAGCCTCGCGGCGACGTCGCTTCCAGCGTCGCGCGCACGCGCGTGATCATCGGTGTCGGCTGCTCGAGCAGTCGCTGCGGGAACCACCGCGCGATCACCCCCGGC
>JBLMWW010000006.1:0-7438 GCA_050257435.1 Rudaea sp.
TCGTTGCGGCGTTCGCGGTCCAGTTCGCCGGCCTCGTCGCCGAGCGCTGGTATTTCTTCGCCGAAGCGAGGCATCCGCAGAATCTGTACTATCAGGCGATCGCCTGAAGCGCGAGGGCCACGGCAGCCCCCGACTCGCCTTCGTGCAGACCCACGAGAAAAAATGAAAATCGGCATCGTTTCCGACAGCCACGACCGCGCCGACGCGCTCGCCAGCGCGGTGTTCGAGGCCGTCGCGCAAGGGGCGCAGGCGATCATCCACTGCGGCGACCTGATCGGCGGGCACACGCTGCGACCGTCGATGGAAGCCGGCGTTCCGCTCCATCTCGTTCACGGCAACAACCTCGGCGATCCGCATGCGCTGCACCGGCTCGCCGCCGCGAGCGGCGGGCGCTTGCATTACCACGGGATGGATCTGCGCGTCGAATGGACGGGGCGCCGCATCTTCGCCATGCATTATCCCGAGTACGGTTACGCGATGGCCTGCACCGGCGACTTCGACCTCGTCTGCTGCGGCCATTCGCACGAGGCAGGGATCGACCGCGTTGACAACGTCAAGGGCGGGACCACGGCAATCGTCAATCCCGGCACCGTCGCCGGCATCGGGGCGCCTGCGACCTTCGCGATTGGCGACCTCACCACGATGCAATTCGAAGTGAGATTCACGCCGTCGATGCGGCCATAGGAGCGCCGAGGGCTGCGCGGACGCGAAGCCGCTTCCTTGAGCCACGACAAATCGGCTGCGAACGCGTTTGTGCTTGAATACGCGATCCGAAACGCGAGTGGGCACGCACGATGGCGGACCGGCGCCTCCAGGTTTTCCACGCAGTCGCCAAGCATCTTTCGTTTACCAGGGCTGCGGAAGCGCTGTTCATGACACAGCCGGCGGTGACGTTCCAGATCCGCCAGCTCGAGGACCATTTCGGCACGCGGCTCTTCGACCGCACGCACGGCGGCATCACCCTCACGGCCGAGGGACAGGTCGTCCTCGACTACGCCGAGCGCATCCTCTCGCTTTCGTCGGAGCTCGACACGCGCGTCAAGGAGATGGGCGGCCAGGTCGCCGGTCCGCTTCTGATCGGCGCGAGCACGACGGTCGCCGAATACCTGTTGCCACAGGTGCTGGGCGAGTTCAAGGCGCGCTACCCGGCACTCGTGCCGCGGCTCATCGTGGCGAACTCGGGGGCGGTGCAAAGCCGCATCGAGGAGCGCACGCTCGATCTCGGGTTCATCGAGGGTGATTCGCACTTCCCGACGCTCATCAGCGAGGTCTGTTGCGAGGACGAGCTCAAGGTCATTTGCGCGCCGTCGCATCCGCTCGCGTCCCAGAAATCGGTGACCGCGCGTGCGCTTCGGCAGCACGCCTACGTCACGCGGGAGCCGGGATCGGGTACGCGCGAGGTGACCGACCACTACTTCGAGAAGGCCGGCGTGCCGGCCGATTCACTGTCGGTCGTGATGGAGGTCGGAAGCCCGGAGGCGCTCAAGGGCCTCGTCGCGACGGGGCTCGGCTTCGCGATCATCTCGAAGGCGGCGATCGTCAACGAGATTCGCCTCGGCCAGCTCGTGCAGATCCTGCTGGCGCCGCGGCTCGTGCGCCATCTGTCGGTCGTCTATCCCAAGGAGCGCTTCCATTCGCAGATGGTCACGAGCTTCGTGTCGTTCGCCAAGACGCGCCTGTCAGCGCTCACCGCCGAGCGTACGTGACGCATCCTGTTCGACCTATCATCGCAATTTATGGGCAGATCAGAAGAGCCGTTTGCCCGCGGCGCTCCATGACAAGACAATAGCGTCCTGTCGTCACCGAGGATCCCCATGCCATCTCGTCTCGTGCCGCCCCACGGCGGCGGCTCCCTCAAGCCGCGGATGCTGGCCGGCAGCGAGCTCGCCGCCGAAACGGCCCGCGCGGCGTCGCTTCCCAAGGTGCGGGTGAGCTCGCGGGAAAAGGGCGATCTCATCATGCTCGGCATCGGCGGCTTCACGCCGCTCGAAGGCTTCATGACGCACGCCGACTGGCAGGGCGTGTGCGACCGCCTCCACACCGCGTCGGGCCTGTTCTGGCCGATCCCGATCACGCTTTCCGTCGACCCCGCCACCGCGAACGGCATCGCGCAAGGTGACGAGGTCACGTTGCTCGATCCCGACGACGACGCGCCGCTTGCGACGATGCGCGTGACCGAGAAGTACGGCATCGACAAGGCGCACGAATGCCAGGCGGTGTTCCGCACCGTCGATCCCGAGCACCCGGGTGTTGCGCTCGTGATGCAGCAGCCGGACGTCAACCTCGCGGGGCCGGTGAAGGTGCTCTCCGACGGCGGCTTCAAGGCGAAATACGGGGCGCTCTTCATGACGCCCGCGGAGACGCGGGCCGAGTTCGAGCGCCTCGGGTGGTCGCGCGTCGCGGCGTTCCAGACGCGCAATCCCATGCACCGCTCGCACGAGTACCTCGCGAAGGTGGCGATCGAGGTGTCCGACGGCGTGCTCGTGCATTCGCTGCTCGGCAACCTCAAGCCCGGCGACATCCCGGCCGAGGTGCGCACGCGCGCGATCGCGACGCTGATCGAGAACTACTTTCGCCCCGGCACCGTCGTGCAGGCCGGCTATCCGCTCGACATGCGGTACGCGGGCCCGCGCGAGGCGCTGCTGCACGCGCTCTTTCGCCAGAACTACGGCTGCTCGCATCTGATCGTCGGGCGCGACCATGCGGGCGTCGGCAGCTATTACGGGCCGTTCGACGCGCACCGCATCTTCGACGAGATTCCGCCGGGCTCGCTCGTCACGCAGCCGCTCAAGATGGATTGGACGTTCTGGTGCTACCGCTGCGGCGGCATGGCGTCGGGACGCACGTGTCCGCACGAGGACAAGGATCGTCTGCTCGTGTCGGGAACGAAACTGCGCAAGTGGCTCTCGGAGGGCCAGCCGGTGCCGGCGGAGTTCAGCCGGCCCGAAGTTCTGGCGATCCTGCAGGAGTACTACGCGTCGCTCGACGAGGGCGACAAGGTGGAAATCAAGCTCGCGGGCCATTCGGCGCGCTAAGGGAGCGGCGCCATTCGCGGCTAGCACCGCCATTCGCGCCTAGCACCGCCGTTCGCCGGTTCGCCTCTTCATACCAGCGACTTCTTGCTCGGCGGTGGTTTCGCTTCCGCTTTGCGCCAGGCAGGTCTTTCGATCGGACTCTGGCCGCGGGTTGGCGCAAGTCGCGAGCGGCCCCTCCCTGACTCGGCTCGCGGCAAGTCGCGTCCGCCGCTGCGGCGCGAGGCGCGCCTGCTACCATGTCCGGGAAGTGACTTCCGGCACGTCCTCGACTTTTCCGGTCCTGATCTGGCGCGGCACCGCGGACGGCGCGTTCGCGCGCTACGACGTGCCCCGGCGCGCGTCGCAGACGGTCCTCGACGTCGTGACGCACGTCCAGCGCCACGTCGATCCCTCGCTCGCGTACCGGTACGCCTGCCGCGTCGGCATGTGCGGATCGTGCGCGATGACCGTGAACGGAAAGGCGCGTTGGACGTGCCGCACGCACGTTGACGCGGTCGCCGGCACCGGCACGCTGGAGATCGCGCCGTTGCATCACCTGCCGATCGTGCGCGACCTCGTCGTTGACATGGCGCCGTTCTTCGACAAGTGGGCCGCGGCGCGCGGCGAGTTCCGGTCCACCGCCACGCGCCGCGACGATTTCGCGAAAGTGTCGCCGCAATCGCCGGCGCGACGCTCAATCGACGCGACGATCGAATGCATCGGGTGTGCGGTGTGCTACGCATCGTGCGACGTCGTCGGCTGGAATCCCGGCTATCTCGGACCCGCGGCCCTCAATCGCGCGTTCACGCTCGTGAACGACGTCCGCGACGGCGACGGCGTACGGAGGCTTCGCGCCGTCGCGGGCGACGCCGGCTGCCTCGCCTGCCATACGCACCAATCGTGCACCGAGCGCTGTCCGAAGCATCTCTCGCCGACCGCCTCGATCGCGAGCCTGAAGCGGCGGGTATCGATCGCCGCCCTGAAGGGGGAGCTGTGACCGACGGCGAGTCGCCGACGGTCGCGCCCGGCAACGTCGCGGAGGCGCGCGACGTCCGCTTCGCCGCCTGGCGCTTCGTTCTGCAGCGTGCGTCGGCGGCGGCGCTCGCGTTTTGCGTGGTCGTGCATCTCGCGACGATCATCTACGCGGTGCGCCACGGCCTCTCGTCGCAGGCGATCGTCGCGCGTGTGCACGCGAGCGCTTTGTGGCCGGCGTTCTATACGGTCTTCGTCGTCGCGGCGGCCATTCACGCGCCGCTCGGCTTCCGCGTCGTCGCGGAGGAATGGCTGCGGTGGCGCGGGCGCGGCATCGACGTCGTGCTCGCCGTGTTCGCGCTGGTCCTGCTGATCGGCGGCCTCTACGCCGTTCTTCTGCTTTCGTCCTGACGATGGCGACGCCCGCCGTCCCGGATTCACCGCGGATCAGGCGCAGCGACACCGGCGCGCGCGGTCACTCCGGCTTCTGGGCGTTCGTCGTGCACCGGGTGTCGGGCCTCGTGCTCGCGGTGTTCCTTCCGGTGCATTTCTTCGCGCTGTCACAGGCCATCGCGCGGCCGGCGGCGTTCGACGACTTCCTCGACTGGACGCGGCAGCCGGCCGTGAAGGCCGCCGAGACGATTCTCGTGCTCGCGCTCGCCGCGCACCTGGCGGGGGGCGTACGATTGCTCTTGGTCGAGTTCGTCGGCTGGCGGGCGGAGTGGCAGAAGACCGCCATCGCGCTCGTCGTGGCGGTCGCACTCGCCTTTGCGCTGCTGTTCGCACTCAATGGATGACTGGCGCTCATGACGCTCCGCATCGATCCCGTCCGCGTCGAAGACGCCGCGAAGGAACTCTACATCCGGGCGCTCAAGATGCTGCCGCCCGACGTCAAGCGCGGCTTCGACACGCTCGTCGCGCGCGAAACGGACAAGACGGCGCAGCGCGTGCTCGGCGTGATGGTGAAGAACATCGCGGTGGCCGAGGAGACCGACAACCTGCTGTGCCAGGATACCGGGATCCCGATCTACAACGTCACGATCGGCCGCAACGTCGTCGTCGACGGCGTGCAATTGAAGGCGGCCATCCGGCGCGGCTGTGAGCGCGCGACGCGCGAGCATCCGCTGCGCTCGTCGGTAGTGCACCCGCTGACCAGGAGGAACGAGCACACGTCGTGCGGCGAGGGCGTGCCGGTCATCCACGTCGACTTCAGCGATGCGTTCGAGGGCCTGCGCATCGAAATGATCCCGAAGGGCTCGGGGTCGGAGAACAATTCGTGGCTGCGGATGGCGATTCCCGCGGAGGGCGTCGACGCCATCAAGCGCTTCGTCGTCGACTGCGTCCTGGACGCGGGCGGCAAGACGTGTCCGCCGACGATCGTCGGGGTCGGCGTCGGCGGGACGGCGGACCTGTGCGTGCATCTCGCCAAGCGGGCCGCGACGCGGCCGTTGGGGACGCGGTGCGCGGATGCCGAAGGTGCAGCGCTCGAAGAGGAGCTTTCCAAGGCGGTGAACCTGCTCGGCGTCGGACCGCAAGGGCTCGGCGGCGATGCGACCGCGTTCGCGGTGCACGTCGAGTTGGCGGCGACGCACATCACGATGAACCCGGTCGCGGTGAACATGCAGTGTCATTCGGCACGGCGCGCGAGCGCGCTCTTCACAGAGACGGGCGTGGCGTACGGCTACTGACGACGTTTTGAATGTTCATCGGCCACTTCGGCGTCGCCCTGGCCGTGAAGCGCGTGGCGCCGGGGCTGTCGCTCGGCACCACGGTGCTCGCCGCGCAATGGGCCGATGCACTGTGGCCGGTGCTGGTGCTGCTCGGCGCCGAGCAGGTGCGCATCGTCCCGGGCATCACGACGGTGACCCCGCTCGACTTCGTCTCGTATCCCTATTCGCACAGCCTGGTCGCAGACATCGGATGGGCGGCATTGTTCGCCGTGGTCTACGGCGTCCTGCGCAGGGACTGGCGCGGTGCCGCGTGGCTCGCCGTGCTGGTCATGTCGCATTGGGTGCTCGACGTCGTCGCGCACCGTCCCGACATGCCGACCTGGCCGGGCGGCCCGAGGCTCGGGCTCGGGCTGTGGAACTCGCTGGCCGGGACGCTGCTCGTCGAGTTCGCGCTGTTCGGCGCCGGCGCGTGGCTCTATGCACGGGCGACGACGCCGCGCGATGCCCGAGGACGCGTCGTCTACTGGGCGCTCGTCGTCGTGCTCGCCGCGATCTACGTGGCGAGCGTCTTCGGCCCGCCGCCGCCCAGCGTCACGGCGCTCGCCGTCACCGGCATTCTCGGCTGGCTCTTCGTCGCGTGGGGGTACTGGATCGACCGTCATCGCGCGCCCGAAGTGGCCGTCTGAACCTCGAGGAAATCGCGCCATGGCGCACTATGAATTGACGCTGCCGGTCGACGAGGAAGCGATCCGGCGGTTGCGCGTCGACGACACCGTCACGCTGCAGCATCGGCTCTTCGGCATCCGCGACGCCACGCAGATCGCGCTCTTCGATCGCGGGCGAACGACGCGCCTCGATCTGCGCGGCCATGCGGTCATCCACACCGCGCCCAACGTGCGCAAGGTGGCGCCGTCGGCGCAATATCCCACCGGCTACGCGCCGGTATGCATCGGCACGACGACGTCCATGCGCATGGAGCGCTTCACCGAGCCGCTGATGCGCGATCTCGGCGTGCGCATCATCGTCGGCAAGGGCGGGCTCGGTCCGGCGTCGGTCGCGGCGTTCCGCGAGCTGGGCGGCGTGTATCTCGCGATCGTCGGCGGCACCGCCGCGCTCGAGACGACGTGGATCGAGGCGATCGAGGACGTCGACCTCGACGACCTCAATCCCGAGAGCCTGTGGCAGTTCCGCATCCGCGACTTCGGACCGTTGCTGGTCGCGATGGACAGCCACGGCGGCAGCCTCTACGACACCGTCGACCATGCGGCACGCGGCCGCCGCGCGGCCGCGCTCGCCGCCTTGAACGTCAAAACCTGATGGACGTCCGCAGGCTTCGCACCGACGTCCTGATCCTCGGCGCCGGCGGCGCGGGGCTGTTCGCCGCGCTGCACGCGCACCAGGCGGCGCCGTCGCTCGACATCACGATCGCCGTCAAGGGATTGCTCGGCAAGTGCGGGTGCACCCGCATGGTCCAGGGCGGGTACAACGTCGCGCTCGCCGCCGGCGACTCCGTCGAGCGCCACTTCATGGACACGATCGAGGGCGGCAAGTGGCTGCCGAACCAGGATCTCGCATGGACGCTGGTCACCGGCGCCATCACGCGCATCCACGAGCTCGAAAACGAGCTTGGCTGCTTCTTCGATCGCAATCCCGACGGCACCGTGCACCAGAAGGCGTTCGCCGGGCAGACGTTCGACCGCACGGTGCACAAGGGCGACCTGACCGGCATCGAGATCGTCGGCCGCCTCGCCGAGCAGGTGTGGGCGCGCGGCATTCGCAGGC
>JBLMWW010000007.1:0-10537 GCA_050257435.1 Rudaea sp.
TTCACGCCGTTCACGCCGATGGTGGAGAAGTGGTTGCGCAGCGTGCCGAGGTAGCGCTTCGTGTACGGGAAGAGCCCGCCGTCGATATGGCGCTGGATCACCTTGCGCTTGACCTCGAGGCTCTGCCGGGCGAGCTCGAGCAGCTCGTCGACGCGGGCGAGCAGCGCCGGCTCGTCTCCGCGATGGAGGTAGCCGAGACGCGCGCAGTTGAGCGTCACGACGCCCACCGAGCCGGTCTGCTCCGCCGAGCCGAAGAGCCCGTTGCCGCGCTTCAGGAGCTCGCGCAGGTCGAGCTGCAGCCGGCAGCACATCGAGCGGATCATGTTCGGCTTGAGCTCGGAGTTGATGAAGTTCTGGAAATACGGCAGGCCGTACTTCGCCGTCATCGCAAAGAGCGCCTCGGTGTTCGGATGATCCCAGTCGAAGTCGGGCGTGACGTTGTACGTGGGGATCGGGAACGTGAACACGCGCCCCTTCGCGTCGCCCGCGGTCATCACGTCGATGTATGCCCGGTTGATCATGTCCATCTCCGCCTGGAGGTCGCCATAGGCGAACGGCATCTCCTCCCCGGCGATCACGGGAACCTGCTCCCGCAGGTCCTCGGGGCACACCCAGTCGAACGTCAGGTTGGTGAACGGCGTCTGCGTGCCCCAGCGCGAGGGCACGTTGAGGTTGTAGATCAGCTCCTGGATGCACTGGCGCACGTCGTCGTAGGGCATCGCGTCCCTGCGCACGAACGGCGCCATGTACGTGTCGAACGACGAGAACGCCTGTGCGCCCGCCCATTCGTTCTGCAGCGTGCCGAGGAAGTTGACGATCTGCCCGATCGCGCTCGTCATGTGCTTCGGCGGCGCCGCCTCGACCTTGCCCGGCACGCCGTTCAGCCCCTCGTGGAGGAGCTGGCGCAGCGACCAGCCCGCGCAGTAGCCGGCGAGCATGTCGAGGTCGTGGATGTGCACGTCGGCCTCGCGGTGCGCGCGGCCGATCTCCGGCGAATAGACGTGCGACAGCCAGTAGTTGGCGACGACCTTCCCCGAAACGTTCAGGATGAGGCCGCCGAGCGAATAGCCCTGGTTCGCGTTGGCGTTGACCCGCCAATCCTGCTGCTCGAGGTATTCGTTCACCGACGCCGCCACGTCGACCACCGTCTGCTTGTCGGCGCGAAGCCGCGCATGGCGCTCGCGGTAGACGATGTACGCGCGTGCCGTGCGCAGATGGCGCGCCCGCACCAGCGCGAGCTCGACCGCGTCCTGGATCGCTTCGACCGTGAGCGCCGCTTTGCCGAGCGCGGCCACGCGCCGCAGACGGGCCGCGATCCGCACCGCTTCGTCCGGGCCGAATTCCCCCGTGGCCGCTCCGGCGCGCGCAATGGCCGACGTGATCTTGGCGAGGTCGAAGGCGACGCGGCTACCGTCGCGCTTGACGACGATCGCCGGGAGGACGGGGGCTGCGGCCGGATCGGGCATGGGTAGGGCCTCCAGAGGGGCGGCACAACATCTTGTGGCCAGCCACCAACTTAACCCAACCCGTTGTGTTGCGTGCCGGTCCCGCGCGGTTTTTCAGACTTTCTTGATGCAGATCAAGCCCGCGTGGGGCGAAGCGAGATCAGTGCTGCGGGCGCCTGGCGTTACTGCGGTACTTCTCGGCGCAGCGGATCACGCCGATGTTGGTCAGGAATTCCAGGCATTCGCGCGCGTCCGCGTCATCGTGCGCACGCGCGTCCTGACGCAATACGGGCGCGGCGGCCGCGGGCGCCCCCGACGTGGCGCTGGCCGCCGGCGTGGCGGCGACGGGTGCAGCGGCCGCGGGCGCGGCGGCCGCGGGTGCGCCGGCCTGCGCGAGCGCCGTCGAGGCGGCGACCAACGATGCGATCAATGCGGCGGCAAACGTTCGGATCATCACGACTCCCTGCGGCAATGGACGGTCGCCCGCGCAAGGCGCAGGCACATCGTCAGGCCGCCCCTCCACACTTCGCGCTTCGGGGCGCCCTGCGCGCTCATTGTTCCATGCCGATCGAAGGGCTCGCCAGTCCGCAGGTCGGCCGGCCCGCATACCTCGCCGAACCGGCCACCGATCAGGCAATCGACCCGTCGCAGGCTGTCTGCCGACATGGGCAAGGAAGGGCGCGTGCAATTCGAGCATTGCGCCGGCGCGACCGGCGGGGCGACTTCGACTACCCTCGCAGCCGAACGCGCGAGTCGAAGCAGCGTCCAAATCCTGCCGGCGCGTGAAGAGGCCGGCGTCCCGGACGCCGGATACCCGCGCCGACGATGCGGGCGCCCGGCATCGACTCGAGCGCCGCCGCCGCGCACGCGCTTTTCGACACACGGATGCGAAAGGAGGCCAACATGCACAGCTCGTCTGCGATCGCCGATCACTGGAGCCAGGTCGATGCCTACGACACGATCGTGTCCGCGCTGCGGAAGATGTCGAAGCCTCTCGAGAGCCTGACGATCGAGGATCTCGCGCCGGTCGACCATCTCCACGCGCGCGGCTACCCCGCGACGGTCGACCTCGCGGATCGGCTGCCCATTGCGCTCGGCCAGCGAATTCTCGACATCGGATGCGGGCTCGGCGGGCCGGCGCGGTACATCGCCAAGCGATTTCAATGCCACGTCACCGGCATCGACATCACGCCCTCGTTCGTGCGGGCAGGCAACCGATTGAGCGCGCTCGTGCGCATGGAATCCCGCGTGACCATCGAGCACGGCGACGGCGAGCGGCTGCCGTATTCCGACGCGGCCTTCGACGGCGCGTACAGCCAGCACGTCACGATGAACGTCGGAAACCGCGATGCATTCTTCGCGGAAGCATTTCGGGTCCTCAAGCCGGGCGCCTTCTTTGCGCTGACCGAGCACGGCCTCGGAGCGGCGGGCGAGCCGCACTACCCGCTGCCCTGGTCCGAGGATGGAAGCGGCGCCTATCTCGTGGCTCCCTCGCAGACGCGCGCCATGCTGGAGCGCGCCGGGTTCGAGGATATCGTCGTCGAGGACACGGGCGACAAGTACCTCGCCGCCTACAGGACGGCGATCGAGAGGGCCGAGCGCGGCGAGCTGCCGCCGCTCGGCATCCACTTGCTTCTGGGCGCAACGGCCCCGGAGAAGACGCGCAACGCCGCCCGCAACATCGAGGAGGGCCGCACGCACCCGATCCAGGTGATCTGCCGCAGGCTGCGCTGAGTTCGGCGGCGCGAAGCGTCCGGCGGCGTCAATCCGTGTAGCGCGGCGGATCGGGGTCGTCCGACCAGTTGTCGGCGGGCTTCTCCACCTTCGCCATCCATGCGCGCACGAGGGCGACGTGCTCGCGTTCCTCGTCTTCGAGCGCGCGCGCGGCTTCGCGCACCGCGTCATCGACCGCGTGTCGCGCGAGACTCGCGTAGAAGCGCTGCGCGCGCTCCTCGCAATCGAGCGCGATCGCGAGCGCGTGATAGGGCTGCATGAGGTAGTGCACGTCCTCCATGGCCGGCGTTTCCGCGCCATCGGGGGCGGGGGTGGCGGCGACCTCGGACGATGCCGGAGCGTCGTGCCAGCCCATGTCGGCCATGAGCGTGCGCGCGTGCCCGCTCTCGATGCTCGCCATGCGGCGGAACAGTCCCGCCACCTCGACGTTGTTGGCCATCTCCATCGCGTCGGCGAGATCGGCATAGCGTTGCGCCGCCTCGCTTTCCATCGCGACGGCGAGCGCCATGAACTCGGCGAGCGTGCGCGGCGCAGACACTTCCATCGCGGTCATAGGTCAGTCTCCCGCGAAGCTGACCGCTGCGCGGTCAGCCTCCCCCTCCCAGGGAGGGGGCGAGCTTCGGCCTCATGGAACTCGCTTGGCGATCGCAGCTTCACGTTGTCGGCCTCCCGTCCACGCTCGCGGACGCGCTCTGTGAGCCTCGGCTTCGCCGCCGCTCGCGCAGACGTCCGTCGGGACGGCCCTGCGGCGCTCATAGCGTGAACTCCGCCTCGAGCGCGTCGGGCGTGCACGCGGGTCGGCTCGGACCGAGCGGGCACGTCGGACGATTGCCGTGGAACAGCACGCCGATGTTGAAGCCGTCGTCGGTCATCAGCCGGCGCGCGGCGCGTGCGGCATCGTCGGTCGGCGCGACGGGCGCGGGCCGCGCCTGCTCCTTCCACGCGCGTTGCTCGGGGCGGAACGTGACGCACGGGCTCAGGATCTCGACGAACGAGAAGCCCGGATGACGAACCGCCTGCGCGATGATGTCCGCGGTGCCGTTCGGATCGCCGGAGAATGCGCGCGCGATGAAGTTCGCGCCGGCGGCGAGCGCGACGACCAGCGGGTGGAACACGCGCAGGCCCGTGCCGCCCGGCGAAAGCTTCGAATCCCAGTCGGGCTCGGTGGTCGGCGACGGCTGGCCCTTGGTCATGCCGTACACGTGGTTGTCCATCACGATGTAGGTGAGATCGACGTTGCGCCGGCAGGCGTGCAGGAAATGGTTGCCGCCGATCGAGTAGCCGTCGCCGTCGCCGCCGGTGACGAGCACGGTGAGCTCGGGACGCGCGACCTTGAGGCCGGTCGCCGCGGCCAGCGCGCGCCCGTGCACGCCATGGAATCCGTAGCAATTCGTGTAGGCCGGAATGCGCGACGAGCAGCCGATGCCCGACACGACGACGACCTCCTCGGGCGGCAGGTCGAGCTTCGCAAGCGCCTTGGTGACCGAGGAGAGCACCGAGTAATCGCCGCATCCCGGGCACCAGATCGGCTTGTAGGTGGACTTGTAGGCTTGCGCCGTGCGCGGCGCGGACGTGGCGACGTCGTTCATGACCGGCTCCAGTCGAGGATCGCCGAGGTGAGCTCGCCCGGGCGCAGCGGCAGCGGGCCGGGCCGATGGAAGCTCGCGGCACGGCCCGGCAGATCCACCATCGCACGCAGGTAGCGATAGAGCTGCGCGCCGTGGTTCTGCTCGACGACGAGCACGCGGTGCACGCCGTCGAGCGCGGACGAGAAGCGTGCGGGATCGATCGGCGCGAGCAGGCGCAAGGCGACGAGCCGCGCGCGCACGCCGCGCTCGGCGGCGCGCGCGAGCGCTTCGCGCACGGGTCCGGTCGCCGAGCCGAACGTGATCACCGCGATGTCGCCCTCGCCTTCGACATCGGCCCAGCGCTCGCCGTAATCGTGTTCGGCGAGCTTGCGCGCGCGCTTGTCGAGTTGCAGCCGGTGGTCGCGCGCCTGGCTGCTCGGAATGGCCGCCTCCGTGTGCTCGAGCCCATCGGCGGTGTAGACGACGCCCGGGGTCCCGGGAATCGCCATGGGCGAGATGCCGCTTGGCGTGTCGCGATAGCGCTTGTAGTCGGGAGCGTGCGCCGCCGCGGTGACGCGCTGCGCCAAGCAGTTCATTGCAGCCGGCCGCTCGACGATCGCGCGCGACTGCCCCATGAACTGGTCGGAGAGGACGATGGCCGGCGCCTGCAGCGCCTCGGCGAGGTGCACCGCCCACTGCGTCGTGGCGAGGCAGTCGGCGATCGACGTCGGCGCCAGCACGAGGCGTGGCGCGTCGCCGTGCAGGCCCGCCACTGCGAACGAGAGGTCGCTTTGCTCGCTTTTCGCCGGAATGCCCGTCGATGGCCCTCCGCGCATCACGTCGACGACGACGATCGGCACCTCGGCCGCCACCGCAAGCCCGATCCCCTCGGTCATCAGCGCGAGCCCGGGCCCCGCCGTCGCGGTGAGCGAAGGAACGCCGCCGTACGAGGCGCCGATGATCATGTTCACCGACGCGAGCTCGTCTTCCGCCTGCACCAGCGTGCCCCCGACTTTCGCCAGCGCCGGCGCCATCCATTCGAGCAGCTCGGTCGCGGGCGTGATGGGATAGGCGGCGACGAAGCGGACGCCGCCGCGCAACGCGCCGTAGCCGGCCGCCTCGTTGCCGGAGAGGAGCCAGCGCGCGCCGTGCGGACGCGATTCGCGGCGCAATTGCGGCACGCCGTCGATTGCGCGCGCGGCGATCATGCCCGCGTGCAGCGCGGCCACGTTCGCGCGCAGGGCGTCGTCCGCGCGCTTCCACGAGTCGCGCAGCGCCGCCTCCAGCGCCGCGGCCGGCAGATCCACGAGCGCGCCGGCGAGGCCCAGCGCCACCATGTTGATCCAGCTTCCCGCGATCGACTTCGCCGTCTTCTTGAGCGGCAGTGGCACGTAACGCGCACCGCTCGCGCGGAAGACCTCGGGCATTTCGCCCTCGTCCGCGTCGCCGATCACGACGCTCGTCGCGCCGAGCGCGATCTCGTCGGCGAAGCGACTCACGTTCTGCCAGTCGATCGCGATCAGGAGATCGAAGCCGTCGCCCAGCGACCCGACCTCGCGATCGGCGAGGCGCACCAGCGCGGCGGCCTCGCCCCCACGGATCTGCGGCCCGCTCGTGCGCACCATCAGGCCGTAGAGATCCGCTTTCGCCGCGGCCTCGAGCAGCAGCGTGCCGGCGGTCATCACGCCGCTCCCGCCGCTGCCCGCGATCGCGATCGACAGCGACGACGCCGCGCCCGCCGCGAGCGGCCGCTCGGGCGACGCGAGCGTCCCCTCGCGCGGTGCAACTCGAGTCACTGTTTCCACGTTCGTTCCCGGAAATACCCGACGGCCCAAGTAGACGTTTTGCGCGAAGCGCATGCGTTGACGCAGATCAAGGCGCCCGCACGATGTCGCGGGGAGGATGCAATCCATCGGTTGCGCCAAATTGGTATTACGGTACCATAATGCCGCAAAGCGCGCCGGACACGGGGGCAACGATGCGCATCGAAGGTTACCGCTGGCTGATGACCGCCGCCAACGCGCCGCTCGTGCGCTCGCCGGTCGCGTTCGAGCCGGGCGCGGGCGAGGTGGTCGTCGCGATCGCGGGCTGCGGCGTGTGCCACACCGACCTCGGATACTTCTACGACGGCGTGCGCACCAACCAGCCGCCGCCGCTCGCGCTCGGCCACGAGATCAGCGGCACGGTCGTCGCGGCCGGCCCGGGCGCCGCGGCCTGGCAGGGCAAGGCCGTCATCGTCCCGGCGGTGCTGCCATGCGGCGAGTGCGATCTGTGCGCGCGGGGCTTAAGCACGATCTGCCGCCGCCAGAAGATGCCCGGCAACGACATCCAGGGCGGCTTCGCCACGCACATCGTCGTGCCGGCGCGCGGGCTTTGCGAGGTCGAGCTCGACCGCCTCGCCCGCGCGGGCCTGACGCTCGCCGAAGTGTCGATCGTCGCGGACGCCGTCACCACCCCCTATCAGGCGGTGCGCAAGGCCGGCGTGCGCCCCGGCAGCTTGGCGATCGTCGTCGGCGTCGGCGGCGTGGGCGGGTATTGCGCGCAGATCGCGCATGCGGCCGGCGCACACGTCGTCGCCATCGACGTGGATCCCGCGAAGCTCGAGACGATCGCCCGCCACGGCGCCGCGCTCGCGCTCGACGCGCGCGCCATGGACGCCAAGGGGCAGAAGGCGGCGATCGCGGACTTCGCCCGGCGCAACGGCCTGCCGGCGACCGAATGGTTCATTTTCGAATGCTCGGGGACCGCGGCGGGTCAACTGGCCGCGTTCGGCTTGCTCGTGCACGGCGCGACGCTGTCGATCGTCGGCTTCACCATGGACAAGGTCGAGGTGCGCCTGTCCAACCTGATGGCGTTCGACGCGCGCGCGATCGGCAACTGGGGCTGCCCGCCCGAGCACTACCCGGCGGCCCTCGACCTCGTGCTGGACGGGCGCATCCAGGTGAAGCCGTTCGTCGAGGCGCGCCGCCTCGACGACATCAACGACGTCTTCGCCGCCGTCCACCACCACGCAATCCACCGGCGCGCCGTGCTCGTGCCGGCGTGACCCGAGGCTCGCCATGAACGCTCCCGACACGCTCGCCCCGCTGGACCTCAAGTCGCACGACCTCGCCGACGACATCGCCCGGCCGGGCGTGCGCTACGAGCTTCGGCCCGCGCACCGCCCCGACGGCACGCCGGCCGCCGGCCTCTTCAACGCCTGGATCACGCTCGACAACCCGGCGCAATTCAACTCGTACACGACGGACATGGTGAAGGGCGTCATCCTCGCGTTCCGCGCCGCCTCGAACGCGCGTGACGTCAACTGCGTCGTCTTCACCGGCGCTGGCGACAAGGCGTTTTGCACCGGGGGCAACACCAAGGAGTACGCCGAGTACTACGCGGGTCGGCCGCTCGAGTACCGCCAGTACATGCGGCTCTTCAACGACATGGTGTCGGCGATCCTCGGCTGCGACAAGCCGGTCGTCTGCCGCGTGAACGGCATGCGTATCGGCGGCGGCCAGGAGATCGGGATGGCCTGCGACTTCTCGCTCGCGCAGGACCTCGCCCGCTTCGGCCAGGCCGGTCCCAAGCACGGCTCGGCACCGATCGGCGGCGCGACCGACTTCCTGCCGCCGATCATCGGGGCCGAGCGCGCGATGGTCGCCGGCGTGCTGTGCGAGCCCTTCTCCGCGCACAAGGCGTACCACTGGGGAATGCTCGCCGACATCGCGCCGGCGCTCAAGGTCGATGGCCGCTACGTCGCCAATCCGCTCGTCGAGACAAAGCGCGTCTTCGATGACTACGGCCGCTTCGTCTTCGGCGAGCCGAAGACCGGCGATGCGGCGAAGGAAGCGAAGGCGCTGCTCGCACGCGGCAGCGTGGACCTCGCCGCGCTCGACGAGCGCGTCGAGGCGCTTTGCGCGAAGCTCCTGCTCACGTTCCCCGACTGCACGACGAAGACGCTCGAGGAATTGCGCAAGCCGAAGCTCGACGCGTGGAACCGCAACAAGGAGAACTCGCGCGCCTGGCTCGCGCTCAACATGATGACGGAGGCGCGCGCCGGGTTCACCGCGTTCAACGAGGGCACGAAGGACGATCGCGAGGCGGACTTCGTGCTGTTGCGCCAGAAGCTCGCGGCCGGCGAGAGCTGGGCGGGCACCCTATGCGAGGCGATCCAGCCGCGCAACAAGCGGCGAGAGTGATGTGATGGGCGAGCCTCCTCTCAAGGCCTGGCTCGAGCGCGCTGGCGCGCTTCTGCGGCTGCGGCTCGCGCGCCCGAAGGCGAACATCGTCGACGCGGCAATGATTGCCGCCCTCCATGGCGCCTTGGACCAGCATCGCGGACGCCACGCGTTGCGCGGTGTTCTGCTCGACGCCGAAGGTCCGCATTTCAGCTTCGGCGCCAGCGTCGAGGAGCATCTCGCCGAGCGCTGCGGCGCGATGCTCGCGTCGCTGCACGCGCTCGTGCTCGCGATGCTCGAGTTTCCCGCGCCGATCCTCGTGGCCGTGCGCGGCCAGTGCCTGGGCGGCGGGCTCGAGGTCGCGCTCGCGGGAACGCGGATCTTCGCCACGCCCGACGCACAGCTCGGCCAGCCGGAAATGAAGCTCGGCGTGTTCGCCCCCGCGGCGTCGTGCCTGCTGCCGTACCGGATCGGACGCGGCGCGGCCGAGGATCTGCTCCTTTCCGGCCGCTCGATCTCCGGCACCGAGGCGCGGGCGATCGGCCTCGTCGACGAGGTCGCCGACGAGCCCGAGGCCGCAGCGCTCGCGTACTTCGACACCCACCTCGCGCCGAAGAGCGCCGCGGCGCTCGCCTGCGCAATCCCCGCCGTGCGCGCGCCGGTCGTCGACGCGGTGCGGCAGCGCCTCGACGAGCTCGTGCGGCTTTACGTGGACACGCTGATGAAAACGCGCGACGCGAACGAGGGCATCGCCGCCTTCCTCGCCAAGCGCGCACCGACATGGGAGCACCGCTGATGAATCCCGTTTCGCCCCCGGTCTCGCCCGTCAATGCGATCGTCGCGCGCTGCCAGGCGCTGTACGACGATCTCGACTTCAACGCCGTCAAGGCCTGGAAGGCGGCCGCGCAAGGCCGCAAGGCGATCGGCTACATGCCGATCTACGTGCCGCGCGAGCTGGTGCACGCCGCGGGCATGCTGCCGGTCGGCATCTTCGGCGGCGGCGACCAGATCGAGGTGATCCAGGGCGACGCCTATTACCAGAGCTACATCTGCCGCATCCCGCGCTCGACGATCGAGCTCGGCCTCACCGGGCGGCTTGATTGCCTGGACGGCATGCTGTTTCCTTCCATCTGCGACGTGATCCGCAACCTCTCGGGCATGTGGCAGATCATGTTCAAGGACAAGTACGTGCGCTACGTGGACGTGCCGCAGAACTACGACGATTCCATCGGCGGCGACTTTTACGTGCACGAGATGCAGCACATCCGCGACGACCTCGGCCGGCTCCGGGGCAAGCCGATCACCGACGCCGAGCTGAACGCGTCGATCCGCGCCTACAACGACAACCGCGCCGCGATCCGCGAGCTGTACGCCTACCGCGCCGCGAAGCCGTGGCTCGCACCGACCGCGGAGGTCTACCTGCTGCTGCGCGCCGGGTTGTTGCTCCCGGTCGAAGACCACACCGCGCTCGTGCGCGAGTACCTCGCCGCAGCCGAGAAGGAAGACCGCCCGAAGCGTGACAACGCGCGCGTCGTGCTCACCGGCTCGTTCTGCGAGCAGCCGCCGCTCGGACTCATCAAGTCGATCGAGATGTCCGGCTGCTACATCGTGGATGACGACTTCATCC
>JBLMWW010000008.1:0-4003 GCA_050257435.1 Rudaea sp.
CGAATCCCTACTACAACATCGAGGGCCTCGGCATCAAATACGTCGCGAGCCCGCGGCACGCCGATGCCTTGATGGTCACGGGCCCCGTGTCGAAGCACATGGCGATCGCGCTCGTACGCACGTACGATGCAACGCCCGAACCGAAGCTCGTCATCGCGGTGGGCCAGTGCGCGTTAGACGGCGGCATCTTCGGCGAGAGCTATGCGACGATCGGCCCGCTCGCTCGCATTCTGCCGGTCGACGTCGCGATTCCCGGCTGTCCACCGTCGCCGACGGCGTTGCTGCAAGGGATCCTCGCCGCCATTCGTGCGTGGGCGCCGCCGCCGGAGAGGGCCGAGCCGTCGATCGGCACCCCCGCGACGTTGCGGCAAACGGGAGAATCGGCGCAAAGCCCGAACGCGGGCGACGGGCGCTGACGAGGTCGCTCACCGGACGCCGCGACGAAGCGGCGCCGAGGCGCCCAACGCGAGCCACCCGGCGACCCGCGTTTCCGCCCATCGGTGCGACCCCGTTCGTGTGCCGGCGCACACGGCCGGCCTGTAGACTATCGCCGCCGTCGCCTAAACATCAGTCGTTCGCCCGCCCGGTCTTGCGCCGTCGACGCGGCACCGCGAGGGCGAAGAACGAAGCGTCGTCAGTTGCGAGGTCGAGGGAGCAAGCGCATGGCCGCGAAGCGGAAGAAGCCGGTGTCGTCGCGGGCGGCGGAGCGCAAGCGCGCGCCGGTGCGCAAACGACGTCCGGCAGGCTTGGCAAAGGACGACAGCGCGACGTCTTCCCGCCGCAGGGCCACCGGCCGTACGACGATCAAAAAGGACGACGTCCGGCAGGCAACCGCCAGGACGCCTCGGAGTGCCGCAACGCCGCCGCCGCGCACGCCACGGAAGGCACAAGCGATAGCGCCCTTACAGTCCGCAGCAAAGCGGCATCCGCGATCGCGGCCAACGAGACCGGCGAGCGTGGATGCGAAGGGCAGGCTCCTGGCGCAGCGCGAAGCGCAGCTCGCGCTCATCGATTCGATCCAGCAGGGACTCGCGTCCGCGCTCGGCTTCCAGGCGATCGTCGACCTCGTCGGCGACAAGCTGCGTGAAGTCTTCCGGACGCCGGACCTGACGATCGCCTGGCACGACGAGAAAGAGAATCTTCTCCAGCCGCTTTACGCCTTCGAGCATGGGAAACGCCTGGCGATCGCGCCGTATCGCCCGACGCCGGGCGGGCAATTCGAGACGATGGTTCGAACGCGCCGCCCGCAGGTCCTGAACCGCGCTGCGGACTACGCGCGACTCAACGCACGCGCGCTTCCCGGAACCGACCAAAGCAAGTCGATGATCGGCGTTCCGATCGTCAGCGGCGACCGCGTGCGCGGCCTCATTTCGATCGAGGACTACGAGCGGGAGGATGCGTTCGGAGATTCGGAGGTAAGGCTGCTCACGACGATTGCGGCTTCGCTCGGCAATGCCATGCAGAGCGCGCGCCTCTTCGACGAGACGCAACGATTGCTCGGCGAGACCGAGCGGCGCAACGCCGAGCTCGCCGTCATCAACAGCATTCAGGAGGGCGTCGCCGGGAAGCTCGATTTCCAGGCGATCGTCGATCTCGTGGGCGACAAGCTGCGCGAGGTGCTGCGCACCGACAACGTCGGCATCCGCTGGTACGACGAAAAGCATCGGCTCGTCCGTTACCTCTATCAGTACGAGCACGGGCAACGGCTTGCTCCGGCACCGACGCCGATGGCGCAGCCACAGGGCGCGCGGAAGCACGTCGCGCCCATCGTCGCGAACGGCCCCGCGGAAATGGACGCGCTCGGCATCGTCACGATGCCCGGCACCGATCGCGCCTGCTCGTCGTGCACGGTGCCGATCCACGCGGGCGACCGCGTGCTCGGCACGATCGTCGTCGAGGATTTCGTGCGGGAGTGCGCCTACGGCAACGCCGAGGTTTCGCTACTCTCGACGATCGCCGCCAGCCTTGGTGTCGCGCTCGAGAACGCGCGCCTCTTCGACGAGACGCAGCGCCTGCTCAAGGAAACGGAGCAGCGGGCGGCCGAGCTCGCCGTCATCAACAGCATCCAGGAAGGCGTGGCGGGCAAGCTCGACTTCCAGGCCATCGTCGACCTCGTCGGCGACAAGCTGCGCGAAGTGCTGCGCACCGGCGACATCGGCATCCGCTGGTTCGACGACCAGCAAAAGGTCGTGCACTACCTCTACGAGTACGAGCACGGCGAGCGGCTGCCGCCCGTCGCGCCGTCGGTGCCGCGAACCGTGAGCTGGGAAACGCTCACTTCGACGCGCGAGCCGCGCGTGATGAACACGCTCGCCGAATCGACCGCCGTCGGCACGCTGCCGGGCACGGATACCGCGAAATCGGCCGTGATGGTGCCGATCATCGGCAGCAACCGAACGATCGGCTCAATCGTCGTCGAAAACCACGAGCGCGAGCATGCGTTCACCGAGTCCGACGTGCGCCTTCTGAAGACGGTCGGGTCCAGCATGGGCGTCGCGCTCGAGAACGCACGCCTCTTCGACGAGACACAGCGCCTGCTGAAGGAGACCGAGCAGCGCAACGCCGAGCTCGCGGTGATCAACGCGATCCAGCGCGGCATGTCCGAGCAGCTCGAGTTCCAGGCCATCATCGAGCTGGTCGGCGACAAGCTGCGCGAGGTGTTCGCGCGTGGCAGTGTGAGCGTGCGCTGGTTCGACCCCGCCACCGGCCTGATTCATTACCTCTACGAGAATGCCAGGGGCGTCAGGCAGCAATTTCCCCCGGCCCCGCCGGCGAAGGGCGGCGTCTGGGACACCTTGATCGCCACGCGGCGACCCGTCGTCCTCAACACCCCGGCCGAATCGGCCGCGCTTGGTCTGAAGGTGGTGCCGGGCGGCTGGCAGCCGATATCGTCGCTGTGGGTGCCGATCATCGGCAGCGAGCGCGTGCTCGGGACGGTCTGCGTGTGGGATTTCGAGCGCGAGTACGCATACGGCGAGGCCGAGGTCCGGCTCGTCGGCATGGTCGCCGCCACGATGGGCATCGCGCTCGAGAACGCGCGCCTGTTCGACGAAACGCAGCGGCGCACGCGCGAGACCGCCGCCCTCGCCGAAGTCGGCCGCGACATCTCGTCGACGCTCGACCTCGAGGTCGTGATGGATCGCATCGCGCAGCACGCCAGGGACCTGCTCCACTGCGACAACAGCGCCATCTTCCTGCCGGACGCCGACGGCGAGAACTACCGCGCGATCGTCGCGCTCGGCACCGTCGGCGACCAGATCCGGGAAACCGAGATCCGCACCGGGGCCGGCATCATCGGCGGCATCATCGCCGCCGGTCGGCCCGAGTTCGTCAACGATACGCAGGCCGACCCGCGCGCCATCCAGATCGCGGGGACGGGTCGTGACGAGGACGAGCGGCTCATGGTCGCGCCGCTGTTGGCGGGCAAGACCGTGAAGGGCGCGATGGCGGTCTGGCGCACCGGCGGGCGTCCCTTCGAGCAGGCCGAGCTCGAGTTCCTCGTGGGCCTGTCGCAGCAGGCGGCCGTGGCGATCGAAAACGCGCGGCTCTTCAACGAGACCCGCAGCGCACTCGAGCGCCTGACCGCCACCGCCGACATGCTGCGCGTCATCAGCAGCTCGCCGACCGACGTCCAGCCGGTGTTCGACGCCATCGTCGTGACGGCGAGCAAGCTCCTCCCCTCCATGTTCACCGCCGTCCTGCGCCGCGATGGCGACCACTATCGATTGGCGGCGCGCGCCAGCGGCGGTTTAGCCGACGCTCTGCCACATCCGCATCCGGAGCGCATCCCGATCGATCCCGCAGGCAACTTTCCCTCGCGCGTCTTCGCGAGCAGGGCGATGTTGCACCTGCCGGACTGGTCGACGATCGAGCTGCCGCCGCACGAGCGGAAGATCCGGGAGGGCAGCGGCGTGCGCTCCTCGCTGCTGTTGCCGCTCGTCTGCGACAACGAATGCGTGGGCGTGCTCGTCATCGCGCATTCGCGGCCGCATGCCTACGAAGA
>JBLMWW010000009.1:0-3069 GCA_050257435.1 Rudaea sp.
ACGGCACGCGGCGCTGCGCCGCGCGTCCGATCGGGGGCTCAGCCAACGTTGGCCACGGTACGGTCGCGCCGCGGGACCGGCCGGGGCACGCGCTCGGCGACCAGATCGGTGATGACGCGCAGTCCGTCGAGCATCTCGGCGGCGCCGACTTCCGACGGTGCGGGCTGCAGCGCGAGGCGTCGCAGCGCGGAGATCATGACGGCGGGCTCGTGCGGTCCTTCGGGATCGAGCATGTGCGCAAGACCGAGCGTGGCCGCACGCATGGCGCGCATGACCTGCTCGCGCCGCGGCCGCACGCGCGGCACCAGGATGGCGCGCTTGTCGAGCGAGAGAATCTCGCAGAACGTGTTGTAGCCGGCCATCGCGACCACGCCGACCGCCCCCTCCATCAGGATCTCTAGGTGGGCGTCGAACGTCAGCACCTCGATGCGGCCGAGGCGCTCGGCGCGCTCGCGGAAACGGCGCTGCTGCTCCGCCGCCATGAACGGGCCCGTCACGATTACGGCGCCCACCGGGATCGTCGGGTCCTGCTCGTAGGCGCTGAGCACCCAGTCGAGGACCGCCATGCCGTCATCGCCGCCGCCGACGGTGACGAGTACGTACGGGTCGCGGCGCACCGGCGGCTCCGTCGTGTTGAGCCGGGGTACGGCGCGGCGCAGGTAGCCGGTGTAGATCATCTTCGCCCGAACCGTCGCCGGGCAGGCGACGCCGTGCAGCGGATCGGCGAAGCCCGCGAGCCCGTAGACCCAGATCTCGTCGTAGAGGTGCTCGAGCGCCGGCAGCACCTTCTTGCGCTTCCATTCGCGCAAGAGCAGGCGCGGCTCGTCCATGATGTCGCGCAGGCCCAGGACGAGGCGCGTCCCGCGCGACTGCAGGAGCTTGAGCGTGCGCGCGACCTCGCCCCTGAGGCCGAGCGGCTCCTTGTCGACGAGGAAGAGGTGCGGCCGGAAACTCTGCGCCGTCTGCTCGATGATCGCCGCCCGGATCGCCATCGTCTGGTCGAGGTCGATGTGCAGGCCCAGCGACTGGTATTCACCGTTGGTCAGCTTCACGACGCCCGGGATGCGCACGAAATCGACGCGCGGCAGGAAGTCGAAGCTGCCGATGATCGGCGAGCCGGACAGGATCAGCACCGAGACGCCCTTGTACCGGTCGACGATCGCGTGCGCGATCGCCCGGCAGCGGCGCAGGTGCCCGAGGCCGAAGCTGTCGTGGCTGTAGATCAAGATGCGCGCGTTGTCGAGTCGTTCCACGTTCTCCCCATTTCGCCGGAAGCGATGCCGGTGCCGCCCAACCGCGGCCGCTGTAATCTCCGCCCCCATGCCGCGCCGGCCGGGGGCGGCCCGGATATCGGCGCGCCGGGCGTGTCCTGTGGAGACCCCATCCCTGCGGAGCCTCGCGGGGGTCACCCACGCGCGGCCGAGTAGCATAGCCGACAATGGGGTCTTTGCGCACCGCTGACGTCAACCCGGCCACCGCCGGCACCCGGCCCGCGGTGTCGGCGGTTCGCGCGACGCGGCTCGCCTCGGGGCTCATTGTCGCCACGTACGTCACGGCGCACCTCGCCAATCACGCGCTCGGCATCTTCTCGATCGACGCCCAGGAGGCGCTCCTCGACATCCTGCAGCCGGTCTGGCAAAGCGCCCTCGGGACGCTCGTCCTGTACGGGGCGCTCTTGGTGCATGCGGGACTCGGCCTGTACGCGCTCTGGCGGCGCAAGACGTTGCGCATGCCGGCGTGGGAACTCGCGCAGCTCGCCCTCGGCCTTGTCATTCCGCTGCTCCTCATTCCGCACGTCTTCGGCACGCGCGTGTCCCAGGCGCTCGTCGGCACCGACGCGACGTACCACGCGGTCGTCGCGGGCATCTGGGACAGCCCCTTTGCCATGCTCCGCCAGCCGCTCCTCGTCGTCATCGTGTGGACGCACTGGCTGATCGGGCTCCATTACTGGATGCGCCTGCGCCCGGGCTATCGGCGGAGCCTCCCCGTCCTGTACCCGCTTGCCGTCATGCTTCCCGTGCTCGCCCTGCTGGGCTTCTGGGCGGCCGGCTTCGAGCTGCGGGCCGCCGCCTCCGAATCGTCCGCCTCGGTGCCGGCAGCCCCGGCCCACGACCCGACCGCGATCGCCCGGCGGGAAACGGGTGAAGCGCTCGCGCTTGCGATCTACGCCGGGTTGCTCGCCGCCGTGCTGGCGGGACGGCAGCTGCGCCGCGTCGCCACGACCCGGCGCCGCGGCACGTACCGCATCCATCACGCGAGCGGCCGCGTCGTCACGGCGCCGATCGGTCACACTCTGCTGGAAGCACTGCGCGAGGCGGACATTCCGCACGCGTCGGTCTGCGGCGGACGCGCCCGGTGCACGACCTGTCGCGTGCGCGTGACCCAGGGCGCGCGCTGGCTGCCGGCGCCCGCCGCGCTCGAGTCGAGCGCGCTCGCGCGGATTGGCGCGGGCAAGGACGTGCGCCTCGCCTGCCAGTTGCGCCCGACACGCAACCTTCATGTCACGCCGCTTCTGCCGCCGCACGTCGGGCCGGCGGAGGTGGACCGCTCGCGCACACCGGGCCACGAGCGCGCGGTCGCCGTGATGTTCATCGACGTGCGCGAATCGAGCCGGCTGGGCGAGCAGCGACTGCCCTACGACGTGTTCTTCATCCTGAACCGCTTCTTCGCGGAGATGGCCGAGGCGATCCGCGAAACCGGCGGCTACTATTCGACGTTCAACGGCGATGGCTTGATGGCGCTCTACGGGACGAGCACGACACTCGCGCAAGGCTGCCGCGATGCGATGCGCGGCGCGATCGCGATCGAGACGCGCCTCGCGCGCATGAACGACGCGCTCGCAGACGATCTCGTCGAGCCGCTGCGCGCAGGCATCAGCATCCACAGCGGCGAGGCGATCGTCGGGACGATGGGCCCGCCCGCGACGCCGATCCTGTCGGCGCTCGGCGATACGGTCAACGTCGCGGCGCGGCTCGAATCCGAGACGAAACGGCGCGGCTGCATGCTCGTGATTTCGTCCGCATGCGCAAAGGCGGCGGGCGTCGATCTCCGCTCCTTTCCGTCGCACAC
>JBLMWW010000010.1:0-15590 GCA_050257435.1 Rudaea sp.
TCGGGATCAGGCTGTCGATCAAGCGCAGCGAGAGCGTCCGCTTCCTCGTGCACCGGCTGTCGCTCAAGCTCCCGATCATCGGCGGCATCCTGGAGAAGGCGACGATCGCGCGCTGGACGCGAACGCTGCAGACGATGTTCGCCGCCGGCGTTCCGCTGGTGGAATCGCTCGATGCGGTGGGCGGCGCCTCGGGCAACATGGTCTACATCCAGGCCACGAAGCGGATCCAGACCGAGGTCAGCACCGGCACGAGCCTCACCAACGCGATGGCCGCGACGAACCTCTTCCCCCAGATGGTGCTGCAGATGACGCAGATCGGCGAGGAATCGGGCTCGCTCGACAACATGCTCGGCAAGGTGGCCGACTTCTACGAGCGCGAGGTCGACGACGCGGTCGCGGCGCTCTCGAGCCTCCTCGAGCCGGTGATCATCGTGTTCCTCGGCGTCGTCGTCGGCGGCCTCGTCGTCGCCATGTACCTGCCGATCTTCAAGCTCGGCGCGGTGATTTGACGGCGACCTCCGCGGCCGCCCGCCGCGCCCGTGCCCTGCCGCGAGGCGCGGGTCGGGCCGTGCCCGCGGGCGCCGGGCGTGGTTGGGACGGCATGCGCGCGTGCGGCGCGTGTCGCATGCGCGCACCGCGCTGACGCATGCTCGTCGCGAATCCCTACGTCGCGGTCGCGATCGCGCTCGTCGTGGGGCTTTGCGTCGGGAGCTTCCTGAACGTCGTCGTGCATCGGCTGCCGAAGATGATGGAGCGCGACTGGCGCGCGCAATGCGCGGAGCTTCGCGGCGAAGCGGTGCCCACGGAGGATCCGCCGCGCTACAACCTCGCCGTGCCGCGCTCTGCATGTCCCGCGTGCGGGCATGCGATCGGCGTCCTCGAGAACATCCCGATCGTCTCGTGGCTCGCGCTGCGCGGTGCGTGCTCGGCGTGCCACAAGCCGATCCCGATCCGCTATCCGATCGTCGAGGCGCTCGGGGGACTGCTCGCCGCGTACGCGATCTGGCGCTTCGGGCTCACGTGGAAGGGCGCCGCGGCCTGCGTGATGCTGTGGACGCTGGTCGCGCTCACGTTCATCGACTTCGACACGCAGCTCCTGCCGGACAGCCTGACGCTGCCGCTGCTTTGGGCGGGGCTCGTCGTCAACCTGTTCGGATTGTTCGTGCCGCTCGCCGACGCGGTCATCGGCGCGGTCGCGGGGTATATCGCGCTTTGGGTCGTGTACTGGCTGTTCCGGCTGATTCGCGGCAAGGAAGGCATGGGATACGGTGATTTCAAGCTGCTCGCCGCGATCGGCGCCTGGCTCGGCTGGCAGATGCTGCCGCTGGTCGTGCTGCTATCGTCGGTGGTAGGCGCCGCGATCGGAATCACGCTGATGGTGTTCAAGCGGCGCGACCAGGGCGTCCCGCTCGCTTTCGGTCCCTACCTCGCGATCGCCGGCATGGTCGCGCTCTTCTACGGCCCCGCGCTCGTCAGGGGCTGGTACCTTTGACGCCGTACCTCGTCGGACTCACCGGCGGCATCGGAAGCGGCAAATCGGCGGTCGCCGCGGCGTTCGCCGAGCGCGGTGCCGACGTGCTCGACGCCGACGCGGTCGCACACGCGATCAGCAGGCGCGGCGAGGCCGGGCATCGCGCCGTCGTGGCGGCATTCGGCGACGCGTTCCTCGCGGCCGATGGCGAGCTCGACCGCGCGGCGCTGCGGCGACGCGCCTTCGACGACGACACGTTCCGCCGCGACCTCGAGACGCTGCTGCATCCGCTCATCGCCGCACGGATCGACGCGGCGATCGCCGACCTGCGCGGCCCGTACGGCATTCTCGTCGTGCCGCTGCTCCTCGAGCGGGGAGGATTGCGCACGCGGGTCGCACGCATCCTCGTCGTCGACTGTCCCGAGCAGGAGCAGATCCGCCGCGTGCAATTGCGAAGCGGCCTCGGCGCCGACGAAGTGCGCAGGATCATGGCCACGCAGCTTCCGCGTGCGGAGCGCCTCGCGCTGGCCGACGACGTCATCGACAACGCGGGGCCGCCGTCCGCGATCGCGCCACAGGTCGAGCGCCTCGATCGCCTCTATCGCGACCTCGCGGCGAAGGCGCGCGCCCACCGCTGATGCGCGTGGCGAGGTGGCCGCGCGTCGAATCGGGCAGAATGACGGCCTGACGCGAATAGCACGCGCTTGTGATTCGCTACGAGCACCCGCTGAACGAACGGATCCGCACGCTGATGCGGCTCGAGGATCTGTTCGCGCGCGCGACCTTCTTCGCGAGCCGCGACGAGGCGCCCGAGCATCATGCGGCGTTGCTCGCGCTGTTCGAGATCACCGACGTCGCGGGGCGCGCCGACCTCAAGGCCGACCTCGTGCAGGAGCTCGAGCGGCAGAAGCAGGTGCTCGGGCCGCTGCGCAGCAATCCGCAGATCGATCAGCAGGCGCTGACGGGACTTCTGGCCGAAATCGAGCAGGTGAGCGCCAACCTGCTCGCGCAGGCGGGCAAGGCGGGAACGCATCTGCGCGAGAACGAGTGGCTGATGGCGATCAAGCAGCGCGCCGCGATTCCCGGCGGCGTGTGCGAGTTCGACCTGCCCGCGTACCACCACTGGCTGAACAAGCCGGCGTCGGCGCGCCGCGCGGACCTCGCCGCGTGGATCGAGCCGTTCACGGCGATCCAGACCGGCTCCGCGATCGTCATGCGTCTCTTGCGCGAGAACAGCCGGGCGAGCCGGCACACGGCCCACCGCGGCGTGTTCCAGCTCATGCTGACGACGACGAAGGTCGCGCAGCTTTTGCGCCTCACGCTCGAGCACGACCTCGCGTGCGTCCCCGAGATCAGCGCCAACAAGTACGCGCTCAACATCCGGTTCATCGGGGTCTCGGGGATGGACCGCGGCAACGTGGTCGACCAGGACGTCGAGTTCGAGCTCGCGTTCTGCAACCTGTGAAGGCAGGCGAGGCTTTCTCCCGCTAAGCCGACCCGACCCTTTGGCCCGGCGGCGCCGTCCGCGAAGGGTCCGGGGCGGCCCGTCGCTTTGGGTGCGGAACGCCGGAGGCGCGATTACCAGAACTGCGCCGAGGCGATCCGCGCGCCTTCGGCCATCGCGCGCATCTTCGCCCAGACGACGTCGGGATCCACCGCCGCCTGGCCGACCCACGTGCCATAGCCGCAGTCGCTGCCCGCCATCACGTTCTCGCGTCCGACGAGGTTCGCGTAGCGCGCGATGCGTTGCGCGATCAGCTCCGGGTGCTCGACGAAGTTCGACTTCGACTCGATGACACCCGGGATCAGAAGCTTTCCCTCGGGCAGCCTGACCGTCTCGAACAGCTTCCACTCGTGCGCGTGGCGCGGGTTCGCCGCCTCGAGCGCGATCGCCGACGGCTTCGCCCGGAACACGATGTCGATCACGTCGGCGAGCGGCACGTCGCAATGGTGCGGTCCTTCGTAATTGCCCCAGCAAAGATGCATGCGCAGCCGATCGGGCGCGATGTTGCGCAGCGCATGGTTGAGCGCCTCGACGTGCAACTGCGCCTTCTTGCGAAACTCGGCGAGCGACAGGTCGGCGTATTGGATGTGGCGGCCCATGCCGAGATCGGGGCAGTCGATCTGCAGGGTGATCCCCGCGTTGGCGATCGTCTCGTATTCTTCGCGCATCGCCTCGGCGATCGCTTCGAGGTACGCCTCGTCGCTCGGATAGTGGTCGTTGCGGAAGAAGAGGGACACCACGCCCGGGGATGCCGCCGTGAGGAAGGCGTCCTCCACGCCGGCGCCCGCGAGAGCCGCCTCGAGATGCGCGACGTCGTTGCGCGCCGCCTGCGGGTCGCGCACGGCGATCGGGGCATTGCATGCCGGCGTCTTGCGGCGCGAGCGGCCCGGGTCGCCGAAAACGCGCCGCGCGAGATTCGGGAAGTCGACGAGATCGCCGTAGACGAACGTGTTGCCGGTGCCGCCGAAGCCGGCCAGCCGGTCCTTTATGTACGTCGCGTAACTCGGCTTGCTCATCTCGCCGTCGTTGACGACGTCGATGCCGGCGTCGAGCTGCTTGCGCACGACCTCGCCGACCGCCTGCGCGATGCGCCGCTCGAGCGCCTGCGGGTCGACCGGAACGCCCTCCTCGCGCGCGTACATCGTCCGGACGAGGTCTTCCGGCCGCGGAAGGCTGCCGGTGTGCGTCGTCAGGAATCGCTCGGTGCTTCTGCGCATGGCGGCCGCCGAAGTCAGGCAAAGCGCTTACTATAAGCCGATGCGGACGTGGCGCGCGATCATCGCGCATCTCGACATGGATGCGTTCTACGCGTCGGTCGAGCTTCTGCGCTATCCGGAGTTGCGCGGCCGGCCCGTCGTCATCGGCGGCGGGCATCGGCACGCGCCGACGGAATACGTCGACCCGGCCACGCAGGCGGTCGTGCGGACGTTCGCGACGCTCCGCGGGTACGCGGGGCGCGGCGTGATCACCACCGCGACGTACGCAGCGCGCGCCCTCGGGCTGCATTCTGCGATGAGCCTGATGAAGGCGGCCAAGCTCGCACCGGACACGGTGCTGCTGCCGGTCGATTTCGACGCGTACCGTCACCATTCGCGGCGCTTCAAGGCGGCCGTGCGCGCCATTGCCCCCCGCATCGAGGATCGCGGCATCGACGAGATCTACCTCGATCTCACCGCGGAAGTTCGCAACGAAGGCGCGAGCCGTGCCGATGATGCGGTGCGCACGCGCGCGCTGGCGCAATCGATCAAGGATGCCGTGTGCGCCGCCACGGGCCTCACCTGCTCGATCGGCATCGCCAGGAACAAGCTCCTCGCGAAGATCGCCTCCGACCTCGACAAGCCGGACGGCCTCACGCTGCTCGAGGACGGCGACGTCGAGGAACGCATCTGGCCGCTGCCCGCCCGGCGCATCAACGGCGTCGGCCCCAAGACCGCCGCCCGCCTCGAAACGCTCGGCATCCGCACGATCGGCGACCTCGCGCGCGCCGATCCGTCGTTCCTGGTGGAGACGTTCGGTCGCGCCCACGGCACGTGGATGCACGACGCCGCGCACGGCCGCGACGAGCGCCCCGTCGTCACGGTGAGCGAGCCGCAATCGATCAGCCGCGAGACGACGTTCGAGCGGGATCTTTCGGCACGGCGCGACCGCGATGCGCTGTCGGCGATCTTCACCGAGCTTTGCGCCGGCGTGGGCGCCGACCTGCGCCGCAAGGGATATGCGGGTCGCACGATCGGCATCAAGCTGCGGTACGACAATTTCACCACGGTCACGCGCGACCTGACGATCCGGGTGCCGACGCAGGACGACACGGTGATCCGACGCGCCGCCGGCGAGTGTCTCAAGCGTGCGCCGCTAACGCGCCGCATCCGCCTTCTCGGCGTACGCGTCGGCGGCCTCGTGCCGGCGGTGGCGAGCATCGTGAACGCCTGCGAACCGCCGGCCGAGACCGCGCGCCTCTTCGACTGAATCATCCACGCGCTTACGGTCCTTTCTTCTTGCCATGCAAGCCCCGGTGAAGCCGCAAGTCGTCAAATGCCCGCAATGCGGCACGCCGGTTCCGTGGATGCCGGAATCCAAATGGCGCCCGTTCTGCTCGCAACGCTGCAAGCTCATCGACCTCGGCGCGTGGGCGAGCGAGCGCTACCGCATCCCGACGCAGGAATCGGAGGAAAGTGACGAAGGCTCATTCGGTCAGGGCTCGCGCGACGAACCTCACGGAGATCGCAACTAGCGCGAAGGGACGCGGATCGACGACGTTACGCCGTCGGCCACGCGTGGCGGCGCATCGCGATGCCGTGCGCGCCATGCGCGATGGCCGCGTCGAGATCGCCGGGCCGCATGCCGCCGAGCGCGAACACGGGCACCCGCGTTCCCGCGGCCGCCTTCGCGAAGCCGTCGAATCCGAGCGGCGCCGCGCCGGGGTGCGTCGGCGTTGCGAGCACCGGGCCGAGGACGACGAAGTCGAGATCGAGCGCGGATGCGTGCATCACCTCCGCGTGCGTGTGACACGACGCAGCGACCAGGAGATCGCGTGGACGCGACGTCGCGGCCGTCAGCGTGCGTGCCGTCCAATGAACGCCGGCGAGCCCCGACGCGCGCGCCTCGCCGGCCGCACCGTTCAGGAGAATGCGGGCGCCGTGGCGCGCCGCGAGCGCGTTGAGGCGCGCCGCGAACGCATTGCGCCGCGCCGCGTCCCAATCCTTCTCGCGCAATTGGACGAGGCGCACGCCGCCCGCGAGCGCACGTTCGGCACGGGCGAGGAAGGCGTCTTCACCCACGTCGCCGGCGCAAGTTATCGCGTAGACCGCCGGCAACTGCAGCGCGGCGAGCACGCGGGCGTTCGCCGGCAACATGGGCGAGACACGAAGCGCGTGCGGATCCTGCCATGCGAACGCCTGGCCGTCGTGGCCCACCGGCTCGCCGTCGAAGGCGCGCACGCGAAAGAAGTTGAGCTCGACGTGCGCGTGCGGATAAACGAACTCCTGCACGAGCCAGGGCGACGCGCGGCGCACGACGATGCCGAGCTCCTCGCGCAGCTCCCGCACCAACGCGTGCTCGGGCGTCTCGCCCGCTTCCAGCTTTCCGCCGGGAAACTCCCAGTAGCCGGCGTAGACCTTTCCGGGAGGACGCTGCGCGAGCAGCACCTGGCCGTCGCTTCGCTCGATGACCGCCGCGGCGACGCGGACGATGTTGCTCAAGACGTTCGCGCGGCGGTCTGCGGACTCAATGGACTGCCCTGCGCGCTCACGCTTTGGCGCGCTTGAGGCCGAGCCCGCCCGCCCAGTGCCGCGCGAATTGCCAGGCGACACGGCCGCTGCGCGAGCCGCGCTGCAGCGCGAACTGGAGCGCCTCGCGCGTACGTTCCTCCGCTTCGCGCGGCGATGCGGGCGCCGCGACGCCGAAGTGCGCGAGCCAGCGCTCGACCGCGGCCAGGTACTCGTCCTGGGCGAACGGATAGAACGAGATCCAGAGACCGAAGCGTTCGGAGAGCGAGATCTTCTCCTCCACCGACTCGCCGGGGTGCACCTCCTCGCCGACGTGCTTCGTCTCGAGGTTCTCCACGAAGTACTCGGGCAGCAGGTGGCGGCGGTTCGACGTCGCATAGACCAGCACGTTCGTCGCGGCGCCCGCGATCGAGCCGTCGAGCATCACCTTGAGCGCCTTGTACCCGGGCTCGCCCGCGTCGAAGGTCAAGTCGTCGCAGAAGACGATGTAGCGGTACGGCTTGTCGACGACGCGCTCGGCGATGTCGGGCAAGTCGGCCAGGTCGGCCTTGTCGACCTCGATGAGCCGCAGCCCCTTGCTCGAATGGCGCGCGAGCATCGCCTTGACGAGCGACGACTTGCCCGTGCCGCGCGAGCCCGTCAGGAGCACGTTGTTCGCGGGCAGGCCCGCGACGAACTGGCGCGTGTTGCGATCGATCGCCTGCTTCTGCGCGTCGATCGCGACGAGATCGGAAAGCGCGATCGCGCGCGGGTGCGTAACGCCCTGCAGAAAACCACGGCCGCCGCGCTTGCGCCAGCGCGCCGCCGTGATCTTCTTCCAGTCGGGATCGGGCTCGACCGGCGGGAACAGCGCCTCCACGCGCGCAAGCAGCGACTCGGCCCGGGCAAGGAGCGGCTTGAGTTCGTCGTTCATCGCCAGGTCACGACCGGTAGTCGGCGTTGATGGACACGTAATCGTGCGACAAATCGCAGGTCCAGACGCTCGCGCGCGCGTCGCCGCGGCCGAGGTCGACGCGGATCGTGATTTCCGCCTGCTTCATCACGCGCTGGCCGTCGGCCTCCGTGTAGCCCGCTGCGCGTCCGCCGCGCTCGACGACGAGCACGTCGTCGAGCCAGAACGATACGCGCGTCGGGTCCAAGTCGGGTGCGGCCGCGTTACCGATCGCGCAGACGATCCGGCCGAGATTGGGGTCCGAGGCGAAGAACGCCGTTTTCACCAGCGGCGAATGGGCGATGCAAAACGCGACCCGCCGGCATTCGTCGGCGTCGTGGCCCCCTTCGACGCGGATGGCGATGAACTTGGTCGCGCCCTCGCCGTCGCGGACGATCGCCTGGGCGAGCTCGACTGCGACTTCTTCCATCGCGGCGCGCAGCGGGGCGAGGCGCGGATCGCCTTCGCTTGCGATGGGTGCGAGGCCCGCCTTGCCGGTCGCGGCGACGACGAAGCTGTCGTTCGTCGACGTGTCGCCATCCACCGTCGCGCGGTTGAACGAGACGTCGGCGATTTCGCGCACGAGAGCGTCGAGGACCGGGGGCGCAATCGGCGCGTCGGTGGCCATCAAAGCGAGCATCGTCGCCATGTCGGGATGGATCATGCCTGCACCTTTGCAGATCCCCGTCACCGTCAGGTCGGTCGTGCCGATCCGCACGCGTCGTGACGTCCCCTTCGGCACCGTGTCGGTCGTCATGATCGCGCGTGCCGCGGCGAACCAGCCGTCGGCGTGCGCCGCCGCGCAGGCACGCGCGGCCCCGGCGACGACGCGATCTACGGGCAGCGGCTCCATGATGACGCCGGTGGAGAACACGAGGGCTTCTTCGGGCGAACAGTCGCTCAACTGCGCCGCACGCACGCAGGTCGCGCGCGCGGCGGCGCGGCCCGCATCCCCCGTGCCTGCGTTGGCGTTACCGGCGTTGACGACGAGCGCGCGAAACCCGAGCCCGCGCTCGCGCTGAATGGCGAGATGCTCGCGGCAAAGCGCGACCGGCGCCGCGCAAAAGCGGTTCTGCGTGAACACGCCGGCCGCGATGCTCCCCGGCTCGGCCGCCACGAACACGACGTCGTCGCGGTCCCAGTTCTTGATGCGCGCCGCGGCGGTGCCGAGCGTGATGCCCGGCACGGGAAGGAGCGCGTCGGGCGCGGGCGGAGTGTAGTCGACGGCCATTGCGCAGGATCTAAGGGCTAGGGGCTAGGGGGCTAGGGATCGTGGCATGCGATCGCCGGTGGCTAGGCAACGAGCGTTCGCGTGCCGCAGCCAGACGCGCCGCGAGACGACGGGCGCTCCCTAGACCCTGAATCCTAGATCCTGCCTTACCCCAACCGCCCGTGGCAGTGCTTGTACTTCTTCCCTGAACCGCACGGACAGGGATCGTTGCGCCCAACCTTCGCCGATGCGCGCACGAACGGCGGCGCGACCGCGACCGCCGTATCCCCACCGCCTTCGCCATTGCCGTTGCCGCCCCCCGCGAGCGCCTGATCGTAGTCGGCGTGCTGGTACTGCACGTTGCTGACGGCGGGTTCGGGCTCGACGGCCTGCACGTCCTCCTGCGAGCGCACCTGCACCGTCAGCACGACGCGCACGACGTCCTGCTTGATCCGGTCCAGCATGTCGGAGAAGAGCTCGAACGCCTCGCGCTTGTATTCCTGCTTCGGATTCTTTTGCGCGTAGCCGCGCAGGTGTATGCCCTGGCGCAGGTGATCGAGCGACGCGAGGTGCTCGCGCCAGTGATGGTCGAGCGTCTGCAGCATCAGGCTGCGCTCGAACTGGCGCATGAGCTCGTTGCCGACCTGTGCCTCCTTGCCGCGCCAGGCTTCGTCGGCGAGCTTCTCGAGCCGCTCGCGCAGCGCCGCTTCGTCGAGCTCGGGCTCGAGCTTCAGCCACTCGCTCACCGGCGCCGTCAGCTGGTACTCGGAAGCGAGCGTCGCCTCGAGGCCGGGAATGTCCCACTGCTCCTCGACGGATTCCGGCGGCACGTAGCGCTTGAACGTTGTGCCGATCTCGCCGCGGATCATGTTGGCGATCGTGTCGGCGACGTCCTCGCTTTCGAGCAGTTCGTTGCGTTGCTGATAGATGACGCGCCGCTGGTCGTTCGCGACGTCGTCGTATTCGAGGAGCTGCTTGCGGATGTCGAAGTTGCGCGACTCGACGCGCGTCTGCGCCTTGGCGATCGAGCGGTTGACGATCGAATGCTCGATCGGCTCGCCTTCCGGCATCTTGAGCCGCTGCATGATGCCGGACAGCCGCTCGCCGCCGAAGATGCGCAACAGCGGATCCTCGAGCGAGAGGTAGAAGCGCGACGAGCCGGGATCGCCCTGGCGTCCCGCGCGGCCGCGCAGCTGGTTGTCGATGCGCCGCGATTCGTGGCGCTCGGTGCCGACGATGTGCAGCCCCCCCGCCTTCAGCACGGCGTCGTGGCGAACCTGCCATTCGCTGCGAAGCACGAGGATCTGCCGCTCCTTTTCCGCGGGATCGAGCGCCGGATCCTCACGCAAGCGCAGGATCTGCGGCTCGATGCTGCCGCCGAGCACGATGTCGGTGCCGCGGCCCGCCATGTTCGTCGCGATCGTGATGACGCCGGCCTTGCCGGCCTGCGCGACGATCTCTGCCTCGCGCTCGTGCTGCTTCGCGTTCAGCACCTGGTGCGGCAGCCGCTCCTTGTCGAGGTGCATCGACAGCATCTCGGAGTTCTCGATCGACGTCGTGCCGACCAGCACCGGCTGCCCGCGCGCATGGCAATCCTTGATGTCCTCGATGATCGCCTTGACCTTTTCCGCCAGCGTGCGGAAGACGAGATCGTTCTCGTCCTTGCGAATCATCGGCTGGTGCGTCGGGATCACCATCGTCTCGAGGTGATAGATCTGTTGGAACTCGAACGCCTCGGTGTCCGCCGTACCCGTCATGCCGGCGAGCTTCTCGTACATCCGGAAGTAGTTCTGGAACGTGATCGACGCGAGCGTCTGGTTCTCGCGCTGGATCGGCACGCCTTCCTTCGCCTCCACCGCCTGGTGCAGGCCGTCCGACCAGCGCCGGCCCGGCATCAGCCGGCCGGTGAACTCGTCGACGATGATCACCTCGCCGTTCTGCACCACGTAATGCTGGTCGCGGTGGAAGAGCGCGTGCGCGCGCAGCGCCGCGTAGAGGTGATGGACGAGCGAGATGTTGTGCGCGTCGTAGAGGCTCGAGCCCGGCGCCGTGAGGCCGGCGGCGGCGAGAAGCTGCTCGACCTTCTCGTGGCCCTCCTCGGAGAGCAGCACCTGGTGCGCCTTCTCGTCGACCCAGTAATCGCCCGGCCCCTTCTCCTCCTGCTGGCGCGTGAGCTTGGGCGGCAGCTCGTTCAGGCGGTAGTACGTGTCGACGTTGTCGTCCGACTGACCCGAGATGATGAGCGGCGTGCGCGCCTCGTCGATCAGGATCGAGTCGACCTCGTCGACGATCGCGTAGCTCAAGCCGCGCTGCACACGCTCGTTGGTCGCGAATACCATGTTGTCGCGCAGGTAGTCGAAGCCGAACTCGTTGTTCGTGCCGTACGTGACGTCCGCCGCGTACGCCGCCTGCTTGTCCGCGTGCGACATCTGCGACAGGTTCACGCCGACCGTCAAGCCGAGGAAGCGGTAGATGCGACCCATCCAATCGGCGTCGCGCTGCGCGAGGTAGTCGTTGACCGTGACCACGTGCACGCCCTTTCCGGCGAGCGCGTTCAGGTACACCGGCAATGTCGCGACGAGCGTCTTGCCTTCGCCCGTGCGCATTTCGGCGATCTTGCCGTTGTGCAGCGCAATGCCGCCGATCAGCTGCACGTCGAAGTGGCGCATCTGCAGCGTGCGCTTGCCGGCCTCGCGCACCACGGCGAAGGCCTCGGGCAACACGGCGTCGAGCGTTTCGCCGTTCGCGACGCGGGCCTTGAGCTCCTGCGTCTTCGCGCGGAGCGCCTCGTCGGAGAGCGCGGAAACGGCGGGCTCGAGCGCGTTGACTTCGCGCACCTGCTGGGCGTACTGCTTCAGGAGCCGCTCGTTGCGGCTGCCGAAAATTCGGGTGAGGATATTGATCATCGCGGGAGGAGGGAAGCTTGGCGCCGAAGGGGCAAAAAGCAAGGGGTGAGGACCGCCTCACCCCTCGCTGTCGGCCGTCCGTTCCATCGAGGAACCGTGAGCCCGTGGCCTGCAGGAATCGCGCCTGCCGTTCGGGGCGCCGCTGCGCGGCACATCGCGTTACGATGCCGGCCGATCGGCCGGCCGCCACGCGCTTTGCGCATACGACCTCGCCAACCGCCTCGACGTTCAACGCGGGAACCGGGCGCGACCAGCGCTCGTCGTGGCGGCCGAGTCTACCATACCGAGGCACCCCGACGCGGCGTCGGACAGGTGTCCGACACGTTTCGATGGAGACCGCGCCCCGCTGGGCGGCGGTCCACCCATCGCTGCGCTAGCCGCTGGTAAAACGCGACCGCTCGCCATGCCACGACCTCCTCCCCACCGGCCACTCGCGCGGGTGCTCGAATCCGACGCGCAACTCGCGGAGTGGACGGCGCGCCAGCGGCACGAGGCGGCGCTGACCCGCCTCGTGCGGCGGCACCTGCCGCGCCCGCTCGCGGAGCGCGTCAGCGTGACGGCGGCGCGCGAGCACGTGCTGGAGCTCGGTGCGGGGGGCGGTGCCGTTGCCGCGGCCGTGCGTCAGCGCCTTCCCGACTTGCGCGCGGCGCTGGCAAGGGAAGGCGCGGACTTTGCGGAGATCCGCGTGCGCGTGCAGGTTGTCGCCACGCGGCCCGGGCCCGCGCAGGCGCCGCGACGAGCGTGGGACAGCCGTGCGGCGGCGCCGATCTTCGATCTCGCCGATCGGCTGTCGCCGGGTCCGTTGAAGGATGCGCTCGGCCGCTGGTCGCGGCGCGCACGCGGCCGATAGGACGCGTCCGGTCATTGCGAAGGTCAACTCCCCGGAAGGTTGATGAATCTCGGGAAAGAACAGCTCTCGCCACCACGAGCGATCGTCCTGACGCTGCCGGTTCGCACCTTGAACTCGACGAACTTCATCACGTTCTCGGGCACGAGCGTGAAGCGAAGCTGCGGATCGGCGAGCATTTCCGCGAGTTGCGGCATCGGATCCCGGTCGCCTCGTGATAGATCGCCGCTGCGCCGCGCGGGCCCCGCCCGACGCAGTCGGTCGCCTCGCGCAGCGCCACCAGGACGGCCACATGGAGCTTCGGGTTGTCCTCTCGAAAGCTCGACGTAGGTACAGGCGAGGATGACGTCCGCGGCCCGCTCCGCACGTCGTAGGATTGAGCAGCGCGCTCATGCCGCCCGCGAAGCTCCGATACTCCGACAGGTCGCGAACGCTCCTTGTGAAGACCAGCATCGGCATCGAATCGAGCGCGGAGATGCCCTTGACGCCGATGTCGCCGCATGCGTTCCCACAGCGTTGCGAAGTAGCGGAGCCCGCCGGCCGCGATTGCGGTTGCCCTGCCGCCCGTCCCGCGGACGACTTTGTCGGCAATTTTTACAATAGACCGATTCGCCGACGTTTTCGGCTAACTAAGACCTTGAATCATAAGCAGGGGTTTGCTTGCGGCCCGAGTATTGCTAAGTCGTTCAATCCGAACGCATCGAACCCGGCGATCGGGCAGGGGTCGAGCCAAGATCGCGTCACCCATGGCGCGGGGCGGCCCGTAATACGCGGGCCGCCCGTGCGTCGCTACATAACTTCCTTTCTCAAAACAACAACCCGGTGACTGAAGAGAAACAAGGCGTCTCGCCCAGTGACAGCGTCCGCCGCAAGCTGGTGCGAGGCGCTTTCGCGACGCCGGCGATTCTGACGCTTTACAGCGGCGGCGCGCGAGCGGCGACGTCCGCCAACGTTTGCCTCGTCAACGCCAATAACGCGCCGGCTTCGGCCCCGTCGCCAAGTTCGACCGACGATGCGTGGTTCCGCTATCGTCTTTGGGTCATCAGGCACAACGGAAACGACAATATAGTCAGTTCGTGGATCAAGGGCGCAGACTTGACGGTCTGGAACACGACGTTCATCTCCAGCGGGCAATGGTGGCAGTTCAACGTCGCGACGAATCAGCTGTCCGGAACGGCGACGACGGTGGCTCCAACTCCCGGCGGCGGCGAGTATGGGCCCGTTCAGACAGGTTCTTACGTCGTGCTCCGCGTCGACGCTAGCGGCAACATCGTTGGAGCAGGTGCTGGAACTGCGGGGGCACCGGTGGGCGACAGTTGCTGGGGATCGTTTGCGGTGGCTCCGGCGTAGGTTCTCTTCGTGGCGCAACGTGTGTTCTATCGCCTGGCCGACGGCATCCGGCTCGAGCCGCTCGGTAATACCTGGGCGACGTACAGCGCGGCTTCAGGCGACACCGTGCTGCTCAATACCGAGGCCGCCGCGATTCTCGAATTGTTGGAGGATGGTCCCAAGGACGCGGCCTACGTGGCTGCGGCGCTCGCAGCCTCCACCGCTACCGACCTCGTGGAGATGAACGAGAAGCTTCGCTTTGCCTGGGATCAACTCCTTTCGGCGGGTCTCGTCCAGCATGCATGAGCGCGTGAATATAATCGCGCGTGATCGCAGCAGCGGAAGCATCGGCGGCCCGCCGTAACCCGATCCTGCAGGAATTGCCGCTGGACGAGATTCGTTCGGCGCTCGCGGGGAAGGGTCTGTGGTTCGACTACGGCGCGGCGACGTTGCGCGTGCGCAGCGACTCCGCTGCGCTGGCATCGCAAATACAATCGGTCTATCACAGCTTTCCGTTCGTCCGCGACGGCTCGTGGGCCGATCTCCATGTTGATATCGAGCGACCGACCAGCGTACGTCGCTGGCTGGCGCCGTATGTGAATTTTCACAGCGATGGTCGGCGGCCGTTCGAGCCGTTTCCGGCCGACAGCCCACTGCCGTTCCTGGAATGGGGCGGCAACTGGCTCATCGGACAGCGCCTGAACGACCTGCTGCTTCTCCATGCAGGAGCGGTCGAGCGCGACGGACTGGCGCTGCTGCTGCCCGCCCTTCCGGGATCCGGAAAAAGCACGCTCACCGCAGCCCTCTCGCTTCGCGGATGGCGTCTGCTCTCCGACGAATTCGGCGCCTACGATCCCGAAACCCGGGTTTTTCGCGCGATGTTGAAGGCGGTCGCCTTGAAAAACGAATCCATCGGTGTAATTCGACGCTTTGCACCGGACGCCCGCCTCGGGCCGTCATTTCCAAAAACGCGCAAGGGCACCGTGGCGCACCTCGGGCCGCTACCTGATGCGGTCGCGCGCCGACATGAATGCGCGCGTCCGGGCGCCGTCATATTGCCTCGTTGGGTAGCCGGAAGTCCGACTCGTCTCAAGGCCTTGCCAGTCGACCGCGTGTTCACCGCGCTAGCCTTCAATGCCTTCAACTACACGACGCTAGGGGCTGCAGGATTCGGAGGGGTCGTAAGGCTGGTTCGGCAATGCCCCGCGTGGACGCTCACGTACAGCGATCTGGCGGATGCAATAGGCACCATCGGGCGCGTTTGGGCGTCTGTGCTCGAGCATCATCTGGAAACGGGAGTGCGCGGGGCCGAAGCGTGGGCGTGAGACGCATGCACCCTCGTTTGGCCTGGTTGCATGCGCTGCAGGAGCCGGCATCGACATTGCACTGGACGCTTCCCGAGTGGGAGTATGTGGTGCGGCTTGCGAGACGCCTCCGGCTCCTCGCACGCCTTGCGGCAAAGGTCGAAGCAGCCGGCCTCATCGAGCAGGTACCGACCGAGCCGAGACGCCATCTACGGGCCGAGCAGCACCTCTCGCGCTCTCGTATGCAGGCACTGGTCTGGGCGGTCGACCGCATCGGGGCGGCGCTGGCCGGCGAGTCTTATCCGAGGTTACTGTTGAAGGGCGCTGCGTACATCGCGCAAGATCTCCCAATCGCACAGGGAC
>JBLMWW010000011.1:0-3373 GCA_050257435.1 Rudaea sp.
CACGTGTAGCAGGTGTCGTTGACCGAGGTCTTGATCAGGTTGTGCTCGCCGACGCTGCCGTGCGGCTGGTGGCATGATGTGCAAGGCATCGCGCCGGTGCGGATTGGATGCGTCGATGCGCGGAGGCTCTGCGCCCGCTTGTCCTTGTGGCAGTCGAAGCACACGCCCGCCTGCGTCTGGGCGACCCGCACCTGGTCGACCGCCTTGTGGGGGTTGTGGCAGTCATTGCAGGCGATGTCGTTGCGCTCGTGGATCGACCCCACGAAGTGCATGCGGTTGCCGCCCTGGTGGCAGGCGAGGCAGGGCGCGCTGCGCTGCGCGGCCGGCGTCGTCTTGGTGAACACCGTGTCGGGCGGGACCTTGGTGTTGCGGATATGCTCGGTCGACTCGCCGTGGCAGGCCTGGCACGCCTTGCCGCGCCCCCAGGGCGTACGGGGGTCACCCGTGACGGCGTGCTTGGTCGAGAGCATGCCGCCGACGTCCTCGTCGTGGCACTTGAGGCAGACCGCGCCCGGCTCGCCCGATGGCGCTGTCGCGCCGGCGCCCATCGGGGCGGGTGCCGCGCCGGGCATGGCGGCGGCTGCCGGCGGTGGGGCGCCTCCTGTCGCCGGCGCCTGCGCAACGGCCGTGGCCGTCGCGCAGGTGAGTCCGAGAAGGAGCAGGCATCCACTGAAAACCGCTCGCCTCAATCGCATTGGCTGCCTCCCTTGGTGCCTTGCGAAAACCGCCCGTTGCGTACCCGCCGCGCGTCTCACGGCCCGGCCGGGAACCGCCTACCCGTCCCTCACCCACGCTTGCCTGGACGGTCTACGCGCCGCCTTGGTCCAATCCTCGACCCAGTATCCGGGTTACGCACGGGTAGCTTATCTGATCTGGATCAAAGAATCGAAGATAGGAAACGATGCCGGCGCGCCAACCGTGGTATCCGCACAACATTTGTCGCGAGCCGGTTGCCGCGCTCAGGCCGCGGCGGGCCGCTTGCGCAACTTGCGCTGCAGCGTGCGGCGATGGATCGCCAGCGCCCGCGCGGTGGCGGAGACGTTTCCGTTGTTCTCGTGCAGCACGTGGCTGATGTGCTCCCATGCCAGCCGGTGCATCGACATCGGCTTGTCGCCGAGCGGGACGCCGGGATCGCCTTCGTCGCTATGCAACGCCGCGATGAGCTGTTCGGCAGTCGCCGGCTTCACGAGGTAAGAGACGGCACCGAGCTTGATCGCTTCGACGGCCGTCTGAATGCTCGGATAGCCCGTGAGCACGCCGATGCGCATCGTCGGATCGATCGCGAGCAGCGCGCGTACGAGGTGCAGCCCGGAGTCGTCCGGGAGTCGCAGCGCGGTGATCGCGTAACGGTAGCCGTTCTGTCGGGCGAGGGCGACGGCGGCCGCGACCGTAGTCGCGGTTTCGACGCGAAGGCCGCTTGTGCGAAGCGCCGCTGCAAGCGCCTGCGCGCTTTGCTCGTCATCGACGAGCAGGAGCGACGAGGCCTCGCCGTTCGACTGCAAACCGGTGTTCACTTCGTATTCTCCATGCCGACGCCTTCGTCGTTCCGCGTTCGTCCGTCGCCGATACGTCGGAAGAGCAAGACGGGTCGAGATCGCCGGCGCTGCCTCGCGGCTGCCACGCTATCGCTGGAAATCGAACCGGGTCTCGATCGGACGCGCCGCGCCGGCAGCGCGGATCAGGACGTCGATCGTGTACGGCTGCTTGCCGGGCATCCGGAAATAATTCCCGTAGCTCACGGTCTGGTTCAGCACCATCAGCTCGAGCGGCTTGCGCTGCGTGCCGCCCCCCATCGCACTGCTGACCCTGGCGTCGACCTGCGCGTCGACGATCGGCGCGTGCGTCGTGCTGTCGAAGAGCGAGATCGCGACGTGGTAGTAGTCGCTGCCGCTCGGTATTCCCCCGTGCATCTTGCTCTCGACGCCGGCGGGCTTTTGGTCCCGATGCAGCGAGTTCGCCGAAACGATTCCGAAGTAGATATCGGTACCCTCCACGACGTGGTGATGGGGCCCGACCGGCATCTGCGGGGGCGCCGGCACCCTTGCCACCACGCTCGCGGGATTCAGCATGTAGGCGATCGCCGCTTCGATCTCCTTGTCGGTGAGGTTCGCCATCCCCCCGCGCGGGGGCATCCCGCCGTGGCCGTTGATCGCCGAGAGCGTCAGATAGTGCAGGCCTCGTTTGAGCCGCGGGATCCATGCGGTGCGATCGCCGATCCGCGGTGCACCGCCGACGCCGGCCCCGTGGCACTTGACGCAGTCTGCCGCCACGACCTGCTCGCCGCTGCGTTCGACGGGCACCGCCATGGGGTTGATGGGCTCGGCCCATTGCCCGCCGGATTGATTCACCATGTAGGTGATCGCGCGCTCGATCTCGGTGTCGCTGAGGCCGGGATTGCCGCCGTGTGCCGGCATCTTGCGAATGCCGGCCAGCGCGTTCTGCGTGAGCCCTGTCAATCCGCGCGCCGCGCGCGCGCTCCAGGCGTTGACGTCGCCGATCTTCGGCGCGCCATCGACGCCGGTGCCGTGGCACGCGATGCAAACGCTGTCGACGACCTCCTTCCCGCTGCGATCGCCGCGCTGCGCCCCGGCCATGGGTGCGATCGCGAGCGCGACCGCGAAAGCGGCGAGCGGCGCGAGGCGCACCCACGCGGCCGGGCTCGTCGCGCGTGCCCGAACATCGGACGTGTCCATGGAAGCCTCTCTTCCCACGTTGCGCCGGGCGGCGTGCCACATGCCGTCCGCCGCTCGATCCCGATCCGATCATCGTACCGTGGCTCTTCGTGCGGGCTGACGAAGATCAAAGTCGGTCGCGATTGCCGACCGGCGGCCGTCGGATGGCGCTGCGCCCGCTCCCGCTTTGAGACGGCCGCGACGGCGTGATAGCTTCGACGCTCGCGCGGAAGCATGCGCGAGGTTCCCGAAGCGCATGGACGAAAGGACGGCCATCATCGACTGGATCGTGCACGCCGGATTGTCCGGCGTGAGCGAGGTCGACCTGGTGGCCGGCGTCTGCGAGCGGCTCCGCGACGCGGGGGTCGCATTGGTGCGCGGCTCGGTCGCGAACGACCTGCTGGATCCGACGTACGACGGGCGCGGGGTGCGCTGGGTGCGCGATCGGGGCGGTGTCGAGGAAGTCTTCGCGCGCACGGAGGAGGGCTTCGTCAACGAGGATTGGGTGCGCAGCCCGTTCCGTTTGCTCATGGAAAGCGGCCAACCCGTTCTGCGGCGTCGGCTCGACGCCAGCCATCGTCGCGGCGAGCTGCCGTTGCTCGATCGATTCCAGGATCAGGGCGCCACGGACTACGTCGCGCACTGGACGCGCGTCGGCGCAGGCGTCGTCGTCGGCGAAGGCGAGGGCATCGTGTCGTCGT
>JBLMWW010000012.1:0-9794 GCA_050257435.1 Rudaea sp.
CGGCGGCGCGAGCAGGCGCGGCAGGCGATCCGCCAGCGCAAGAGCGACGAGCAGTTCGAGGAGTTCGTGCGGCAGCTGCGCGACCGCACCTACGTCGAGTACAAGACCGACGAGCAGTGACGCCCGGCTAGAGGCTCAGCGCCGCAGCGCGCTGAAGCTCCCCGTCGCGCTGCAGGCGGTGAGTGGCGGCAGGTTCACCCTGCCGTTGGCGGAAACGCGCCCGCTGATGCCGATCGGGCTGCTCGCGATCTCGCTCATCGTGAACGTTCCCGACGTGCCGTCGACGCAGCTGAAGTTGCCGTCGACGCGCGCGAGCTGGCCCTGCTGCGTCCACCCGCCGGCCCACGTGCAAGTCTCGCCGAGGTCGTCGACCTCCTGCAGCTGAAACGAAGTCCCCGAATGCGTGATCGTGGCGTGGCCGCCGATGAGCTCCTGCGTCTCCGACGCGGCCGGCGGGCAAGTCACCGACAACTGCCACGTCGTCAGGTAGCTTCCGGACAGGTCGTCGTCCACCAGCGTCTCGCGCTGGATCGACTTGGTGACACGCGTGCCGTTCACGTCGTAGGTCAACGTGCCGCTGACCGCATCGTTCGGCGTGAAAGTGATCGATCCGGCCCTTGCGATTTGAAACGGCGGGGTCGTGAACGGACCGCCGAACCATGGGCCGGTGCTGAGGTAGGTGTCGCCGGTGAAGATCGGCTGTCCGTTCGGGCTCTCGCCGGTCTTTCGAAGCAGCGCCGAAATCCACATCGGCGTCGCATCCCGGTCGTACACGTAGAACGTCATGTAGAGCGTCGTTGCCTGCTGCGTCATGTTGACGCCCCAGCCGGATTCGGCCGGGTTCCACCAGAGATCCGTATAGTTCACGGTCGCCGTCGTCGCGGGCGCCGCCGATGCGAGGAGCATCATGCTCGCGCCGATGACCGCACTACAAAGACTGCTTCTCATCGTGGCTCCCCAAGGTTCGCACCGGGCGCGCGCCTTCGCGGCCGGCGACGCGGCTATTACGCGCCACGCGCCGCATCGGCGTGTTGACCTCGGTCAACGGGATGCCGGATGTGGAATGCGGCATATCGCCCAGGGAGAGCGTGTTCGTTAGTTCGGCTGCGTGCGGCGCAGGATGGCGACCCGGCACAGGACGCAGTGGGCGCGCGGAGCGAGCGCAATCGCGATGCGCATCTGCCCGACGTCGCGCGCGTCCGGGACGGCAGGAAGCGAAGCCGGCAGCAGGAGCCCGGCCGCCGTGCGCCGCGCGCGGCACACCGCACTTCGCGCAATCGGCGCCCAGGGCGCGTCGATGGAGGGGCGTGCGTCGACCTCGAGCGTCGCATCGCCACGGACGTCCTCGAGTCCGACAACGAAGCTCTCGATCGTCGTGGCCGCGAGCGCGAGATCCGGCGGCGAGAGAAGTGCGACGCGACCGCCATCGTCCGCGGTGAGTTCGAGGGCGCCGCGAAGCGCGCGCATCGCGCCGGCGTCGATCGTGAATCCGTCGTCGTCTGCGTGCACCTGCGTGCCGAACGTCCACAGGCGGCTCCCGCGGGGCAGCCCCGATCGCGCGAGCAGGAAATCGCGTGCGGCTTCTTCGAGGGGCGTGTTGCGCCACGCGGTGAACGTGACGTACTCGTCGCTATCCGCATGCAGGCCGTTGGAGCCGTTCCACGCCATCGGCGAGACGAAGCGTGCGCCGGCATTCCACAGGTCGCGCAGCGCGCGGTACGCCTGGGCGTACGTCGGCCGACGTTCCGGATGCCGCAGATCGGCCGTGTTGAATTCGACGATGGCGAAATCGGGATCGACCGACGCGAGCGTCGAATACAGCGCGCGGCCGTTCTCCATCGGCATCTCGTTCGTCGCCGCCGCGCCGTAGACGATTGCGCCGAGGTGGCCGTCGCGCGGCTTGCTGCCCTCGATCGTCACGCCGCCCGAGTCGTGGTTCTTGACCGGGCTCGTGAGCGACAACGCGAGCGGCAGCGCATCGCCGTCGGGCGCCATCAACCCCTGCGACGACCAGATGCGATCGCGCGGCACGCCCGCCTCGACGAGCCACCGCGCGAGCTCGTCGTAGTGCAGCGCGACGAGATGGCGCCGGAAATGCTCCCACTCGCGCATCCACGGATCGTTCCAGTACGCCCGCCCCGGTTCGCGCGGGAACGTGCGCGGCGGGTCGACGTCGTCGAGGCTCGCGAACGGCCGTCGCGCGAGCGCCGAGATCTCGGCCAACGTGAGGGGCGCGGCGCGCCGATAACGCGAGAGGTCGGGAACGTCGCCGCGCACATCGCCCGCATACGGCCCCGTGCCGGCGAGCCAGTGGCGGAACTGCGCGAGCGTGCCCGGGTTGTAGTCGTACCACTGCGCCTCGCCGAAGAACGGGTTGATGTACACGTCGGGATCGAGGTTGACGCCGATCAGCAGGTCGGGCGCGTCGCGCAGGAAGGCGACGACATGCCGCGCCGCCTGCTGCAGGTTGCGCCTCTTGTAGGCGCGCACGGTGCGCGCGTACACGTTGAGCGTGAGCGCGCGCGCGAGCTCGGGCGCCTGCTGCGAGCCCGGCAGGTGCTTGAGGCAGTCGTCGGGCATCACCTCGCCGCGCTCGTTCCATTGGCAGTTCGCGACGTCCTCCTCCAGGCGGTCGTTCACGTCCCATTCGGGGCACGTGCCCGACGCGTCCGCCCAGATGCCGCCGTTCAGCGTGACGAGCACCGGAAGACGGTGCGCCCGCGCGTGCGCGAGGACCGGCGCGAGCGCGTCGTCGGCGACCGGGCGCGCGCCCGAGGTTCTGGCAACGTCGAATTGCGGATCGAAGCGATAGTCGCCGGCGGCGCCGGCCGTCGTGCGCAGATACAGGATCGGCACGCGCATGCCGATTTGCGCCGTCGAGGACACGTGGGCCGCGTACCACGCCTCGAGGCCGGTCGCACCGCCTGCCGAGACGCCGGACGTCGCCGGAACGAGGTAGAACGGCGCGCTCGGGCCGCGCTCGACGAAGGACCAGCGCGCGTGCACGGCGGCCTCGACGAGCGAGCGCCGGCCGAGCAGCACCTCGGTGCCGTCGCCCGCGATGGCGACGACCTCGAGCGTCCGCCGATCGATGCCTGGCGGCGCGGGGTCGCCGGACAAGTCTTCGGAAAGCGCGAACCCGCTGCGCGGATTGTCCGGATAGCCGGCGCGCACGGCCGCCACGTCGTGCCGCGGCAGTCCGTAGCGCGCGCGCAGCACCCGCGCGCCGATGCGCACTTCGACGGCGCGTATCCCCGCCGTTGATAGCGCCCAGCCGGCGACGTGCAGCGCGCCGGAGAGGATGCCCTCGCTGCGCGGCTCGTCGACCCAGCCGATCGTCTTGCCCCACTCGGGCACCGTTCGATTCGTCGCGCTCATCGAGGCGCGATTATCGCGTGCGGCTAGAATCGTGCGACGCCGCGGCCACGCGGCGCGACTCCAACAACCGGCATCGTCGATGCGTGCGGCTCTCAAGGAGCGCCTGAATCGTTGGATGCGAGGCGCGACGCGCCCCGCCGCTGTGGCGGCCACTCCGGGCTCGCGGACGCCGTACGCGGACCTGATCGTGCCGCGATTGCGCGCGGAGCCGTGGTTCGTCGACCGCATCACCCAAGACGGCACGCGGCTGACCGCCGAGGGCTGGTCGATGCAGGTCGACGAGCGCGAGCCGGAGGCGGGCTGGTTCGCGATCAACGGCCGGCGCTTCGACACCGTCGCCTATCCGCTGATGCGCGCGGACGTCGGCGAGGTCCTCTGGCAACGGCGCGACGCCGCGCGCTCCGGCTTCGTGTGCGCCATCGACGATCTCCGCGATCCGTATCCGGGCGGCGTGCTCGAGATCACGCGCGCGGTTGCCGACACACCGCCCGTGGCGCGCGGGCGCGATGCCTGGTTCGCCCCGGATCCCGCGCTGCATGCGAACGTTCCGGACGAGGATCGCCGCTTTCGCGTCATCGGCGACCGCGACCTGCGCGGATTCCTCGTCTCCGGTGCGACCGACTACCAGCGGTTGAGCCGGGCGCTGGTCGAGGTGGCCGGGCGGCCGCTTCACGCCTTCGCGAACGTGCTCGACTGGGGCGTCGGTTGCGGGCGCGTCGCACGCCACATGCCGCAAGCGCGGGCCGCGGCGCTGACGGGCTGCGACATCGACCACGACAACGTGACGTGGTGCGCCGCCAACCTCGCGGGGACGTTCGTCGCGTCGCGCCTCGTCCCGCCGCTGCCGTTCGACGCGGGTGCGTTCGACCTGGTCTACGGCATCTCGGTTTTCACGCACCTGCGCGAGCCGTTGCAGCTTCGCTGGCTCGAGGAGCTCGCGCGCGTGACGCGGTCGGGCGCGTACCTGCTGATGACGACGCACGGCGAGACCGCGCTCGACTTCTCCCGGCTCGCCCCCGCGGATTACCGGCGCACGCGCGAGCAGGTCGCGCGCGAGGGCATCCTCGTGAGCGGCACGAACACGCAACTCGATGGACATGCCGATCACGGCGGCGAGTACGTCAACGTCTATCACAGCGAGGACTACGTGCGGCGCGTATGGGGCGGCTTCTTCGACGTGCTGCACGTGATTCCGGGCTACATCCTGCACCACGATCTCGTCGTGCTGCGCAGGCGATGAAGAAGCCGGCCGGGGACCGCCCGCTGCTCGAGCAGCAGATCGCGTACTACCGGGCACGGGCGTCGGAATACGACGCGTGGTGGTTTCGCACCGGGCGCTTCGATCGCGGCTATGCGAACAATGCCGCGTGGCGCGCCGACGTGGCGGTCGTGGAGGCGGCCGTCGCCGCCATGCTCGAGCGCGAGTCGCCCGCCAACGTGCTGGAGCTCGCGTGCGGCACCGGGCTGTTCACGCGCCACCTCGCCCCGCGCGTGCGGCGATTGACGGCGGTGGACGCGTCGCCCGAGGTGATCGCGATCAATCGCGCCCGCGTCGCCTCAGGTAACGTGCGCTACGTCGAGGCGGATCTCTTCGCATACGAGCCCGACGCGCGTTACGCCTGCGTGTTCATGAGCTTCTGGCTGTCGCACGTCCCGCACGCGCGCTTCGACGCGTTCTGGGCGATGGTGCGCCGCGCGCTGGCGCCGGGCGGTTTCGCCTATGTCGTCGACTCGGCGCACGACCCCACGTCGACCGCGGCGAACCATCCTACGCCCGATCGCACCGCCGGCATCGTGACGCGGCGCCTCGACGATGGCCGGGAGTTCCGCATCGTCAAGGTGTTCTGGGAACCCGCGTCGCTCGCGCAGCGGCTCGGCGCGATCGGCTTCGATGCCGACATCGCCGCCACCGAGCGCTATTTCATCTACGGAACGGTGCGGGAGAAAGCGGGGCCCGCGGAATCGGAATCGGAGTCGGAGTCGTAGTATTTCGCGCCGAGTCCCCGCGCGAAATATTACGGCTCCGAGCCCGATTCCGTGCGTGACTCGAGCGAGTAGTAGACGTACGGCTTCTGCGGCACGCGGCCGGCGTTCATGTCGCGCTGCGCCTGCACCTCGGAGGGCAGCCTGTCCCACCAGATCTTGCGGCCGGTGCGCTGTTCGGCCTGCAGCTCGGGCCTCTGCTCGAGGAGCTCGTCGATGAAGCGCGTGTGGTCCGACACGTAGTTGCGCGAGGGAAGCAGCGGCATGGGGAGCGGCGGATCCGAAGACGATGACGCCATCTTATCATCGGCGCATGGCGCCCTCGACCAGCCGGAAGAGGAAGAGGCGGCATTCGATCGTGCCGTTCCACAACGGAATGCGCCTGTCGGCCTTGAGGCCGATGAGCTTCGCGAGCCGCAGGTCGCCGGTGAAGAGCGCCGCGGTCCAGCCGGTGAAGCGGCGCTTCAGCGCGTCGCCGAGTCGCGGATAGAACGCGGCGAGCGCCTGCGCATCGGCGAGCCGCACGCCGTACGGCGGATTCGCGAGCAGGAGCCCGCGCGGCGCGGGGGCGTCGCGCGTCAGCACGTCGGCCTTCTCGACGTGCACGAAGCCGTCGACGTTCGCCGCGCGCAGCGTCGCGCGCGTTTGCGTCACGGCAGCCTCGGCGATGTCGCTCGCGACGATCGGTATGCCGGCGGGCGGGGCGTGGATCGCGTCGCGCGCGGACTGCTTGAGGCGCTGCCACGTCGGCCCGTCGTACCACGCGAGCTTCTGGAAGCCGAACGTGCGCGCGAGGCCGGGCGCGCGATTCGCAGCGATCAGCGCGGCCTCGGTGACGATCGTTCCGCTGCCGCACATCGGGTCGAGAAACGGTTGCCCGGCCGTCCACCCGGCGAGCCCGAGCAGCCCCGCGGCGAGGTTTTCGCGCAGGGGCGCGGCCTCGGTGGCACGGCGGTAGCCGCGCTTGAAGAGAGGCTCGCCGGACGTGTCGAGATAGATCGTCGCCCGATCTTCGGTGAGGTGCGCGAAGACGCGCACGTCCGGGGCGCGCTTGTCGACGGAAGGCCGCAGGCCGTGCTCGGCGCGAAAGCGGTCGCATACGGCGTCCTTGACGCGCAAGGTCGCGAATTCGAGGCTCGCGAGCGGCGAGCGCGTCGCCGTGACGTCGACGCGCAACGTACGCTTCGGGGCGAAGCGGCGCGACCAGTCGACCGCGTGCACGAGCGCATAGAGGTCCCGCTCGTCGCGATAGCTTCCGTGCGCGACGCGCCAGAGCACGCGGCTCGCAAGGCGCGAGTGCAGGTTCGCGCGGTAGGCGAGGTCGAGGCTGCCCGCGAACGCGACGCCGCCCTCCGCGGCCGCGACGTCGCGGGCGCCCTGCGCCGCCAGCTCGCTGCCGAGGGCACGCTCGAGCCCGCGTGGACAAGGCGCGAAGAAGTGCTCGGCGCCGTCCCCTGGCCCGGCGGTCGTCACGTCGGCGCTCAGAAGGGCTTCGCGACGACGAGCCAGACGATCAGCACGAGCAGCGGCAGCGCGGGGATTTCATTCAGCCAGCGATAGAACACGTGCCCGTGGCGATTGCGATCATGTGCGAAATCGCGCAGCAGGAACCCGAGGTAGACGTGGAGCGCGATCAATACGATCACGAGGGCGAGCTTCGCGTGCAGCCAGCCACCACTCACGCCGTAGCCCAGCCAGAGCCACGTCCCGAACACGATCGTCAAAACGCCACCCGGCGTGGTGATGCCGAAGTAGAGCTTGCGCTCCATCAGCTTGAAGCGCTCGATTCCGGTGCGATCGTCCGGGGCGGCGAGCGCGTGGTAGACGAAGAGGCGCGGGAGATAGAAAAGCCCCGCGAACCACGTGACCATGAACACGACGTGCAGCGTCTTCAGGACGGCGTAGCTTCCGTTCATCCGTTACCTCCATCGTCGATCACGACGAGCTTGACGCGCGACGACGCGCCGCGCCTGATCGACACCTGCGCCTTGCGCAAGCCGAACGCCTCGGCGACCAGCGCGACCAGCGCCTCGTTCGCCCGGCCCTCGACCGGCGGCGCCTTGACCCGTGCGAGATAGGTGCCGTCGTCCTCGCGCACGAGCTCGGCGACGCGCGCATTCGGCTTGACGCGTACCCGGAGCTGCCTCATCGGCGGCTATTTCAGCAGCCGGCGCCGCGTCAGGACCAGCGCCACGTAGTAGGCGGCGAACGCGTACGCGAGCAGCACGCCGACGTGCAGTGCGAGATGCTGCGGCATGCGATCGAGCATCAGCGGGCGCGCGATGTCGATCGCGTGCTTGAGCGGCAGCACGTTGGCGATCGCGCCGAGCCACGGCGGCATCTGCTCGACGGGAAAGTAGACACCCGAGAACAGCAGCATCGGCGTCAGCACCAGCGTGAAGAAATACGTGAAGAAATCGTAGCCCGGCGCGAGCGAGTTCATCACGAGGCCGAACGCGCCGAAGGTGAGGCCCACGAGGAACCCGAGCGGCAGGACCCACAGCGCGAGCCACGTGTGGCCGAAGCCGAGCGCGAATACCACGAGCAGGATCGCGGCGGTCGACATCACGGCCTTCGTCGCGCACCAGATCCACTCGGCCAGGACGACGTCGTCGAGCGCGATCGGCGCGTTGATGATCGCCTCCCACGTGCGCTGCACGTGCATGCGCGAGAACGCCGAGTACATGCCCTCGAAGCTCGACGTGAACATCGCGCTCTGGCACACCATGCCGGTGCCGATGAACGCGACGTACGACATGCCGCCCACCTCGCCGATCATCGAGCCGATGCCGTAGCCGAGCGCCAGCATGTAGAGCAGCGGATCGGCGATGTTGCCGAGGACGCTCGCCACCGCGAGCTTGCGCCACACGAGCAGGTTGCGCCCCCATACCGGGGCGAAGCGGAGCGAGAACAGCGGCAGCCGGACTATGGATGCGACGCGCATGACGTGCGGTGTCCGGTCAATCGCGCAACTCGCGGCCGGTCAGCTTGATGAACAGGTCCTCGAGGTTCGCCGGCCGATGGAGATAGCGCACCCCGCTGTGCGCCGCGAGATCCGCGAGGAGCGGCGCCGCGTCGGTCGCGTAGCAGAACGCCGTCTCGCCCGCGACCTCGAGTCGGTTCGCGAGCGCGCGTCCGCGCGTCTCCGCCCACGCCTTGGCCGCCTCGCCGTAGACCTCGACCACCTCGGGCTCGACGTGCGCGGCGAGGAGCGCCCGCGGCGTATCGCACGCGATCATCCGGCCGTGGTCGATCACCGCGAGGCGCGACGCGAGCCGCTCCGCCTCGTCCATGAAGTGCGTCGTGAGCAGGATCGTCTTGCCCTGCTTCACGAGCTGGCGCAGACCGTCCCAGATCAGGTGGCGCGCCTGCGGATCGAGCCCGGTGGTGGGCTCGTCGAGGATCAAGAGCTCCGGATCGTTGACGAGCGCGCGCGCGAGCGTGAGCCTGCGCTTCATGCCGCCGGAAAGCGTGCGGATCGACGTCTGCGCCTTGCCGGCGAGCCCGGCGAAATCGAGGAGATGCGGGATGCGGCGCTCGAGCTCCGCCTGCCCGAGCCGGAAATAGCGGCCGTATACGAGCAGGTTCTCGCGTACGGTGAAGTCCGGGTCGAGATTGTCCATCTGCGGCACGACGCCCACGCGCACGCGTGCCTCGCGAGCGGCCTTCGGCACCGTCTCACCGAGGAGCTCGATCGTGCCTTCGTCCGGGTCGATCAGGCCAAGGCAGCAGCGCAGCGTCGTCGTCTTGCCGGCGCCGTTCGGACCGAGGAGCCCGAAGCATTCGCCGCGCTGGATGGCAAACGAAATCCCGCGTACGACCTCCTGGTCACCGTAACGCTTGCGCAGCCCCTCGACGCGCAGGATCGGCGCCCCGCACGCGGGTTCGCGCGGTTCGCGCGCGGATTGCATACCCACGCGCAGCGCATCGTCGTTCATTGCGCGTCGCCGGGCTGCTGCGGCGTCCACCACGACGTCACGATCCGCGCGAGCTGCGGCAGCCGCCCGTGGAAGAAGTGCCCGCAGCCCGGGAACACGACGATCGGCAATGCCTGCGGCCGTGCCCACGCGAATACGTCGGCGAGCGGAACGACGTCGTCCTCCTCGCCGTGGATGACGATGGTGTCGTCCGGCACGGGGTGGATCGGGAAGCGGCCGACGGCGGGGCCGACGAGCACGAGGCGCTCGGCCTGCACGCGCTCGCTTGCATGTTCCCCCCACGCTTGCGGCTGTGCCGCTGCGCTGCCCCCGGAGGGGGCGTGGTTCGCGCCTTGGGGCGGTCCGGCGGCGCTCACTGGGTGACCTCCGCCGAAGCCCGCTTCGCGGTCAGCCTCCCCCTCCAAGGGAGGGGGCGAGCGCTTGGGGCGGCCCTGCGCGCTCATGCGCACGACGACGTAGGAGCCGAACGAGAAGCCGGCGAGCACGACGGGGAGC
>JBLMWW010000013.1:0-26898 GCA_050257435.1 Rudaea sp.
CGATGCCGGGCGGCGACAGCGTGCAGTTCGCAAGCGTCGCCTCGCCCGGTAACAGGCAGAGCCGTTCGATGACGTGGCGTGCGACGTATCCGTCGCCCGCGTCGACGACGCCGAACTCGGGGGGATAGCTCGCGAGCGATTGGAGCACGGCCGGGACCCCGCGGCCGTCCTCGCCGGGCTGGCGTGCGGCGAAGTAGTTGTGCGAGGCGTCGTCTTCGACCGGGTCGACGAGCCCGCTTTCGAAGAGCGCCGCGACGTCCCGCTCGAGCGCGGCGCTCGCCGCGAACGCCGCCTGCTGGCGCGCGTCGATATTCCCGCGAATCGCGACGCCCGTCGACACCGCGCGCACGAGCGACAGCGCCACGAGCGCCAGCGCGACCGACGCGACGGTGGCGACCAGAAGCACCACGCCACGCTGCGCCCGCATCACGTGCCTCGATTCCACCGCACGTTGCGAAGCGGAACGATCGTTTCGTAGGTGCGGTACCGATGGCTGCCGGCGGCGGACGCGGCAATGGTTCCGGTGAGCCGCCCCGGACACGCCGTCTTGTCCTCCTGCTGGCAATCGAACAGCACCCAATCGAATCCGCGCGACAGACGGGCGTCGGCCCGCTCGGTGCGCACGATGACGCCGACGCGAATCGCCTCGATCCGCTCGAGCGTGGCGCGCGGCGCCGCCAGGAGCGTCGCCGGGGAGAAGCCGGCGGACGCTGCGCTCGCCCAGGTGTCGAGCGCGCCGTCGCCGTCGGCATCGATGCCGTACTGGAGCTTGAAATTGACGATGTTCGAGGCGAGTGGCACCGGCGCATCGCCGTTGGCGACGTCGGTGCTCCGCAGCGTGCCGGCGGCGACGTCGAAGCGTGTCGCCCATCCGCGACTGGCCGGCCCCAGATCGAGCAACACGCTCGTCACTGGAAAGTCGATCGCGACGGGAGTGTGATCGATCGCGCTGACGCCGCCGACGGGTGCGCCGACCGCGGTGATCTGCGTCATTGCGCAACTGCCGGTGCGGCTGATCGCCACTGCGCGGTCGCCGACGGCGAACGCGTCGGGACTTTGCACCTGAAACGGCGAGCCTGCGGGCGCCGCATCGGCGAACGACGCTGGGAGCGCCGCGGCCAACGCCCGACCCGCGCGCACCACGATGCTGTCCGGCCGATCGGGGGCGCCCCCATCGGTGATGAGCGCCTCGATCGGGCGCAGCGTGGTGGCGATATCGGTACCCGCGGGACACGTATCGAGGAAGCGCGCCGCGGCCGAGATGGATGCGCCGGCATTGCCGAGATGGGACGCGAGCGTGAACAACGCGAAATTCGCGTTGCCTTGCGCATCGGCCACCATCGTGGCGTTGCGCCGCACGCCGTCGATGGCGACGAACGCTCGGTATACGATGACGATGCACAGGAGGCCGACCGCGAGCCCGGTCAGGACCTCGATCAGCGAGCCGCCGCGCGGGCGGATGGCAGGGGCGGGCGCGCGCCAGGCAATGCGCTCGGCGGCGCGATGCGCCCGTAACGGCTCGCCGAAGCGCGTCGCGTCTCCCAAGGCTCACGTTCCCGGCAGCACCGCGCTGACGCTCGCCCGGTGGGCGATCGCCTCGTCGGGCAGCCGCCAGTACACGAAGACACGGGCGCGACGGCGACCCGAGGCCAGCTCGGTAATCGTCACTACCGGTACGTTCTCGTCTGCCGTGACCCCGGGCAATCGCAACGCCGCGGCGAGAAGCGCACGGTAGGCCGCGCCGTCGGCACGTGCGTCGTAACGCGCGGCGAGCGTGGCGGCATCCTCGACCCACATGCGGGCGAGCGTCGACGACGCGAGTTCGAACGCCTCGCCGCGCCAGCGCGCGTTGCCGCTTTCGCGCAGCGCGTGTCCCAGGACGCCGGCCAGGCCCAGCATGGCGAGCGAGAAGACGACGAGCGCAACGAGCGCCTCGAGCAGAAACATGCCGCACTGCCGGCCGCGGGTCACACGCATAGGCCGTCCGCGCGAATCGTCCAGCACTCGGGCGTGCGCGACCAGCCGGCGGGGACGGAAGCGGTGCTCCTGGCGCCGGTCTGATCGATCGTGTACGCAAAGCGGTCCATGCCCTTGTCGGCATTGCCGGTCGCCGTGTAGGTGAACGTGGTTGCCGTGGCGATGCAGGACAGCGTGAAGGCGTCGCCGGCGTTGGCCGACGCGGGTGCGATCGCACAGTGCCCCGTGTCGTCGAGGTAAGTGCGCTGGTCGAGGAACCACTCTTCCATGCGCGCCCGGGCGTCGGAGAGCCGCGCCACCGCTTCCAGGATGCGGCTGCGCCTGACATAGCTCGCATACGAAGGCAGCGCGATCGACGCAAGGAGCGCGAGGATGGCGACGACGACCATCGCCTCGAGCAGCGTGAATCCACGATGGCGGACGCGCGTCATGGGCACACGTCGCGCGACGTTTCGACGCGTGCGCGTCCGCTGCTCGCGAGCACGACCTTGCGCGCGCGCTGCCCGGGCCGGCATACGGTGAACGTGCCCATCTGCAGCGCTCCGTCGAAGCGCCGGGCGTGGCCGGCGCTCGTGTACGACACGTAATCGGCGACGGGCCGATTGCCGCGGATCGTGATGCCGGCGGCGGCCTCGGGCTCGCGCGCGATCACCGTGGCGCCGCCTCGATCGTCGTCGGGCATGATCGTCCAGCCGCCTTCCCATGGCAGCGAACCGCCTGCGCACCGCAGCGCGCCGGGGCACACGTCGACGCGGGCGCCGCGCCGGATCGCCTCGCTCCGCGCGAGATCGAGTGCGTTGCGCAGCGCGTCCGCGCGATCCTGCACCGCCTGTTCCGCGAACCAGGGGCCGAGCCCGGGGACGACCGTCGCGAACACGATGCCCGCGATCGCGAGTGCGATCAGCGATTCGAGCAGCGTGAAGCCGTGGAGCGAAAGGGCGATGCGCATGACGGTGATTCTGCGAACGTTCCCACTAGGGGGCGATCGGCAAGAAGGCCTAGGCCGTCCGCGCTATTGCGCTTGACGCCAGATATTTGAGAGCTAAACTATTTGCCCGGGGGGAAGGGCGATCCATCGCGAAACGGCGCATGCGCATCCTATGCATCGGCGGCGGGCCGGCGGGTCTCTACTCCGCACTGCTTCTCAAGCAGGCCGACCCGCGGCGCAGCGTGCGCGTCGCCGAGCGCAACCGCCCGGACGACACGTTCGGGTGGGGGGTCGTCTTCTCCGACCAGACCCTCGGCCACCTCGCCGCGGCCGATGCGCCGACGGCGCGCGAGATCGTCGACGCATTCAATCGCTGGGACGACATCGACGTCCATTTCAAGGGCCGGACGATCACCTCCGGGGGACACGGGTTCTGCGGCATCGGCCGCAAGCGCCTCCTCAACATCCTGCGGCGCCGTTGCGAGGCGCTCGGCGTCGAGCTGCGGTTCGAGACCGAGGTCGCCGACGACCAGGCCGCGGGGCGCGAATACGGGGCCGATCTCGTCATCGCCGCCGACGGCATCAACAGCCGCATCCGCGCGCGCTACGCGGATTCGTTCGGGCCCGACGTCGACCTGCGTCATTGCCGCTACGTATGGTTCGGCACCAAGAAGCGATTCGACGCGTTCACCTTCGCGTTCGAGAAGACCGGGCACGGCTGGTTCCAGGCGCACGCCTACCGCTACGACGACGACACGTCCACGTTCATCGTGGAAACGCCGCAGGCGGTGTGGCAAGCCGCGGGCCTCGATCGCATGTCGCAGGAGGAGGGCATCGCCTTTTGCGAGCGCCTGTTCGCGCGCTACCTCGATGGCCACCGGCTGATGACCAACGCCGCGCATCTGCGGGGATCGGCGATCTGGCTGCGCTTTCCGCGCGTCGTATGCCGCTCATGGACGCACATGGCGCGCCACGGAGGCCGCGACGTGCCGGTCGTCCTCATCGGCGACGCGGCCCACACGGCGCATTTCTCGGTGGGCTCCGGCACCAAGCTCGCGCTCGAGGACGCGATCGCCCTCGCGCGCGCGCTGTCGGTCGAGCCCGATTCGCGCAGCGCGCTCGCAGCCTACGAGCGGGAGCGCAGCGTCGAGGTGCTGAAGCTCCAGAACGCCGCGCGCAACTCGACCGAGTGGTTCGAGCACGTCGACCGCTATGCGTCGTTCGAGGCGTTGCAGTTCGCCTACAGCCTGCTCACGCGCAGCCAGCGTATCTCGCACGAGAACCTGCGCCTGCGCGACGCGCGGTTCGTCCAAGGTGCGGAGCGCTGGTTCGCCGAGCGGGCGGCCGGGGGACGCGCGCTGCACCCCGCCGCCGGCCGGCCGCCCCCGCCGATGTTCACGCCCTTCCAGCTGCGGGGCCTCACGCTCAGGAATCGCGTCGTCGTCTCGCCGATGGCGCAGTATTCGTGCGTCGACGGGCTGCCCGACGATTTCTACCTGGTGCACCTCGGCAGCCGTGCGCACGGCGGCGCCGGGCTCGTGTTCACCGAGATGGTCTGCGTCGCCCCCGACGCGCGCATCAGCCCGGGGTGCGCGGGGCTTTATCGGGACGAGCACGTGTCGGCGTGGCGGCGCATCGTCGATTACGTTCATGCGCGCACCAGCGCGCGCATCGCGCTGCAACTCGGCCATGCGGGGCCGAAGGGCTCGACGCAGCGCGGCTGGGAGGACGCGGACGAGCCGCTCGCCGAAGGGAACTGGCCGTTGGTCGCGCCCTCCGCGATCGCGTACGGGCCGCGCAACCAGGTGCCGCGCGCGATGACGCGCGAGGACATGACCCGGGTGCGCGAGGCGTTCGTGGCGGCGACGCGACGCGGCGCCGAGTGCGGCTTCGACTGGCTCGAGCTGCATTGCGCACACGGCTACCTGCTTTCGGCGTTCCTGTGCCCGCTCACCAATCGCCGCACCGACGCGTACGGCGGCACGCTCGAGAATCGCTGCCGCTATCCGCTCGAGGTGTTCCGCGCGATGCGCGACGCCTGGCCGGCTGACAAGCCGATGTCGGTGCGCATCTCCGCGCACGATTGGGCGCCGGGCGGAAACACGCCGGACGATGCGGTCGAGATCGCGCGCTACTTCAAGGCCGCCGGCGCCGACCTGATCGACGTAAGCTCCGGGCAGACGACGCGCGAGGCGCGGCCGGTCTACGGGCGCATGTACCAGACGCCGTTCGCCGATCGCATTCGCAACGAGACGGGCATCGCGACGATGGCCGTCGGCGCGATCTTCGAGCCCGACCACGTCAACGGCATTCTGATGGCGGGCCGCGCCGACCTCTGCGCGCTCGCCCGTCCGCATCTCGCCGACCCGTACTGGACGCTGCACGCCGCGGCGGCGCTCGGCTACGCGGACGTCGAATGGCCGGTGCAGTACCTTCAGGGCAAGGCGCAACTCGAGCGCAATCTCGCGCGCGCGGCGGCGATGCGCAACGATCCGCCGGAGGCGAACGGGTGAGCGCGCCGGGCGAGGCCGGAGGCCGAGCCGAGCCCCGCAGGGTCGGCGGCGCGCGATCCCGAGGAGGCCGACGACAAAACGGCGACACGGCGATGCGGGTACAAGGAGGCCGAGGGTGAGCGCGCCGGGCGAGGCAGGTGGCGAACCGGTGAGCGGGCTGGCTGGCGCCCGCGCCGTCGTCACCGGCGGCGGGAGCGGCATCGGGCTCGCGATCGCGCGCCGGTTGCGGGCGCTAGGCGCGCGCCTTTGCCTCGTCGGCCGCGATCGCGCGCGGCTGGAGCGTGCGCTCACGGAGATCGGAGGCGACGGCGACCAGGCGATTGCCTGCGACGTGACGCGCGAGGACGACGTCGTGCGCGCCTTCCGCACGATTTGCGCGCACCCGGACGGGTTGCAGATCCTGGTCAACAACGCCGGGGCGGCGGCCAGCGCCAGGTTCGTCGACGCCACCGAGCGAATGTGGGACGAGATGCTGCGCGTCAATCTCGGCGGGGTCGTCCGCTGCACCCGTGCGGCGCTGCCAGCGCTCCTCGCAGCGCCGTTCGGCCGCGTGGTCAACGTCGCGAGCACGGCCGGCCTGACCGGCTATGCGTACGTGACAGCCTACTGTGCCGCGAAGCATGCGGTGATCGGCCTCACGCGGGCGCTCGCCGTCGAGCTCGCCCGCACGCGCGTCACGGTCAACGCAGTATGCCCCGGCTACACCGACACCGACATGCTGGCGCGGACGCTCGCCAGCATCGTCACCACCACGCGACGCACGCCGGAGGAGGCGCGCGAAGCGCTGCTGCGGCGCAATCCGCAGCATCGCTTCGTCCCGCCGGACGAGGTCGCGGAGACGGTCGCGTTCCTGTGCCGGCGCGACGCGCAGTCCGTCACCGGGCAGGCGATCTCCATCTCCGGCGGCGAGGTGATGAAATGAGGGCGCTCGCAGGAGGAACGCGCGCGGACGCCGAGTCGCGCGCATCGGAGACCGATCACCTGTCGCTGCGGCTGTGGCTGCGGCTTCTCACGTGCACGACGATGATCGAGCGGCGCGTGCGCGAGCGGCTGCGCGAGCGCTTCGACATCACGCTCGCGCGCTTCGATCTCATGGCGCAGCTCGGCCGCGCGCCGAACGGCCTGCGCATGAGCGAGCTCTCGCGCCGCCTGATGGTCACCGGCGGCAACGTGACGGGGCTCACCGACCAGCTCGTGGCCGAAAATCTCGTCGTTCGGCGCGCGATGCCCGGCGACCGCCGCGCCTACAGCGTGTGCCTTACGCGCAAGGGGCGGCGGCAGTTCGCGGTGATGGCGGCCGCGCACGAGCGGTGGATCGTCGATCTGCTGGGGGACGTGCCGGCGCAGGCCCGGGAGGCGCTCTACCGGCAGCTCGGCGACCTCAAGGCGGCGCTCGCGCGTCGTATCGACACCGAGCGGGAGGTCGATGAGGCGTGCCCACCCAAAGCAAGCCTGCGGGCGCGGCGCGCCGCGGCGGTTGGCTCGGGAAGAGGGTAGACGCGCGCAAGCGCCATCGGGCGCGAGGCGCCAAGCGCGGAGGAGAGGAAAGTGAGCGATCGAGACACCGGCCGCACGGCGCACGTCGACACGTTCGCCCGCGACAACCTGCCACCGCCCGAGCAATGGCCCGAGTTCCTGTTCGACTTGCCGGAGCTCGCCTATCCCGAGCGCCTGAACTGCGCCGCCGAGCTCCTCGACCGCAACGTCGCGCGCGGGCTCGGGGAGCGCCGCGCGATCGTGAGCCCCGCGCTTGGCACGTGGACCTATCGCGAGCTCCTCGCGCACGCGAACCGCATCGCGCACGTGCTGGTCGAGGATCTCGGCCTCGTTCCCGGCAACCGCGTGCTGCTGCGCGGACCGAATTCGCCGTGGATGGCGGCGTGCTGGTTCGCCGTGCTGAAGGCGGGCGGCATCGTGGTGGCGACGATGCCTCTGCTCCGCGCAAAGGAGCTCACCGATATCGTCGTCAAGGCCCGGATTTCGCACGCGCTCTGCGACGCGCGGCTCGCCGAGGAGCTCGACAACGCCCGTCCGCGCTGCCCGACGCTGCGCGAGATCGCCTGGTTCGAGTCCGATGCCGCGGATGCCGTGGAGTCCGTCGCGGCGCGCAAACCGGCGACGTTCGAGAACGCGCCGACGCTCGCGACCGACACGGCGCTGATCGCGTTCACGTCCGGGACCACCGGCATGCCGAAGGGCACGATGCACTTCCACCGCGACGTCGTCGCGGCCTGCGATTGCTGGCCCCGCTCGACGCTCCGCGCGAGCGCGGACGATCTCTTCACGGGCTCGCCGCCGCTCGCGTTCACGTTCGGGCTGGGGGGCCTCCTCGTGTTTCCGCTGCGCATCGGCGCGGCGACGCTCCTGCTCGAGAAGGCGACACCCGAACAGCTTCTCGACGCCGTTGCGCGGCACGGTGCCAGCGTTCTCTTCACGGCGCCGACGTCGTACCGGGCGATGGCGCCGCTCGCAGCCGGCCATTCGCCATCGTCGCTGCGCAAGTGCGTCTCCGCCGGCGAGGCGCTCCCGGCGGCCACGCGCGCCGCATGGCGCGAGGCGACGGGCATCGAGATCATCGACGGCATCGGCTCGACAGAGATGTTCCACATCTTCATATCGCACGACGAGTCGAACGCGCGCCCCGGCGCGACCGGCAAGCCGGTGCCGGGCTACCGCGCGTGCGTGATGGACGACGCCGGGCGCCCGGTGCCGCCCGGCGAGGTGGGGCACCTCGCGGTGAAAGGGCCCACGGGCTGCCGCTATCTCGCCGATCCCCGCCAGGCGAGCTACGTCAAGGGCGGCTGGAACTACACCGGCGACGCGTACGCCGTCGACGACGACGGCTACTTCGTCTACCAGGCGCGCACCGATGACATGATCATCAGCGCCGGCTACAACATCGCGGGGCCCGAGGTGGAAGGCGCGCTGCTGCTGCATCCCGCCGTCGCCGAGTGCGGCGTCGTCGGCATCCCGGACGCCGAGCGGGGACAGCGCGTGAAGGCGTTCGTCGTGCTCAAGCCCAGTCACGCCGGCGACGTGGCGATGACGGCGGCGCTGCAGGACTTCGTCAAGCGCACCATCGCGCCGTACAAGTACCCGCGGGCGATCCAGTACCTCGAAAGCCTGCCGCGCACCGAGACCGGCAAGCTGCAGCGCTTTCGGCTGCGCGCGATGGGCTGACCGGAGCATCGCAACCGTCACGCGAAAGGATTCCCATGCAGACGCTGCAGCCGCCCGGATGGGCGCGCCCGAAGGGCTATGCGAACGGCATCGCGGCGCGCGGCACGCTCGTCTTCGTCGCCGGCCAGGTCGGCTGGAACGCCGAGCAACGCTTCGAAGCGGACGATCTCGTCGCGCAGGCGGCGCAGGCGCTGCGCAATGTCGTCGCCGTGCTCGCGCAGGCCGGCGCAGCGCCAGCGCACATCGTGCGCATGACGTGGTACGTCGTCGACAAGGCGGAGTACCTGGCATCCCTCGCGGCGCTCGGTCGCGCGTACCGCGACGTCATCGGCCGGCACTATCCCGCGATGACCGCGATCGAGGTGAAGGGCCTCGTCGAGGAGGGTGCGCGCGTCGAGATCGAGGCGACCGCCGTCATACCGGACGCGATTGGACGGCCCGTGGCGGCCGGGCGATAATTCGGCCGTTTGCGAGGACGTGTCGCGGCGCGCGCCGTGCCCGCGCGTGCGCCCCCTGCCGCCGGCAGCTCCGCCGTTGCTCCGCCTTGCACCTCCATGGGAGTTTCGATGAACGCCCCCGATATCGTCGCGACCCGCAGGCCCGCCTTCCAGTGGGACGATCCGCTGCTCATCGAGACGCAGTTGAGCGAGGAGGAGCGGATGGTGCGCGATACCGCGCACGACTACGCGCAGGAAAAGCTCATGCCGCGGGTGCGCGACGCGTTTCGCCACGAGACGAGCGACGCCGCGATCTTTCCGGAGATGGGGGCGCTCGGCCTCCTCGGCCTCACGCTGCCGAGCGAGTACGGCGGCGCCGGTCTGAGCTACGTCTGCTACGGGCTCGTCGCACGCGAGATCGAGCGCGTCGATTCCGGCTATCGCTCGATGATGAGCGTGCAGAGCTCGCTCGTGATGTTCCCGATCTACAAGTACGGCAGCGAGGCGCAGCGCACGAAGTACCTGCCGCGGCTCGCGCGCGGCGAACTGATCGGCTGCTTCGGCCTGACCGAGCCCAACCACGGCTCGGACCCCGGCTCGATGGAGACGCGTGCGCGCCGGGTCGACGGCGGCTTTCGCCTGAGCGGCGCGAAGACGTGGATCTCCAACTCGCCGATCGCGGACGTCTTCGTGGTGTGGGCGAAGCTCGAGGGCGTGGTGTGCGGCTTCATCCTCGAGAAGGGAATGCAGGGCCTGTCGGCGCCGAAGATCGAGGGCAAGTTCTCGCTGCGCACGTCGGTCACCGGCGAGATCGTGATGGACGACGTGTTCGTGCCGGCCGCTCATCTGCTGCCCAACGTGCAGGGACTCAAGGGCCCGATGGGCTGCCTCGACAATGCGCGCTACGGCATCGCATGGGGTGCGCTCGGCGCGGCGGAGTTCTGCTGGCACGCCGCGCGCCAGTACGTCCTCGACCGCAAGCAGTTCGGGCGCCCGCTCGCGGCGAACCAGCTGATCCAGAAGAAGCTCGCGGACATGCAGACGGAGATCACGCTGGGCCTGCAGGGCTGCCTGCGCCTCGGGCGCCTCAAGGACGAGGAGCGCGCCGCGCCGGAGATCACGTCGATCATGAAACGCAACAGCTGCGGCAAGGCCCTCGAGATCGCGCGGCTCGCGCGCGACATGCACGGCGGCAACGGCATCGTCGACGAGTTCCACGTGATCCGTCACGTGCTGAACCTCGAGACCGTCAATACGTACGAGGGCACGCACGACATCCACGCGCTCATTCTCGGCCGGGCGCAGACGGGCATCTCCGCGTTCTAGTCTGGATGCTTCACCGAACCGGCCTCGCTTTGCTGCCACGATGAGGCTCTACGACTATTTCCGCTCGTCCGCCGCGTACCGGGTTCGCATCGCGCTCAACTTCAAGGGCGTCGAGCCCGACGAGCGCACGTTCGTGCACCTGCGCATGGGCAACCAGCGCGCGCAGGATTACCTCGCGCTGAACCCGCAGGGCCTCGTGCCCGCGCTCGCGCTCGACGACGGCCACGTGCTCACGCAGTCGCTCGCGATCGTCGAATACCTCGAGGAGACGCATCCGGAGCCGCCGCTGTTGCCGCGCGACGCCGTCGGCCGCGCGCGCGTGCGCTCGATCGCGCTCGCGATCGCCTGCGAGATCCACCCGCTCAACAACCTGCGCGTGCTGAATTACCTGCTCGGCACGCTGGGGGCGACGCGCGAGCAGAAGGATGGCTGGTATCGCTACTGGATCGACGTGGGCTTCGAGGCGCTCGAGAAGAGCCTCGTCCGGGACGCGGCCACCGGCCGCTTCTGCCATGGCGAGCAGCCGACGCTGGCCGACGTCTGCCTCGTGCCGCAGATCGCCAACGCGCGACGCTTCGACATCGACATGGCGCCTTACCCGACACTCACGCGCATCGAGGCCGCGTGTCTCGCGCTGCCGGCGTTCGCCGCCGCGGCACCGGCGCGTCAACCCGACGCCGAATGAAGGAGCCAGGAAGCATGGATTACGCCGTCCCCGCGTGGGAGCTGCCGTCGGTGCCCGTGGCCGGCACCGGCAAGCGCTTCCCGGTGCGCCATATCTTTTGCGTCGGACGCAATTACGCCGAGCATGCGAAGGAGATGGGCGGCGATGCGGCGAAGGAGCCGCCGTTCTTCTTCACCAAGGCCACGGATGCGATCGTTCCGGTCGTGCCGCCCGACGTCGGCCGCATCGCGTACCCGATGGCGACGCGCAACTTCCACCACGAGCTCGAGCTCGTCGTCGCGATCGGGAAGGGAGGCACGAACGTCGCCGCGGCCGATGCGCAGGCGCTCGTGTTCGGTTATGCGGTCGGCCTCGACATGACACGGCGCGACCTGCAGAACGAGATGCGCGAGAAGAAGCGGCCATGGGACATCGGGAAGTCGTTCGCGCAAGCCGCGCCGATCGCGCCGATCCATCCGATCGTGCAGACGGGCCCGCTTACGCGCGGTGAGATCGTCCTCGACGTGAACGGCGCGCCCCGGCAGCGCGGCGACCTGTCGGACATGATCTGGAACGTGCCGCACATGATCGAATTCCTGTCGCGGCTCTATCGGCTCGAGCCGGGCGACCTGATCTTCACCGGGACGCCGGCGGGCGTGGGCCCCGTCGTCGTCGGCGATCGCCTCGACGGCCGCATCGCGGGGCTGACGCCCCTTTCGATCGAGATCGTCGCCGGCGCGGAAGGAGGACGATGACCTCGCACACGCTCACGCCGGAGGAGATCGAGCGCGGCTACGACAACCGCGCGGCGGTCCCCGAGCATCCCTATTGGTTCGAGCAATTCGCCGCGCGCACGCGCGAGGCCGTCGAGGCGCTGCGGCCGGCACTGGACGTGCGCTACGGACCCGGCGCCAAGGAGACGCTCGATCTGTACGTGCCCAAGGCCAACGCGCGCGGGACGCTGCTCTTCATCCACGGCGGCTACTGGCGCGGGCTCGACAAATCCGAGCACGGCTTCGTGGCACCCGTGTTCGTCGACGAAGGCTACGCGGTGGCCGTCGTCAATTACGACCTTTGCCCCACGGTCACCATCGCGACGATCGTCGACGAATGCCGCCGCGCCGTCGCATGGCTCGTGCGTGAAGGCCCGGCGCGGGGGGCCCCCGGGCCGCTGGTGATCGGCGGGCACTCGGCGGGCGGGCACCTGGCCGCGATGATGTTCGCGACCGACTGGACCGCGCAGGGTTTCGCGCCGGCGCCGATCGCCGGCGGTTTTTCGCTCTCGGGCGTTCACGATCTCGAGCCGCTCCTGCAGTTCTCGGGCAACGCCGACTTTCGCCTCGACGGGCCCGAGGCGCGGCGACTGTCGCCCGTGCATCTTCGCCCCGCGACCGACGCGCCGCTGGTCCTGGCGGTGGGCGCGAACGAGACGTCCGAGTTCGTGCGCCAGACCGACATGCTGTGGGATGCCTGGCCGCACAACCGGCCGCCCGGTGCCACCGGTCCCGTGCACGTCGCCGAACGCCACCATTTCAACGTCGTGCTCGATTTCACCGAGCGCGATAGCGCCCTCACCCAGGCGGTCCTGCGCCTCTTTCCGGGTCGCGCGCTACGGTAGAATGCGCCGCATGTCGCCGCACTGCGTGAGCTGAAAGCGCATGGCCATCGCGCCGATCACCGAGATCATCGCCGACATCCGGGCGGGGAAGATGGTCGTCCTCGTCGACGAGGAGGACCGCGAGAACGAGGGCGATCTCGTCCTGGCGGCCGATCACGTCACGCCCGACGCCATCAATTTCATGGCGCGCTTCGGCCGTGGCCTGATCTGCATGCCGATCACCGAAGCGCGGGCGCGGCAACTCAATCTCGCGCCGATGGCGCCGATCAACCGGTCGGTGCACGGGACCAATTTCACGGTTTCGATCGAGGCGGCAGAGGGCGTGACGACGGGCATCTCGGCCGCCGATCGTGCGCACACGATCCGCGTCGCTGCGGCAGCGGATGCGACGCCCGACGACGTCGTGCAGCCGGGGCACGTGTTTCCGCTGATCGCGCAACCGGGCGGCGTGCTGGCGCGCGCCGGGCACACCGAGGCGTGCTGCGACCTCGCCCGCCTCGCGGGCCTGTCGCCGTCCGCCGTGCTGTGCGAGATCATGAAAGACGACGGCACGATGGCACGGCTGCCGGACCTCGAGATCTTCGCGCGCGAGCACGGGTTGAAGATCGGCGCGATCGCCGACCTGATCCATCACCGCAGCCGGACCGAGCGCCTCGTCGAGCGCGTCGCCGAACGACCCCTGACCACGCCCGCCGGCACCTTCCGGCTCGTCGTCTATCGCGACAAGCTCTCCGATGCGACCCACCTCGCGCTCACGCGCGGGCCGATCTCCCCGGAGTCCGAGACGCTCGTGCGCGTGCACGAGCCCGTGACGCTCATGGACCTGCTCGACGCGGAAAGCGAGTCGCACGCGTGGAGCATTCTCGAGGCGCAGAAGGCCATCGTGCAGGCGGGGCGCGGCGTCATCGTGCTGCTGCATCGCCCCGAGAGCGCGCAGGAGCTGCGCCGGCGCGCCATCGGCGGCGATGCGCCTCCGCCGGCGAAGATGGACTTGCGCAATTACGGGATCGGCGCGCAGATCCTGCGCGACCTGCACGTCGGCAAGATGCGGCTGCTCGCGCGCCAACGGAAGATGCCCAGCATGGCGGGGTTCGACCTCGAGGTGACGGGCTACGAAGAAGCGCCGCGGGCACGGCGCGCGTCCTGACGCCGCGCGGTTCGCGCCGGCCGCACACGCTTCGCGCGGCCCGACCTGCCGTCGAACCAAGCCATGCCCGTCACCCGCCTTGCTCCCGACGTCCGCGGCGATGCGCGGCGCATCGCGATCGTGCTGTCGCGCTTCAATCCGCAGATCGGGGAAGGGCTGCTCGGGGGCGCGCTGCGCGGCCTGCGCGAAGCGGGTGTTGCCGAGGATGCGGTCCTCGTCGTCACCGTGCCGGGGGCGCTCGAGATCCCGCTTGCGTTGCAGCGCCTCGCGCAGGCGCGCGAGTACGATGCGCTGGTCGCGCTCGGCGCGGTGATCCGCGGTGAAACGTATCACTTCGACATCGTGGCGAACGAATCCGCCGCGGGCGTCTCCAGCGTGCAGCTCGAATTCGGCGTGCCGATCGGCAACGGCATCCTGACCTGCGAGACGGACGCGCAGGCGGAGGCGCGCATGGACGCCAAGGGATACGATGCCGCACGCGCCGCGCTGGAGCTCGCGAACCTCCTGGATGCGATCGACGCGCACCTCGGCTGACGCGCCGGAGGCGGACGCCTCGGGGGAGGTTGCCATGGGGCGCCGCCGGGCCGCCCCAAGGACGTCGACGCGAGTGGCGGCGAAGCCGAGGCTCGAAGAGCGCGTCCGCGAGCGTGGACGCGAGGCCGACAGAGTGAAACTGCGAACGCGGAGGCGGTCCAATGAGGCCGAGGCCCGCCCCCTCCATGCGAGGGAGAGGCTGACCGCGAAGCGGTCGGCTTCGGGGGAGGTTACGCGGTGAGCGCCGTCACGCCGCGGCGCCGCGCGCGCGAGCTCGTCCTGCAGGGCCTCTACGAGCGGCAGCTCGCGGGCACGCCCGACGACGCGATCGCGGCATCGCTCGCGCAGTGCGACGGCCATGCGCGGGCCGACGTGGCGTACTTCGACGCCTTGTGGCGTGGCGTGACGGCGGAGTATGCAAGCCTCCTCGCGGTGCTCGCGCCGCACGTCGACCGGCCCATGGAGAAGCTCTCCCCGATCGAGCGCGCGGTGCTCGTCATCGGCGCGTGGGAGCTTACGCATCGGCTCGACGTGCCGTGGCGCGCCGTCATCGACGAAGCGGTCGAGCTTGCGAAGCGCTTCGGCGGGACGGACGGCTACAAGTTCGTGAACGGCGTCCTCGACAAGCTGGCGCAAAGGCTGCGCGCCGCCGAGATCCGCGCCGCGGGCGAGCGGCGATGAACGAGTTCGAACTGATCGCGCGGTACTTCGAGCGTGCACCGCGCCGCGCCGACGTTCGCATCGGCATCGGCGACGACGCCGCCGTCGTGGCGCCGGCGCCCGGGATGGAACTCGCGTTCACCGTCGACCTGCTGGTCGAGGGACGGCATTTCGTCGCCGGCTGCGATCCCGTTTCGCTCGGGCACAAGACGCTCGCCGTGAATCTCTCGGATCTCGCGGCCATGGGCGCGCGTCCGCGCTACGCGCTGCTGGCGGGGGCGTTGCCCGACGTCGACGAGGCGTGGATCGGTGCATTCATGCGCGGCTTCGACGCGCTCGCGGCCCGTTACGACTGCGAGCTGATCGGTGGCGACACCACGCGCGGGCCACGCGCGCTGTGCGTGACCGCGATCGGCGACCTGCCCGCGGGCACCGCGCTCACGCGCGCCGGTGCGATGCCCGGCGATATCGTCTACGTGTCCGGGACGCTCGGCGACGCGGCGCTCGCGCTCGCCGTCGCCGGCGGGCGCACCCGCGTGGCGGCGGCGCAGGCCGAAGGGTTGCAGCGGAGGCTCGACCTTCCGGAGCCGCGCGTGGACGTCGGCATGGCGCTGCGCGGCGTCGCGTCCTCGGCGATCGACGTATCGGACGGTCTCACGGGCGACCTCGGCCACATCCTCGACGCGTCGCACGCGGGAGCGACGCTCGACGTCGCCGCGATCCCGTGCAGCGACGCATTGCGCGCGAAGCTCGACGGCGCCGAGCGCGAGCTCGCGCTTTCCTGCCTGCTGGCCGGCGGCGACGACTACGAGCTCTGTTTCACGGCGGCACCCGCGATGCGCGCGCGCGTCGATGCCCTCGCCGCGTCACTCCACGTTCCGCTGACGGCGATCGGGACCGTCACCGCGGACCGCGGCCTCGTCGCGCGCGACGAGCACGGCGCGCCGCTCGCGCGGCTGCCGCACGCGTTCGACCATTTCGCGTGACCCGCGAAGCGCCCATGCGCGTGCCGGCGCCGACGCTTTCGTTCCTGCTGTCGCATCCGGCGCATTTCGTGGCGCTCGGCGGCGGCGCGGGTCTCTCGCCGGTCGCGACGGGAACCACCGGCACGCTGGTGGCCTTCCCGATCGCGTGGCTCCTCGACGCGTATGCAGGCACGCAAGGCTTCTTCATCGCGATCGTCGCGATCACGGCCCTCGGCGTGGCGGCCACGCACGTCACCGCGCGCGATCTCGGTGTCGCCGATCACGGCAGCATCGTGATCGACGAGATCGCCGCGTTCCTCCTCGTCCTGTTCTTCGCCGGCACCGACGCGGTCCGCCAGGCACTCGCGTTCGTGCTGTTTCGCGTCTTCGACGTCGTCAAGCCGCCGCCGATCCGCCAGGTCGACGCGCGTATGCACAATGCCTTCGGCGTCATGGCCGACGATTTCCTCGCCGCGGGATACACGCTCCTCACGCTGGCGCTCGTCCACCGGCTGTTCGGAATCTGATGAAACGTCCCCTCACGCTCGCTACGCTCGCTGCCCCCCGGGGGGCGTGCCAGGGGCTTGGGGCGGCCCGGCGCCCCTGACATGGCAGAGTTCGAGTCGACACGCCCCGAGGCGGACGAAGACGCGCTGCCGCTCGAGGCGGCGAGCCGCGAGCTGCTGCGGATCGAGGAGGCGGGCCTCAACGCGCTTTCGACACGGCATCAGCTCTTCTACGACGGGTGGCTGCTGCGGCTCTCGCCCGGCAAGGCGAAGCGCGGCCGCAGCGTCAACCCGCACTTCGGCTCGACGCTCCCGCTCGACGCGAAGATCGCGCACTGCGAGCGGCTCTATGCCAGTCGCGGTCTGCCGACGCTGTTTCGCATCACGCCGTTCGCCAAGCCGGCCGCCCTCGACGCAGCGCTCGATGCGCGCGGCTACACGGTCTACGAGCCGACGCTCGTCCTGGTGGCGCACGAGTCGCCACTGCCGCCGCGTGCGGGCGGCGACGACGTGGCGGTGACGCCCGTGGCCCCGGATGCCTTCGTCGACGCCGTCGGCACGCTGCGCGGATCGCCACGGGGGCATCGCGCAGCGCATCTCGAGCGCCTCGCGCATTCGCCGCTCGCGATGCACGCGGTCGTCGCGCTCCGCAACGGCGAGACGCTCGCATGCGGGCAGGTGACGCTTGACGACGACCTCGCGGCGATCTACGACATGGTCACGGCGCGGGCCGAGCGCGGGCGCGGGCTCGCGACCCGCATCGTGAGCGAGCTGATCGCGTGGGCGTGGCGGCACGGCGCGACACGCGCCTTCCTGCAAGTCAACGAGGACAACGCACCCGCGCGTGCGGTCTATCGCAAGTTCGGCTTCGAGACGGCGTACGCGTACCACTATCGCGCGCGCCCCGACCCATGCTTCTAGACGCGCGCGCCGAGCAGCTTGCCGCGGCGGTCGGCGATGCGCTCCGCGCGCGTGGGTGGCGGCTCGCGACGGCCGAATCGTGCACCGGCGGCCTCGTCGCGGGCGTGGTCACGTCGGTTGCGGGAAGCTCGACCTGGTTCGAGCGCGGGTACGTGACGTATTCGAACGCGGCGAAGCACGAGATGCTCGGTGTGGCGACGGCGCTCATCACCGCGCATGGGGCCGTCTCCGAGCCGGTCGCGCGCGCGATGGTCGAGGGGGCGATGGCGCGAAGCGGCGCGGAGTGCGCGCTGTCGGTCACCGGGGTAGCAGGCCCCGGCGGGGGCACGCCCGCGAAGCCCGTCGGCACGGTGTGCTTCGGCTGGCTCGTGCCCGACCGGGCGCCGGTCGTGGCGACAAGACAGTTCCCGGGCGATCGCGAGGCGGTTCGCGCCGCGTCGGTGGATGCGGCGCTCGCCGGGCTTCTTGCCTTGCTGCAAGGGCGTTCTCCGCCCGGCTAGGCCGACTTCGCCAGGGCGGGAACTCGGCCATTTGGCCGCTTCCATCGAACGATCGTTCGTGCCATAATCCACGCCACTTTGGGAGGCAAGACGATGATTCCGGGACACGGCATGGACGACAACAAGGGTAAGGCGCTCGCCGCGGCGCTCGCGCAGATCGAGAAGCAGTTCGGCAAGGGCTCGATCATGAAGATGGGCGACGCGCAGATCCAGAACGACCTGCAGGTCGTCTCCACCGGCTCCCTCGGCCTCGACATCGCGCTCGGCGTCGGCGGCCTGCCACGCGGGCGCGTGGTCGAGATCTACGGTCCGGAGTCTTCGGGCAAGACGACGCTGTGCCTGCAGGTCGTCGCCCAGGTGCAAAAGCAGGGCGGCACCGCCGCGTACATCGATGCCGAGAACGCGCTCGATCCCGTCTACGCCGGCAAGCTCGGCGTCAACGTCGGCGAGCTCCTGATCTCGCAACCCGACACCGGCGAGCAGGCGCTCGAAATCGCCGACATGCTCGTGCGCTCCGGCGGCGTCGACATCATCGTCATCGATTCGGTCGCAGCCCTCGTGCCCAAGGCCGAGATCGAGGGCGAGATGGGCGACCAGCTGCCGGGCCTGCAGGCGCGCCTCATGAGCCAGGCGCTGCGCAAGCTCACGTCGAACATCAAGCGCGCGAACGTGCTCGTCGTCTTCATCAATCAGATCCGCATGAAGATCGGCGTCATGTTCGGCAATCCCGAGACCACCACCGGCGGCAACGCGCTCAAGTTCTACGCGTCGGTGCGCCTCGACATACGCCGCATCGGCTCGATCAAGCGGGGCGACGAGGTCGTCGGCAACGAGACGCGCGTCAAGGTCGTCAAGAACAAGGTTTCGCCGCCGTTCCGGGAGGCGCTCTTCGACATCCTCTACGGCGAAGGCATCAGCCGCGAAGGCGAGATCATCGAGCTCGGGGTGAACCACCGCATCGTCGAGAAATCGGGCGCGTGGTACGCGTACGGCGGCGATCGCATCGGGCAGGGCAAGGACAACGCGCGCGAATTCCTGCGCGAGCATCCCGACATGGCGGCCGAGATCGAAGCGAAGATCCGCGAGGCGGTGGGCGTGCCGACGCCGACGCGGATCAAGGGCGACGGCAACGGCGCCGACGGCTGAGGCCGGCTTCGCGCGTTCGCCGTAGCGCCGTGCGCGATGCGCGCCGCAAGCCATCCGCGGCGCTGCGTGCGGCGGCCGTCCGCATGCTGGCGCGACGCGAATACGCGCGTGCGGAGCTCGCCGACTGCCTCGTTCGCAAGGGCGCGGACGCCGACCAAGTCGCACGCCTGCTCGATGAGCTCGAGCAACGCGGTTACCTCTCCGACGCGCGGTACGCGCAAATGCTCGTGTCCCGGCGTGCGGGCCGCTTCGGCAGGCGCGCGATCGCGCACGCGCTCCTCGCCCGCGGCGTTTCTGCCGGCGCGGCGCAGGCCGCCATGACGACGCTCGCGCATACCGACGAACACGCCGAAGCGGCAACCTTGTGGCAGCGGCGCTTCGGTCAGGCGCCGAAGGACGATCGCGAGCGCGCGCGGCAGGTGCGCTTCCTGATCGGACGCGGCTACCCGATGTCGGTGGCGCTCGACGTCGTCCCGCGAGCCCGTCCCGGTGCCGTCGACGACGCCGATTGATCGCGGCGGGCTCTGCCCTCGCTTCGCAGCGGACGCCGTTCGCGATATACTGTAAGTTTTTGATTTACCGGATCTAAGCCTCCGCGCCCCCACGGCGCCGCAGGCGTTCCCGCCGCGCATGAAAGTCGCCGACATCCGCCGCCAGTTCATCGAGTATTTCGTCGCGAACGGGCACACGCACGTCCCGAGCTCGTCGCTCGTCCCCGCGAACGACCCGACGCTGCTCTTCACGAACTCGGGCATGGTGCAGTTCAAGGACGTGTTCACGGGCGTCGAGAAGCGGCCCTACGTGCGCGCCACGACGTCGCAGCGGTGCGTGCGCGCCGGCGGCAAGCACAACGATCTCGAGAACGTCGGCTACACGGCGCGGCACCACACGTTCTTCGAGATGCTCGGCAACTTCAGCTTCGGTGACTACTTCAAGCGCGACGCCATCCGCTACGCGTGGGAACTGCTGACGAAGCACTACCGGCTGCCGTCCGAGCGGCTGTGGGCGACCGTCTACATCGACGACGACGAAGCGTACGACATATGGACGCGCGACATCGGCGTCCCGGCGGCGCGCTGCATCCGCATCGGCGACAACAAGGGCGCACAGTACGCAAGCGACAACTTCTGGCAGATGGCCGACACCGGTCCCTGCGGCCCGTGCTCGGAAATCTTCTACGACCACGGCCCGGACGTGTTCGGCGGCCCGCCGGGCTCGCCCGATGCGGAGGGCGACCGCTACATCGAGATCTGGAACCTCGTTTTCATGCAGTTCGACCGGCAGAAGCGCGCCGACGGCGGCTTTTCGATGACGCCGCTGCCGCGGCCGTGCGTCGACACGGGCATGGGCCTCGAGCGCCTCGCCGCGGTGCTGCAGCACGTGCACTCCAATTACGAGACCGATCTCTTCGCCGCGCTGATTGCCGCGGCGGCACGCGAAACGAACGCGAGCGATCAAGACAGCCCGTCGCTTCGGGTCATCGCCGACCATATCCGCGCCTGCGCGTTCCTGGTCATCGACGGGGTGATGCCGGGGAGCGAGGGACGGGGCTACGTCCTGCGCCGCATCATCCGTCGCGCCATTCGACATGGCTACAAGCTCGGCCAGAAGGCGCCCTTCTTCTATCGTCTCGTCGACGACCTCGACCGGCAGATGGGTGAGGCGTATCCCGAGCTCACGCGGGAGAAGGCGCGCGTCGCGCAGGTCCTGAAGGCCGAGGAGGAGCGCTTCGGCGAGACACTCGAGAACGGCATGAAGATCCTCGAGCAGGCGCTGCGCGGCACGGTGAACGTTCGTGAAGCCGCCGACGGCGCCGCGACTGGCGGACACGCGAGCGGCTCCGGGCGGGTGCTCGACGGCGCCACCGCCTTCGCGCTCTACGACACGTTCGGCTTTCCGCTCGACCTCACCGCGGATGTCGCGCGCGAGCGCGGCGTGGCCGTGGACGAGGCGGGGTTCGAGCGCGCGATGAGCGCGCAACGCGAGCGCGCGCGGGCGGCCTCGCAATTCAAGGCGGGCGACGCGCTCGCCTACCAAGGGCCGAAGACGGCGTTCCGCGGCTACGAATCGCTTTCCGAGGAAGGGCGCGTCGTGGCGCTCTTCAGGGAAGGCGCCCGCGTCGATTCGCTGTCCACCGGCGAGCAAGGCGTCGTGGTCCTCGATCGCACGCCGTTCTATGCCGAGTCCGGCGGGCAGGTCGGCGACCGCGGCGAGCTGTCCAAGGGCGGGGCGTGCCTGACGCTCTTCCGCGTCGACGACACGCAGAAGGTCCAGCCCGATGTCGTCGGCCATGTCGGCGAAGTCAAGACCGGCGAGCTGCGCATCGGCGACACGGTGGCGGCGACCGTCGACCAGGAAGCGCGCGGCCGCACCATGCGCAACCACTCCGCGACGCACCTGATGCACAAGGCACTGCGCGAGGTGCTCGGCCCGCACGTGCAGCAGAAGGGCTCGCTCGTCGATCCCGCGAAGACGCGCTTCGACTTCGCTCACGACGCGCCGCTGTCCGACGACGAGATCCGGCGGGTCGAGGCGATCGTCAATGCCGAGATCCTCGACAACGCCGCGGTCGCCGCGCGCACGATGCCGATCGCCGAGGCGCAGAAGGCCGGCGCCGTCATGCTGTTCGGCGAGAAATACGGCGACGAGGTGCGCGTACTCGACATCGGCTCGTCGCGCGAGCTCTGCGGCGGCACGCACGTATCGCGCACGGGCGACATCGGCCTTTTCAAGATCGTCTCCGAGAGCGGCGTTGCCGCCGGTGTACGGCGCGTCGAGGCGGTCACCGGCAAGGGGGCGCTCGACTACGTGCAGAAGCAGGAGGCGAAGCTCACGGGAGCGGCGCATTTGCTGAAGTCGCCGATCGCCGAAATCGAGGCGCGCATCGCGCAACTGCAGGAGGCGGCGCGCGCTGCCGAACGGGAGCTCGCCCGCCTCAAGGCGAAGGCCGCGGCGAGCGCCGGCGACGACCTCGCCGGGAGCGCCGTGGACGTCAAGGGTGCGAAGGTCGTGGCGGCGGCGCTCGACGGCAGCGATCCGAAGACGCTGCGCGAAACGATCGACAAGCTGAAGGACAAGCTCAAGAGCGCCGCCATCGTGCTCGCCAGCGTCACCGAGGGTCGCGTCACGCTGATCGCCGGCGTGACGAACGACCTCACGTCGAAGGTGAAGGCCGGCGAGCTCGTCAACCACGTCGCCCAGCAGGTCGGCGGCAAGGGCGGGGGACGCGCCGACATGGCGCAGGCGGGCGGTACCAATCCCGCGGCGCTGCCCAAGGCGCTGCAGTCGGTGTCCGGTTGGGTGGGCGAGCGCCTGTGAGCGCGCGCGCCCGCGGAATGGACGGGCGCGCGGCTGCCGGCGCGGCGCCCGCGCCGACTCCCAAATGAGCGGCGAAGGGCCGTCCGGAGCCGCGAATCGCGCCCCCTCGGGGGGCAGCGTAGCGGCGATAGCCGCAAGCGTGGGGGGACCACAATTCGGCAGCGACAACTATGCGGGCATTTGCCCCGAGGCGTGGCGGGCGCTGGAAAGCGCGAACGCCGGCCATGTGCCGGGCTACGGCGCCGACGCCTGGACGCGGGCCGCGAGCGATGCGCTGCGGGCCGCGTTCGAGATGGACTGCGCGGTCTACTTCGTCTTCAACGGGACGGCGGCGAACGGCCTCGCGTTGGCGTCGATCTGCCGCAGCACCGACGCGATCGTGTGCCACGCGATGGCGCACGTCAACGTCGACGAGTGTGGCGGCCCCGAATTCATGACCGGCGGGGCGAAGCTCCTCGCGATCGACGCGCCCCACGCCAAGCTCACGCCGGAGCGCGTCGTCGCGATGGCCGTGGCGCCGCGCGACGAGCATTCGTCGCGCCCGCGCGCGCTCGCGCTCACGCAGGCGACGGAGCTCGGCACCGTCTACACCGCCGCCGAGCTTTCCGCGTTGTGCGAGTCGGCGCACGCGCGCGGCATGCGCGTGCAGATGGACGGCGCGCGCTTCGCGAACGCCGTCGCCACGCTCGGCGTCGCGCCCGCCGACATCAGCTGGCGCGCGGGTGTGGACGTCCTCTGCCTCGGCGGCACCAAGAATGGGCTGCCCGCAGGCGAGGCGATCCTGTTCTTCGATCGTGAGCTCGCAGACGAATTCGCGCGCCGCCGCAAGCAGGCGGGACAGCTCGCGTCGAAGATGCGCTTCCTCGCCGCGCCGTGGCTCGGGATCCTCGAGGAGGGCGCGTGGCTGCGTCACGCGGCGCACGCGAACGAAATGGCACGGCGCCTCGCCCGCGGGCTCGCGGCGATGCCGCACGCGCGACTCCTCGCACCCGTCGAGGCCAATGGCGTCTTCGTCGACCTGCCGAAGCATGCGATCGACGCGCTGCACGCCACGGGTTGGCGCTTCTATCCCTTCATCGGCGAAACGGGCGTGCGGCTGATGTGCGCGTGGGACACGCCGCCTGCCGCCGTCGATGCGCTCCTCGCCGACGTGGCCGCGGCGCTCGACGTCGCGCCGTCGCTGCCCACGGCGTAGTTGGGTACGCGTTCCCCATGGCCCTGCGACCCGAATTCACGCTCGAAGTCGCGAACCGGCGCGGCGAGGGCCGGCTTCCCGGGCTCGTCGGCTTCCGCGTGACGGCGATCGGCGAGGGCAGGCTCGATGCCGAGCTCGACATCCGTCCCGATCTGCTCGCCCCCAACGGTTACCTGCATGCCGCAACCGTCGTGGCGCTCGCCGACACGGCATGCGGTTATGCGTGCCTCGCGCACCTGCCGCCCGAAGCGTCGAACTTCACGACGATCGAGCTCAAGACCAACTTCCTCGGGACCGCGCGCGAGGGGACGATCGCGTGCGCCGCTCGCGCGGTGCACCTCGGCCGCTCGACGCAGGTCTACGACGCGACCGTGACGCGCCGCGACGACGGGCGCGCGATCGCGCTGTTTCGCTGCACGCAGATGGTTCTCTACACGCGCGGCTGATTTGCGCTCCGCGCAAGCGCGCAAGTCTAGGCCGAACGGCCGATCGCGCGCTCGTCCTGTGTCGCGCAGCATGGCGGGATGCGTGAAGCATCCGAGCCATCCCCGCCCGACGCGCCGTTCCCGGTCGCGGCGGCGCTCGCCGCCTTCGCCGTGGGCGCGACGCTGCTGCAATCCTGCGCCCGGTTGCCGCCGGCGCCGGGCGTCCTGGCGCTCGTCGCGCTCGCGGCATGTGCGGCCGCCTTCGCCCTGGCTCGGCGCGGCCGGGGCGATCGATGGTTGTTCGCCACCCTCGTCGCCGCCTGTGCGGGCCCGCTCGGCTTCGCGTACGCCGCCTGGCGTGCCGACGCGCGGCTCGCCGACGCGTTGCCGCAGGCGTGGGAGGGACGCGACGTTCGTGTCGTCGGCGTCGTCGACGATCTGCCGCACGCCACCGAGGCGGGCGCGCGCTTCGCCTTCGCGGTCGAGCGCGTCGAAACACGCGGCGCGCCCGTGCCGCACCGGGTGTCGCTCGCATGGTACCGGCCGTCCCGGGAAGGCGAGGCGATCGCGGCGCCGGTCGTGCACGCGGGCGAGCGCTGGGCCCTGACGGTACGGCTCAAGCGGCCTCACGGCAACGTCAATCCCGACGGCTTCGATCTCGAGGCCTGGCTGCTCGAGCACGACTTGCGCGCCACCGGCTACGTCCGCGATGACGAGCGCAACCGGCGCGTCGATCCGTTCGCCGCACGCGCGTCGGACTACGTGCAGCGAGCGCGCGAGCGCGTTCGCGAGCGGATTGCCGCCGCGTTGCCCGGCGCGCCCTACGCCGGCGTGCTGACGGCGCTCGCCATCGGCGACCAGCGCGCGATTGCCGAGTCGCAGTGGCTCGTGTTCAACCGGACCGGCGTCACGCACCTCGTTTCGATCTCGGGCCTGCACGTGACCGTCTTCGCTGCGCTCGCCGGCGCGCTCGCCTACGCGCTGGTTCGCCGTCGTCCTCGCCTGACGCTCCACGTTCCCGCGCGCAAGCTCGCGGCGCTCGTGGGCGCGCTCGTCGCGTTCGGCTACGTGCTGCTCGCCGGCGCCGAGGTGCCGGCGATGCGGACGCTGTTGATGCTCGGCGTCGCGGCCGCCGGCCTGTGGCTCGGGCGACCCGGAACCGCGATGCTCGTCTGGCTCTGGGCGCTGGCGTTCGTCATCGCATGGGACCCGTGGGCGGGGCTCGCGCCCGGCTTCTGGCTATCGTTCGGCGCCGTCGGGCTGCTGCTCTACGCCGGCAATGGCAGGCTGCGCGCGCCGCCGGCGCGCACGTGGCGCGCGCGACTCGCCCAATCGCTGCGCGAGTCCGCCCGCGCGCAATGGGTCGTGACGCTCGGCCTCGTCCCCGGCACGCTCGCGCTCTTCCAGCAGGTGGCGCTCGTCTCCGCGCTGGCCAACGCCGTCGCGATCCCGGCGGTCACGCTCGGCGTCGTCCCGCTCGCGCTCTTCGGCGTCGTCGTGCCGCTCGATTGGCCATGGCGCCTCGCGCACGGCGCGCTCGCCGGGCTGATGCGCTGCCTCGAATGGCTCGCCGCGCTGCCGCTCGCGACCTGGACGTCGCACGCGCCCGCAGGATGGAGCGTCGCACTCGCCATCGCGGGCGTTCTCTGGCTGCTCGCGCCGCGCGGCGTGCCGTGTCGCGGCCTCGGCGCGGCGTGGATCCTGCCAATGGCGCTGCTGCCGCCGTTCACGGTGCCGGCGGGCGGCGCGCGCATCGTCGTGCTCGACGCGGGGCAGGGCCTCGCCGCGGTCGTCGCGACCCATGCGCACGCGCTGGTCTACGACACCGGACCGCGCTTCAACGAGACCGTCGATGCCGGCGGGCGCATCGTCGCGCCATATCTGCGCGCCGCGGGAATCGCCAGGCTCGACGCGATGATCGTGAGCCATGCCGACAACGATCACTCGGGCGGCGCGGTCTCGCTCCTGCACGCGCTGCCCGTCGATCGCGTCGTCTCGTCGTTGCCCGGCGGCCACCCCGTCCTTTCCGCGGCGCGGGCAGGCAGCACGACCCGCTGCATGGCGGGTGCGCACTGGGAATGGGACGGCGTCGCGTTCGAGATCGTGCATCCGATGCCTGCGGCCTATGCGGAACCGCTGCGCAAGAGCAACGACTTGTCGTGCGTGCTGCGTGTCGATACGACGGCCGGCAGCGCGCTCCTGACCGGCGATATCGAGGCCGCCGCCGAAGCGGAACTGCTCGCGCGCCGCGAACGCATTCGCGCCGACGTCCTCGTCGTCCCGCACCACGGGTCGCGCACGTCGTCGCTGCCCGCCTTCATCGAGGCCGTCGCGCCGCGCATCGCGATCGTCGCGGCCGGATATCGCAACCGCTTCGGCCATCCGCGGCGCGAGATCATGGCGCGCTATGCGCGCGTGGGCGCGGCGCGCCCGCGCACCGACCGTGACGGGGCGATCACGGTGACGCTCGAGCCGGACAAGCCGGTCGAGGCCGCGGCCGAGCGCGCGCGCCGTCGCCGCTACTGGTACGACGTCACGCGACGTACCGTCCGAGGCGCACCGCGGTCTCGCCCTTCTTCGGCCGTCGCGTCGGCATGATCAGCACGCAGTGCGGATACGGCGTGCGGATTTCCCGATGGCCGTCGCGTGCGAGGAGCGTTCCGGCACGCTCGATCGTCATCATGCTCCGCACCGGGAGCATGAAGGCGAACGCGCCGCTCGCGATCGTGACGGCGTCGGTGATCTCGATCGTGCGCTGCGGGGGCAGTGCGTCGCGATCGATGTGCGCCTCGACGAAGGCACCGTCGACGATGTCGAAGTGCCGCAGGAAGCGCAGGATCGCCTGGCGCGCGACGCCCGGCGCCGCGGCTTCCCAGTGCTGCCCGCACTCGACCAGGAGCGCGTTGCGCGTGTCCGCAGCGTCGTCGAACTGCGCGTA
>JBLMWW010000014.1:0-48919 GCA_050257435.1 Rudaea sp.
CATCAAACGCGTCATCGACTTCAACGTCAAGGTTCGCGTCAAGCCCGACGGCTCCGGCGTCGAGACGACCAACGTCAAGATGTCGATGAACCCCTTCGACGAGATCGCGGTGGAAGAGGCGATCCGTCTCAGGGAAAAAGGCGTCGCCACCGAAGTGTTGGCCGTCTCCTGCGGTGGCGCGCCGGTGCAGGAGACGTTGCGGACTGCGCTGGCGCTTGGCGCTGATCGAGCGATTCTCGTGCAGTCGAACGACGAACTGCAGCCGCTCGCCGTCGCAAAGCTCCTCGCCGCCGTGGCCCGGAAGGAGGCACCGCACCTCGTCATTCTCGGCAAACAGGCGATCGATGACGACGCGAACCAGACCGGACAGATGCTGGCAGCGTTGCTCGACTGGCCACAGGCCACCTTCGCGTCCAAGGTCGATATTTCCGACGGCAAGGCAACCGTCAAACGGGAGGTGGATGGCGGGCTCGAAACGCTCGCGATAACGCTTCCTGCGGTCATTACGACGGATCTGCGACTGAACGAACCGCGCTACGCGACTTTGCCGAACATCATGAAGGCGAAGAAGAAGCCGCTCGAAACGATTGATGCCCATTCGCTCGGCGTGGACATCGCCCCGCGCCTGCGCACGCTCAAAGTGAGCGAGCCCGCGCGCCGCAAGGGGGGCGGCCGCGTCGCGGACGTGAAGGAGCTGGTTTACAAGCTGCGCAACGAAGCCAAGGTGATCTCGTAGCGTTGATCGTCGAGGAGTCGCGGGCTCGCGTTTCGCCGGGTCGCGCGGGGTTTCGTAAAGGAGAGAGCATTCAATGTCCGTATTGGTGGTGGCGGAACACGACAACCACGCGTTGAAGTCGGCCACATTGCATGCCGTGACCGCTGCACGCGCGCTCGGAGATGACGTTCACGTGCTGATCGCCGGACACGATGCACAGATGGCGGCGGCGGCGTCAGCCATGCTGGAGGGCGTTTCGAGGGTCCTGAAAGCGGAGGCCGCCTATCTTGCTCGGCCCACGGCGGAGAACGCTGCGGCAACGGTGCTCCGCGTTGTCGCCGACCGCAACTACAGCCATGTCGTCGCGGCGGCCACGAGCTTCGGCAAGAACGTCATGCCGCGCGTCTCGGCCAAGCTCGACGTTGCGCAGGTTTCCGACATAACGGCCATCGAGGGCACCGATACTTTCGTGCGGCCGATCTACGCCGGCAACGCATTTGCGACCGTCCAGTCGAGCGATGCGATCAAGGTGCTCACCGTGCGTACGACGGCATTCGATGCGGCGCGTACGAGCGGCGGGACCGCGGTGATCGAAGAGTTTCCGGCGGCACCGGAGGTCACCGGCTCGGAGGTCGTCGCGCAGGAGCTCACCCAGTCGGCGCGTCCGGAGCTCACGAGCGCCCGCGTGGTGGTGTCCGGCGGCCGCGGCATGGGGAACGGCGACAATTTCAGGATGCTGGAGGCGCTCGCCGACAAGTTGAATGCGGCGATCGGCGCTTCGCGTGCGGCCGTCGACGCCGGCTATGTCCCGAATGACTACCAGGTCGGCCAGACCGGCAAGATCGTCGCCCCCGACCTGTACATCGCCGTCGGGATCTCGGGTGCGATCCAGCATCTCGCCGGGATGAAGGACAGCAAGGTGATCGTCGCGATCAACAAGGACCCGGAAGCGCCGATCTTCCAGGTCGCCGACTACGGCCTGGTCGGCGACCTCTTCGAGATCATCCCGGCGCTTACGGCGGAGATCGGAACCTAGTCGCCGATCGCATGGCGTCTGCGCGCGCGCCGACCGCTTATCGGCGCAAAACGCACTTCGCGTACAGGTTTCCGAGTCTTCCCTCCGGATCGTAGCGCAGCTTAACGGCCTCGTACGCCGGGCGGTTGTAGATCGACCAGAACTCGTCCTCGCCGAAATACGAGTCCGAGTACAGCGACTTGACGCCGCCCATGTCAGTCACCTTGCGCTCGATCTTCCGGTTCACGAAGCCCTGCGGGTGCGGCTCGCGCGACGAGACCACATCCCAGAACCCGAAATTGACCGATAGCATGTTGGGCGGAAGCGGATAGAGTGTCGCGGTGCCACGCGGGTCGGGCGCGCGGATGGGACAGATCCAGATCGGCAACAGCCCGACCTCTGCGTGCAGGAAGTCGAGGAATTCAGCGGCTCGCGCAATCGGAATGTCGACGTCCTGGATCACCGATTCGGTGTGTATCCCGCGCAGCCGGTTGAGCGCCGCGGTGGCGCGCCAGCGCGCATTCCATCGCATGATCTTCTGGTACGTGATCGAATTCAGCCGCTTGCGGCCCAGCAGGCGTCGCAGGAGCGGGTGCTGCGCCCCGACGTTTTTCGAGCACCAGAACCAGTCGGTGTCCCAGCGCCAGAGGTAGCCGCGTGCCGTCAGGAAGTCAACGGGCCGCTCGCGCAGCGACCGGTAATAGATGCGCTCGAACGTGTAATCGCTGGTGTACGGGGCGTCGTCGACGAAGCGCGCGGCCGATAGAACGAGATCGCCTAGAGCAAAGGCAACGCCGTCGACGAAATCGACCTCCGGGTCCGCGCAGCGGGTCGCGAGCTCGGCAAAGAAGCGCTCGGCATCGGAATGACGCGCGTGGTCGACGCGGACGTAGCGCTTCACGGGCAGCGTGCGCATCGCGAGCTTGAGCGCATAGCCGAGCGTGCCGTACGAGTTCGGGAAGGCGAAGAACAGGTCGCGATGCTCGTTGTCCGCGGTGCACGTGACAAGCCGGCCGTCGCCAGTGAGGATGTCCATCGCGACGATCGCGTCGTGCACGAGGCCGTGCCGGAACGACGTAGCCTCGATGCCCACGCCGGCGACGGCGCCGCCCAGCGTGATCGACTTGAGCTGTGGCACGACGGCCGGCATCGTCCCACGGGCGAGGGTCGCATCGGCGAGGTCGACGAAGGTCGTCATGCCCTCCGCCTCGACGAGTTGCGCGTCGGCGTCGACGCGAATAACCTCGTTGAAATGGCTGAGGTCGATGCGCGGCGCCCGCCGCGCCCGGTCGCGAAACAGGTTCGACGTGCGCTTGGCGAGGCCGAACGCCGCCTCGCCCGCCGCGCGGCCGGCTGCGATATCGGACCACAGCCGCGCCGTCTTCTCGGCGTACGTCACGCCGATGGCTGGTACAGGAACGCGCGGCTCATCGGGTAGTCGGTGACGTTGCCCTTGCTGACCGTTACCTGGAACAGGTGCGTGCGCGACGTGCGCGAGCGGAACATCTCCGCGCACGACCATAGATAGGTGCGCCAGATGCGCCGATGCCGCTCGTCGAATCGCACCGGGTCGAGCGCCTGGATGGCCTCCCAGTTCGCATCGAACCGCGACGCCCATTCGTCGAGCGTCAGCGCGTAGTGCCGCCGCAGGTTCTCGATATCGAGGATCTCGAGGCCGTTCGCGTCCATCGCATCGATCGCCTCGTGCAGGCTCGGGATCCAGCCACCTGGAAAGATGTACTTGCGGATGTAAAACTCGGTATCGAACGAGCCGACGTGGCCTATGAAGTGGATGACGCCGAGGCCGCCGGGCTTGAGCGCGTTCGCGTGCGCACGCACGACTTCGGCGAGCTGGTCGCGGCCGGCGTGCTCGAGCGTCCCGATCGACAAAAGCTTGTCGTACTGGCCGGGAATCTCGCGGAAGTCGCACTCGACGACCTTGATCTTGTCGGCCAGCCCTTCACGCTCGAGTTCCTCGCGCAGCTCGACGACCTGCTCGGTCGTCGTGTTGATCCCGGTGCCGAGTGCGCCGTAATGCCGGTAGGCGTGGAAGAGCAGTCCGCCCCAGCCGCAACCGACGTCGACGAACGTCTCGCCCGCCTTGAGTTGCACCTTGCGGCAGACGTGGTCCATCTTGTTGCGCTGCGCCTCCTCGAGCGTGCGCGTTCCTTCCTTCCAGTACGCGCACGTATACATCATGCCGACGCGGTCGAGCCACGGCGCGTAGAACCGCCGGCCGAGGCCGTAGTGGAAGCGCGCGTTGGCCTTCGCCTGGGCGATCGTGCGGTTCGAAAACCGTAGCTCGTGCCAGCGATTGCGCTGACGCACGAGCGCATTCGGCGTCTGGCTGACGTTGTTTTCCAGCGCGAGGCGGAAAGCCATCGGGAAGCTGCCCTCGACATCGACGTCGCCGTCGAAATAGGCCTCGAGCATGCCGACGTGGCCGTACCGCACCACGCGCAGCTCACCGCGCCGTTTGCGAAAGATGACCGTGAACTGCGGCGGCACGTCGCTGTTGCGGTACTCCGCGCCATTGGAAAAGACGATGCGGCATGGAATCGATCGTCCAGCCAGCATTCGCTCGAGCAATCGCTCGACGCTCGTCGGCGCGCGCCGCTCCTCGGCGCCCGCCCGGCCTGCCTGATGCGAGGTCAACGGATTCATGCGGCCCTCCGGCGAGAGCGGTCCATTTTAGCGAATCGGACCGCGTGTCGCCGCGGCAGCATGCGCGCGCGAAGTGGGAGGGTGCGTTCTGCCGCGTCCGGGCGCAGGCCTTCATTCCCGGCGGACGGATCGCCGCCGCCGCGGCCACCCGGCGCCGGCCCACGCTCGTCGGCCGCGGGTCAGCGTTGCCAGTGGACGCGGACCGTGTAGTCGTCGTGCCCGTATTGAATGGACAGCTCGCCGTCGTAGGCGTGCTTGAGCGCCTCGCCGATGCGTTGGGGCGAATGGATGTCGGTGGTGGAGATCTCGATGCGCCCGCCGGTCTCGTCCACGCGCATCACCCGGTTCAGCGGGTGCTCGCTGCGCTCGTGCTCGGCCTCGTTGTGCACGAGGTTGAGCAGGTCCTGGCGATGGGCGGCCACGAACGGTCCGTCGACGATCAAGGTGCCCGCCGGCATCTTGTCGTGAATGCGCCGGCACGCCGGGCAGACATCCTCGTGAGCCGAATCCGGCGGCGCGCTCCACTGCCAATGTCCCTTGTGATACGCGGCGCCGCATACGCGGCAGCGCGTCGGCTCGGCATACTTCTCCTTCGACTGGTAGGGATCGTGCCGCGGATCGTCGAAGATGCGATCGCGGAAGCGACCGGCAGCGCTGCCGGCGGGGTTCGAGGTGCGTCGTGTCACGTCGTTTCTCCAGGACGTCCGACAAGGCTTCGCCGACGTTCGTTTCGTGTCCCGAGGATCGCGTAACGGACGCGGCCGCGCGTTGACCGCGGTCAACATCGGAGTTGCACACCAGCAAAGCCCGAGAGGTCCCCGCTTCGAGGTTGGCAGGCATAATGCCTCTCGGCGCCGCGACCGATGATCGCGTGCGGCGCGTCACTGGGCGCGCCTGCCAGCGCCCGCAACCGGAGACGATAGCTTGGTCCATGCGCCGCCGCCCCTGAATGCGCTCCCCGCCGGCACGCTGGCCCGGCTGCGGCGGGGGATCGAGAAGGAAAGCCTGCGCGTCCGACGCGATGGTGCGCTGGCGACGACCCCGCATCCGCCGGCGCTCGGTGCTGCGCTCACGCACCCGCATATCACGACCGACTTCAGCGAATCGCAGCTCGAACTCATCACCGGCGTCCATTCGACGGTATCGGAATGCGCCCGGGAGCTCACGCAGATCCACCAGTTCGTTTATCGCCATATCGGCGACGAGCTTCTTTGGGCGAGCAGCATGCCATGCCGGCTTCCGGCCGACGGCGACATCCCGGTTGGCCGCTACGGCACGTCCAACCTCGGACGCATGAAGACCGTGTACCGCCTTGGACTGGCGGAGCGGTACGGCCGTCGGATGCAGGCCATCTCGGGCGTGCATTACAACTTCTCGCTTCCGGACGCGGCGATGCAGGAGCTGCAGGGGAAGGACGGCGGGGGGGCCGATGCGCAAGTCTTGCGCACGAAGCGCTATTTCGCGCTGATCCGGAATTTTCGCCGCCAGTCCTGGCTGCCGCTCTACCTGTTTGGAGCGTCGCCGGCGGTCTGCCGGTCGTTCGTCGCCGGCCGCCAACACCGGCTCGAGCCGCTGTCGCGCGATACGCTCTACCTGCCGTACGCGACGTCGCTCCGCATGGGGCCGCTCGGCTACCAGAGCGAAGCCCAGCGCAGGCTCGCGGTGAGCTACAACGGTCTGCCGGAGTATGCGAAGTCGCTGCACTACGGGCTGACCGAGACGTATCCGGCCTACGAGGCGCTCGGCGTGCGGGGCGACGACGGGGAATATCGCCAGCTCGCCCCGACGCTGCTGCAGATCGAGAACGAGTTCTACGGGACGATCCGCCCGAAGCGGCGCATTCGCCGGGGCGAGCGACCGTTGCATGCGCTGACCGAGCGCGGCGTCGAGTACGTCGAGGTTCGAAGCCTCGACGTCGATCCGTTCTCGCCGATCGGCGTCGATGCTGCGACGATGCGCTTCCTCGACGTGTTCCTCCTCCACTGCCTGCTCGCGGACAGTCCGCCGGACAGCGCGGACGAGGTCGCGGAGATCGCGAACAACCAGTTCCTGGTTGCCGAGCGCGGGCGCGAGCCGGGCGTGCGCCTGCGCCGCGGCGCGGCCGCGATCGGGGTGCGGGAATGGGGCATGGAAATCCTCGCGGCGCTCGCGCCGATCGCGGCGGCGCTGCACGAGGCGACCGGCGATGACGGATACACGGCCGCCGTGGATTCGGCCCGGCGCCGGATCGAGGACGCGTCCCGCACGCCGTCGGCGCGGGTGCTGGCGGAGATGAAGGCGCACTTCGGCGACTCGTACACCGAGTTCGCACTCGCGCAATCGATCGCGCATCGCGAGGCGATGCTCGCACTCCCCGTCGAATCGGACGCCGTCGTGAGGTTTGCGCGGTTGGCGGAGGAGTCCCTCGCGGAGCAGCGCGCGGTGGAACAGGCGGACGACGTTCCGTTCGACGAGTATCGCCGCCGCTACCTCGCGCAGGACCTCATGAGCGGCATGTCGCTATGACCATGATCCGCTCCGTGCCGGCGGACCGCGGAACCGGCGCGCCGTCCGGTTGACCAAAGCGTTTGGAGCGAGATCATGGCATTGACGAACCCGCAACGGGCACGACTCGGCCGCCGGCTCGACGAGCGGCAACGCGTATTGCTCGCCGAGATCGGCGACGAGCTCGACCAGACCGACAACCGCGAATACGCGAAGCTCATCGGCGCGCTGCCTGGCGACGCCGGCGATCAATCGGTGGCCGATGCGCTCGCCGACCTCAACATCGCCATCGCTGACCGCCACATGGAGGAGTTGCGCGACGTCGAGGCGGCGAAGGCGCGCATGCGCGAGGGCAGTTACGGCACGTGCATCGACTGCGGCGGCGACATCGCCTATGAGCGCTTGCTCGCCTATCCGACCGCCAAGCGCTGCATCCGCTGCCAGGAGCGCCGCGAGAAGACCTACGCGCACGAGGGGACGCCCACGCTGTGAGCGTGCGATGGCCGGACGTTCCCGTTCTCCCCGCGTTTCGCCGGAGAACATCAGGCTGAAACGGGCCTACGCGCCGCCGGCGCCGGCCGACGGCACGCGAGTGCTCGTCGATCGGCTCTGGCCGCGCGGGGTGTCACGCGAGGCGGCCGCCCTCGATCTGTGGATGAAGGAGATCGCGCCGAGCGACGCGCTGCGGCGATGGTTCGGGCACGATCCTGCGCGGTGGGACGAGTTTCGGCGCCGCTACGCCGACGAGTTGGGCGCGCGCGAGGTCCTCGTGGAAACCCTGCGGGCGCTCGCGCGTCGTGGTTCGCTCACGCTCGTTTACGGCGCGCGCGACGAAGTGCACAACGACGCGGTCGTACTGCGCGACGTCATCCTCGGCGCGACCGCCGCGCGCCGGCGCGGCTCCACCTAGCCGACGCTACGCGCCTTTCCGGTGGGTGCTGAGCCCGAACAGCCCGTACGCGGGGCACCAGCCGAGGATGGCCGTTGCCAAGGGCACCAGCCCAACCAGCGCCCACCACCGGCTCGGTCCTTCGAGTACGAACCAAAGCGACAGGATCGCCAGGCCAAGCACGATCCTCACGACGCGATCAACGGACCCCACATTCGTATGCATCGTCCATGCTCCCGAAAAAGGTGATGGAAGATAGGCCGATCCCGCCGACGGTGTTCTGATCTTCGTCAGAGAAACGCGAGACAGCGCGGCACCGCTAGCCCCCGGGTGAACGATCTGCTTGCTGCGCCTCGAGTTCACGCACGCGAGCTTTGAGCGCTGCGTCGGCCACATAACGCTCGGTGCAGTCGCGGCCGATGGCGAATGCGCCGACGACGGCGCCGTTCGCATCCTTGACCAGGCCGAAGCTCAGGTCGACGTAGAGCTTGTTGCCGTTCCTGTGCACGGAGCGCGTGGTCAGCACGCGGTCCGCGTACTTGGTCCGCCCCGTGGCCAGGCTGCGCTCGAAGCCGTCCCAGTGCGCCTTGCGCAGGCGCTCGGGGATGATTGCGTCGAGGCTTTGCCCGATCATCGCCTCGGCGGTATGGCCGAACAGCAGCTCGGCACCGCGATTCCACAAGCGCACGCGACCCTCGCGGTCCGCGAAGATGACGGCATCGGACGTCGCGTCGACGATGCGCTTGGAAAGCTCGAAGTCGTTCATCGCCTCCGGCACGCTCGCAGTCTAACCGAACGCATTTCCGCGACGCCGCGCCGTGTCAGGCGCCGTAACGGGCGCGCTTGCGAGTTTGCCTGACATGCAGCGCCGATGCGGGAAGCCGGATGCGCAAGGATTGCCGAGCGCCGCAGGCGCCGGTGGTCGCTGCCGTCAAAAGGCGTGCGCGGGCTAGGCCGGACGTGGCGATCCAACGCGCCATTGCGAGGCACATCGATTGCAGGATCGGCTTGATTGCAGACGCAATCGCGTTGCAGTCCCGGCGGGCCGCTGGTCCGCGTCGTGAATCGGATCGAAAGGACGTTCAAATGAAGCTTCACGATATAGCCGTTGCAGTAGCCGCTCTATCCTTTGCGGGCGCAGGCGTCGCGGCCGGCAATGACGCCGCGACGTCGAGCCGCACGCCTGCGAGCGGGCCGTCGTACCCCTCCGGAGCGTCGCAGAGCGCGCAGTCCCCATCGTCCTCGACGTCGAGCAGCATGTCGTCGCAGGAGAACTTCGGGTCCGGTGCGTCGTCGGCGGAGGCCCACAATGCGCAGACCGTGCGCGACGTGCAGCAGGCGCTGAAGCAAAAGGGTTTCGATGTCGGCGCGATCGACGGTCAGATCGGTCCGGAAACCCAGAACGCGCTGCGCGACTTTCAGCAATCGCAAGGGCTTCCGCAATCGGGCAATCTCGACCCGCGGACGCTCTCCGCGCTCGGCGTAAGCGCACAGGGTCCGTCAATCTCCGCCCAAGGCCAGAGCTCGCAGGCCAGCGCAACGCAGGCTTCGATGAGCAGCGGCCCAAGCGCGTCGAGCGCGAGCCGGGACGCCAACGCGAAAATGCAGGAGAACCGGAACCGGATGCAGGACGGCGGTACGACCAACGGGACCGAGACCACCCCCGCCTCGCCGAAGTGATGGGCTCGGCTTGCGCCAGGGCGGCGCGTGGGCAGGAAACGGCAGCCCCGAGCCCGCAAGGTAGCGGATTGCTCCTTGGGTGACGCCCCGCGGTCCGGACCCGTGTCCGGCAGAGCGGGGCGGCCGGAAGCGAAGCGACGACGCGGCGGAAGCGATTCCGCCGCGTCGTCTTTTTTACGATCGACGGCGGCGTCGCTCGATCCAGACGATTCAAGGCGGCGGTACCATCGCGAGAACCAAGCGATGTTGCGATGGGGCCCTCGCGGATTTGATCCACCTCAAGTCCGCGCCACCCCGCGTCGCTTACCCTACGCTCATCCGGGGGATCCGCGGAGCGCCGCGTACAACAGAATCGGGTGAAGCATGGCCGCCAAGCCGATTGGCATCATTGTCGTGTCCGGGTCGAGGGAACGCCTGCAAATGGCGGGCATGGTCGCGGCGGTCGGCGCGGTGAGCGGCAATCCCGTCACCGTGTTCCTGTCGATGAACGCGCTGCAGTATTTCGTGAAGGGCCACCACGACGCCGCACCGCCGGTGGACGGGCCGTTCGGAACACTTCTCGAGGAGAAGAAGGCGCCGCCGTTTCGGACGCTTTTCGAGCAGGCGGCGTCGCTCGGTGACGCGAAGATCCATCCCTGCTCGATGGCGATGGACGTGTTGGGGCTCTCGCCCGACGCGCTCGAGCCGTATCTCGCCGAGCCGTTAGGGCTCACGAAATTCCTGGACGACGCCGCGGACGCGCAGGTCTGGTCGTTCTGACACCGAGCAGCAATGCGAATGCAGGAGGCGTTATGACCGACAGGAAGGTGATCGACGCGCGCGGGAGCTTTTGTCCCGGTCCCTTGATGGAATTGATCGCGGGGATGAAGATGGCGCATGTCGGCGACGAGCTGGAGGTGTTGTCCACCGACAAGGGCTCGGCGAACGACATACCGGAATGGATCCGCAAGGTCGGGCACGATCTGGTCGGCACCCGCGAGGAAGCGGGCGTGTGGCATATCACGGTGCGGAAGATCAAGTGACGGGCTAGTTCAATCACGCAACACGAGGGAGGGCGAGCGATGAAGATCCTGATCGTCGGCGGCGGCATGGGCGGCACCATCCTGGCCAACAATCTCGCGCGACGCCTGTCGCCGGAGCTCAAGTCGGGCAAGGCGCGGATCACGATGCTGTCGGCGTCGGATCGGCACTTCTACCAGCCCGGATTGCTGTACCTCGCTTTCGGGCGCGTCACGCCCGACGAGCTCTACCGCGACCAGTCGAGCCTGCTCGAGCCCGGCATTGCGTTCCATGTCGACCCCGCGGAGCAGTTCCTGCTCGACCAGAACCAGGTCAAGACCAAGAGCGGGCGCACCTTCGAATACGACATCCTCGCCATCGCCACCGGCTCGCGGCCCGTGCCCGAGTTGATTCCCGGCCTGGTCGAGAACTCGGAGACGTTCTACACCGAGGAAACGGCGCTCAAGATGTTCCGCCGCATCCGTGAATTCGAGGGCGGCCGCGTGGTCGTCGCCGTCGGCGTGCCCCACAAGTGCCCGATGGCGCCGCTCGAGATCACGTTCATGCTGTACGACTACTTCAAGGACCGCGGCATCCTCGACAAGGTGAAGCTGCACTACACCTATCCGATCGGCCGCGTGCACAGCCTCGAGAACGTGGCCAAGTGGGCGGCGCCCGAGATGACGCGTCTCGGCATCACGTACGAAACGCTGTTCAACATCAAGGAGGTCGACGGCAAGGCGAAGGTCGTGCGCAGCGAGGAGGGAACCGAAGCGCCCTTCGACCTGCTGATCTCGATCCCCGCGCACCGCGGCATGGAAGTGATCGAGAAGAACAATCTCGGCACCGGCGGCTTCATCCCGACGCACCGGCATCAGCTCAACATGGAGGGCCGCAAGAACGTGTACGTGCTCGGCGACACGACGAACCTGCCGATCAGCAAGGCCGGCTCGACCGCACACTTCGAGGCCGAGGCGCTCGGCGAGAACATCGCGGCGATCGTCAAGCTCGGAGCGCCGGTGCGCGATTACGACGGCAAGGTGTTCTGCTTCATCGAGGCCGGGAAGGATCGCGCGACCTACGCCATGTTCGACTACCTCAATCCCCCCGATCCGAAGGCGCCGACCAAGGCGGTGCACTGGTTCAAGATGGCGTACAACAAGCTCTACTGGACGTCCGCGCGCGGACTGCTCTAGGAGGCCGACATGGAGACGCCAACGACTGCGGAGGGGCGCGCCCTCGACGGCGAGATCGAGCGCGTGGTGGCGGCGGCGCGCGACGCACTGACCGACGAGATGGTGGGGCGCATCGCCACGACGGCGGCCGATGCTGCCGACCTGATGGACCAGATCAATCGCGCGGGTCTGGCACGGGCGATCCCGGCACTCGCGCAAATGGTGCAGAACGGGGACCTCGACCGGCTCGGCCAGCTCGCGCGGGTCTACAGCTCCGGGCAGGATGCGCTGACCGACGAGATGGTGAGCCGCCTGTCGCAGACCATCGGCGAGGGTCTCGCGCTGATGGATCAGGTGAACCGCGCAGGACTCGATCGCGCGATCCCGGCGCTGGCCGAGATGGTGCACAACGGCGACCTCCAGCGCCTCGTCAAGCTGGCGCGTGTCTACGGTTCGGCCGAGGATGCATTGACCGATGAAATGGTCGGTCGCCTGACCGAAACCGTCGGCAACGGGCTGTCGCTTCTCGACCGCTTCGCGCGCGGCGGCGCCGATCGCGTCATTGCGATCCTCGAGGGGCTCGAAAGCAGTGGCGCCTTGCAGCAGCTCTCGGACGCCGTGCCCAGGCTGACGGAGCGGCTCACGCGCATCCAGGGGATGCTGGCGACGATCGAAGCGGCCGCCACCGCGACGCGCGAGCTGCCGCCGTCGCGAGGGGGCCTCGGCGGGCTGTGGCAAATCATGCGCGACCCGGACACGCAGGACACGTTGCGGTTTCTGCTCGTCGTCGGCAAGGAATTACGCAGCGGAATGGCGGGCGGGCGCTGAAGCCCGCGACACGGCGTCCCGCGGCCCGGGGTCGCTGTGCATTCGCCTGCGGGCGGGGGTCGGAGATGCGATGACCGCGCAATCAAGGACGCTACGGCGCGTGCATAACGCCGGGTGACGAGCATGCACGAGCGCGACGGCACGTCTCCGCCTCCGTCGGCCGACGCCGGTGGCGTGCAGGCGCGCCTGCTCTCGGACATCGCCGCGAGCCTTTCGAGCGAGCAGGACCTCGAGGCGCTGTTGCAGCGATTCCTGCGCGCCATCGTCGAGCTTGCCGGCGCGCGCGCCGGAGCCGCGCGCGTTCTCACCGACGACGGCAAGGGGTTGCGCCTCGTCGGCGCGGTCGGCTTGCCGCCGGACGTGCTCGAGCGCGAATGGTCGGTCGAGCTCGATTGCGGCTTCTGCGGCGATGCCGCCCGCCACGACACCATCGCCGAGGCGACCGACCTGCGCAGGTGTGCGGAGCGCACCGCGTCCCGCTTTTTCGCCGAGGCGTGCGTGCGCATCGTCGCCGTGCCATTGAGGCATCGTGGACGCATTCTCGGCGTTTATAACCTGTTCCTGGCGCACGAGCGGCGCCTCACGGACGAGGTATCGTCGCTACTTCGCGCGATCGGCGAGCTTCTCGGCCTCGCGCTCGAGAACGCGCGTCTTACCCGCGAAAGCACGCGCGCCACGCTGATGCACGAGCGGCACCTGATGGCGAACGAGGTCCACGATTCGCTCGCGCAGACGCTCTGGTACATGAACCTGCGCCTGGCGCTCCTCGACAAGGCGATGCGCGAGCGGGACGAGACGCGCGGGGCCGGGTACCTCGCCGACGTGCGGGAGGCGCTCGGAGGCGCCTACTCGAGTCTACGCCAGCTCCTGACGCATTTCAGGAGCCGGATGGATCCGCAGGGACTCCTGCACGCCCTCGCCGCAACGGCCGCCACGTACCGCGACAAGAGCGGCGTCGAGCTGGAGTTCGTGAACCGCGCTCCCGAGCTCAGCCTGCCGGTCGAACACGAGGTGCAGGTGTTCCACATCGTGCAGGAGGCGCTTGCCAACGTCAGCAAGCATGCGCGCGCGCGACGCGCGCGCCTCGTCATCGACCGGCGGGGCGGCCACTACGAGATCACGATCGAGGACGACGGCGCGGGGATCGCAAGCGACGCTGCGATTCCCGCTGTGGCCTTTCCGGGCGCGTCTTCGCGCTTCGGCCTCGAAATCATGCGCGAGCGCGCTCGCCACCTCGGCGGCGAGGTCGAGGTCCTCGGCGAGCCGGGTGCGGGCACGCGCGTACGGCTGCGCTTCCCCGCGTCGAGCGCGGTCGCCGATGTCGATGCCGCCGGCAGCGCCGTCGTGCCATGAGCGCGAAGCGCGCAGGGCACCCCAATGAGTGAGCCGCTACGCGTCTTCCTCGTCGACGACCACGGTTTGTGCCAGCGGGGCCTCGCCGACCTGCTGGAAGCCCGTGGCGGGATCGACGTCGTGGGCGCCACCGCCGACGGCAACGAGGCGCCGAAGCTCATCGCCGAGCTTTCGCCCGACATCGTGGTCATGGACCTGCGCATGCCCAAGCTGGACGGCATCGCGCTCCTGCGCAAGCTGCGCGAGGCGGGGTCCGCCGTACCGGTCGTCGTCCTGACCGTGAGCGATAGCGCGGAAGACCTGGCGAACGCGTTTCGCGATGGCGTTCGCGGCTATCTGCTCAAGGACATGAATGCCGACGACATCGTGGAGGCGATCGTCCGCGCGGCGCACGGCGATGTCGTCGTCGCCCCGGCGATGGCGGCGAAGCTCGGAGGCCTGCTCCAGTCGGGCGGGCGGACGCCTTCCGCAGCCGACCGGCTCGACTTGCTCACCGCGCGCGAGCACGAAATCCTGGAGCACCTGGCGCGCGGAGAGAGCAACAAGGCGATCGCGCGCGCTCTCGACATCAGCCACGACACGGTCAAGCTGCACGTCCGGCACATACTGGCGAAGCTCAATCTCACGTCGCGTGTCGAAGCGGCGATCTACGCCGTCGAACACCGCGCGGGATCCGGCACGCGATAGGGCGCCGCGGCGGGGCGTCCGTGCTTACGATCGGCTTGCATCGCGGGCAAGCGGCTGCGCGGCCCGCGAACGCAGCGCGCTTGCGAACGGAGCGTCAGGCGCGAAGCGCCGCCGGTGCGGGCGCCTCGGTCGCCGAAGGTCCGAACCACGCGAGTTTCTCGTGCAGGCGCACCACGTTGCCGACGATGGCCAGGGCGGGCGGCTCGACCGCGTGTGCGTTCGCGAGCCCGGGCAGCGTCTCGAGCGTGCCGACGACGACCTTTTGCCGCGGCGTGGTGGCCGCCTGCACGATGGCCGCCGGCATTGTCGCGCCGAGCCCGTGCGCGATGAGCTCGCGACAGATCACGGGGAGGGCGAGCAGCCCCATGTAGATGACGATCGTCTGCCGCGGTCGTGCCAGCGCGGCGAAGTCGAGCCCGGCCGCCCCGTCCTTGAGCTGTCCCGCGACGAAGACGCAGGCCTGCGCATGATCGCGATGCGTAAGCGGGATGCCGGCGTAGGAAGCGACGCCGAGGCCGGCGGTGATGCCGGGCACGACCTCGAACGCGATGCCGGCCCGCGCGAGCGCCTCGACCTCCTCACCGCCGCGACCGAAGACGAACGGATCGCCGCCTTTCAACCGCACCACGACTTGGCCCTGTCGCGCGAGCCGCACGAGCATTTCGTTGATGCGCTCCTGCGGCATGGTGTGTCGGTCACGCTGCTTGCCCACGTAAACGCGCAAGGCGTCGCGGCGCGCGAAATCGAGGATCTCCGGTGCAACGAGGTGATCGAACAGGATCGCGTCCGCCTGCTCGAGTCGCCGCACGGCGCCAAGGGTCAGAAGCTCGGGATCGCCCGGACCTGCGCCGACGAGGTGCACGATGCCGGGGAGATGCCCCGCGACGCGGGACGGGGGCTTCCGGGTCAGCACGCGCAGGGAAACTCCGTCGATCATCAGTGCTCGCCCTTCGTGCGCAGAAGTCCCGCGAGACGGTTGCCTTGCTTTTGCGGTCCTCCGCGCGGAAAGATCGCGTGGAGATGCTGGTTGTTCCCGCGCTCCGGTCCCCAGAGCTGCGCGAAATGGCGGATCATGGCCCGCACCTGCGCCTGCACCCCGTGCTCGTGGAAATAGGCGCGCAGAAAGCGGATCACCTGCCAGTGCTCGTCGGTGAGCGGAAGCTGCTCGCAGGCAGCCTGCGCCTGAACGAACTCTTCGCACCAGTCGTCGAGGTTCCTGAGATACCCTTCGGAATCCGTCGCGATCCGGCGTTCGCCGACGCGCAGATAGCGCGTATGGGGGTCGCTCGCTCGGTCGCGCTGCATGGCCCCGGAGCGCGTCATGGGGCGAGCGCGAGCGCCTCGCCTTCGGTGTGGCAGGCCGCGTGCGCGAGTCGCTGTCGCCGCGCCACGCTGCGCACGAACGCGACGAAGCGGGCCGCCCAATGGTCGCCGCCGACGCTTCGCCGGTGGACGTAAGACGCGACCACGTTGCGATACACGATGCCGTCGCGATGCCCGTCGATCCCGTGACCCCGCCGCACGTCGAGCGCGAACGTCGTGCCTTCCGGCACATTGCGCAGGCTGGAGTAATGGAATTCGTGCGCCCGTATTCGTTTCGGCGCGCCGTGGCTGCTGCGCGGCCAGGGATGCGCGGCGGATTCGTCGACTTCGACGTAGCCGCGTCCCACCGGCCGGTCGCCGACGATCGCGTCGACGGGCAGCGCGCCGATCATTTCGCCGCTCTTGCCTTGGCAGGAGATCGAGCGGGCGAGGTACATCAGCCCGCCGCACTCCGCATAGACCGGCATGCCCCGTTCGATGGCCGCACGGATCTCGGCGCGGAGCGTCGCGTTCGCCGCGAGCTCGCCGATGAACGATTCGGGAAAGCCGCCGCCGATGAACAAGCCGTCGATGTCCGGCAGCTGCCTGTCGTTCAGCGTGTCGATGACGACGAGTCTCGCGCCTTCCGCCTCCATCCGCTCGAGATCGTCCTGATAGTAGAACCCGAACGCCGCGTCGCGCGCGATGCCGATGCGGACCTTCGTCCCGGAGTTTCCAGGACCGGCGCGCGCGGCGTCGGGAAGCGCGGGCAGGGGCGTCGCGCCGGCGGCGATGGCGAGCAGCGCATCGAGATCGACCTGCGCGCCGACGAGCTTGCCGATCTCCGCCACGCGCGAGCGCGCGTCGGCCGCCTCGTTCGCCGGAACGAGCCCCAGGTGACGCTCGACGATGGCGAGCCGCGGCTCGCGCGGCACGGCGCCAAGCACCGGGAACTCGGTGTAATGCTCGATCACCGCGCGAAGCTTCGCTTCGTGCCGCGATCCGCCGACGTTGTTCAGAATGAGGCCCGCGATGACCACGTTGCGGTCGAACGCCTGATAGCCGAGGACGAGCGGCGCGATGCCGCGTGTCATCCCTCGCGCATCGAGCACCAGCACGACGGGAAGCGCGAGGTGGCGCGCGAGCGCGGCGTTGCTGTCGCTGCCATCGAGCGCGAGGCCGTCGTAGAGCCCCTTGTTCGCCTCGACGAGGCTCACGTCCGCATCCGCGGAAGCGCGTGCGTACAACTGCCCGATCTCCTGCCAGCCCATGAGATGCGGATCGAGATTGCGGCACGCGCGTCCGCTCGCGAGCGACAGCCACATCGGATCGATGTAGTCGGGTCCCTTCTTGTAAGGCTGAGTCGCGAGTCCCCGCGCGCGAAGCGCCGCGCACAGGCCGATCGCGATCGTCGTCTTGCCGGAGGACTTGTGGGCGGCGGACAGCAGCAGCCGCGGCGTCGATCGCGCGCTCATGTGGCCGTCGCGGGGTCGGCCAACCTGGCGGCGACTTCGTCGTCCAGGCGGGCCGGAACGAACCGGAAGAGCTTGACGCCGAGCGCGACGATCGTCGCAGCGAGCGCGAAACCGCCGACGCCCAGGCATACTTCGAGAAGGCTCGGCGCGTAGGGGTGCACGATGCCGTCGCGGAAGCTGCTTGACGCCTCCATGCCGGGGAACAGCGTCAGCGGGTACGCCTGGCCCCCGATGATCGTCACGTACATCTGCGCAAGGCCGCCGCCCACCACGAGCACGGCCGCGAGCGCGATGGCGCGCGCCGACCTGCGAAGCGCCGGATGGACGAGCAGGACGAGCGGCAGCACGCTCCCGATCAGGATCTGCCCGATCCAGAAGAGCGCCGTATGGACGCCGCCGTCGAGAAGCAGGAAACGCTCGACCGCGCGGCGTTGCGCGAAATAGAGGTTCGTCGCATGGAACAGCGCGACGAAGTAGAGCGAGGCGACGACGAACCATGCCTGCAGGCGTGCCAGGCGGCCGAGCACGCCCATGCCGAGGGGGCGGGCCCCCGCGCGGCAGGTCGCGATCAGCACGAGTTGATAGACGGCGAGCCCGTAGGAGAAGGACAGGGCGATGAAGAGCGGCGCCAGAAGCGCCGAGTCGTAGGTCTCGCGCGCGACGAGGAACCCGAAGATCGAACCGGTGCCGGTCGTAAGCAGCAGCCGCCAGCCGAACGCGACGGCGCCGGCCGCGGCGGCGTGGCGCGCCATCCGCCGCTCGAGCATCGACCACAGGTAGACCGCGACGACGGCGGCGAAGCCCGTGTAGAGAAAGATGTTCCACGCGAAGATCGACGTGAAGTTGTAGTGCGTCATCGCCACCGGCAGCCGGTCCGGCCGGCCGAGGTCGAGGACCAGCACGGCGAGCCCGCCGGCGAGGAGGGCGATCGCAAGCAGGCCCGAAAGCGGCGCGAGCGGCTTGTACATCGCCTTGCGAAACACCGACGCGATCGACGCGACGTTGAGCGCTCCGGATGCCGCGACGATCAGGAACACCGCGATCACGTGCGGCAGGCCCCAGACGACCTCGTTGGTCATGCCGGTCACGATATGGCCGTGCGCTTCCATCAGGTACGCGGCGACGAGCGCCAAGGCCAGGAAAGCCGCGAGGCCCGCGAGCAGCGCTGAGTAGCGCATGCCCCTCGCGTCGATCTCGCGATAGTCGAGCTTCATCTCAGAGGCCCTGGTAGCGGATGCCCGGATCGAGGCGCAGATCGGCGCGCACGGCGATGCCCCCGTACGTCGCGAGGCGGCGTGCGATGTCGCTGTCGCGGTCGTTCAGGTCGCCGAAGACGATCGCGTCGTGGCCGGCCGCGGTACACGCGTCGACGCACGCCGGTCGCGCACCACGGTCGATGCGATGCACGCATAGCGTGCATCCCTCGACGGTTCCCTTGCCGCGGGGCACGTCGGGCACTTGCCCCGCGAGCGGCTCGTGGACGAACGAGCGCGCCTTGTAAGGACACGCCATCATGCAGTAGCGGCAGCCGATGCACGCATGGCGGTCGACGAGCACGATGCCGTCGGCGCGCTTGAACGACGCGCCGGTGGGACAGACGTCGACGCACGGCGGACGGGCGCAATGCTGGCACATCATCGGCAGCGAATGGGTCTTGCCGGTCGCGACCTCCCTGAGCTCGATCTTGCGGATCCATTGCGAATCGGTTTCGCGGACGCCGCCCGAGAGCCCGTTCTCGCGGTTGCAGGCCGCGACACACGCTCGACATCCGCTCGCGCAGCGGCGCGTGTCGATCAGCATGCCCCAGCGAATGCGGGACGACGCCGGCGCGCCGGGTGGCCTGGCGCTCGCCGAGTCGAACAGCGTCACCCCCGGCGCGATCGCGACGACCGCGACCGCGGCGACGGCGGTACCGATGAAGCGGCGCCGGTCGCCGTCGACATCGCGAGCGCGGTGCGTCGCCCCGGTGCTCATCTCGCGATCTCGACGATGGCGTTGTCGCGCTCTTGCGCCGAAGCTTCTCGTGGCGTCGCCGCGTGGCACGTGAAGCAGTCGAGCGTCACCGCCGCGTAACTGTGGCACCCCTGGCAGAAATGGCGGTCGCTCCCGATGACGCTGCGCGGCGTGCCGCTCGCGTGGCATTCGATGCAGCCCGCAAGGCTCGCGCCCTGGCCGCGGATGCCCGCCCGCACCGTCTCGTCGCGTCGATGCAGCAGCAGCTTCATGTGGTTGCGGCGCATGAATGCCGGATCGGCGACGCACTTGTCCCCCTGAGCCCCTTCGAGGATCGGCTGGGGGACGCGGCTCTTGGCCGCGTCGTTCGCCACCGGGCCTGCGTGAGCAAGGGCAAACACGAGCGTCGCCGCCACGAGCAGCCCGCGCCGGAGGCCTGTCGCCGATGTCGCAGGCGCCATGCTATTCGCCGAGCCCCATCTGGATGTAGCCGGTCGGGCACACGTCGCGACAGATATGGCAGCCGATGCAGCGCGTGTAGTCGGTGTCGACGTACCGTCCCGTCGTCGACTTCGCCTTCGGCACCTTGAAGACCGCGACCTGCGGGCAGTAGACGACGCAGTTGTCGCACTCGAAGCACAGACCGCAGCTCATGCAGCGCTTCGCTTCGTCGACCGATTCGGCGTCGGCCAGGCGCAAGACGCGCTCCTCGAAATTGCCGAGCGCCTGCACGGCGGTGAGGGTGGTCACCTTCCGCCGGTTGCGGGGCGTCCAGGGGAAGTGCCCGAGGAAGAGCTCGTCGTGCGGTATGACGTACTTCGACGACCGGTTCTCGTAGTTGTGGATCGCCGCGCCGCTCGCGTCGGTCCCGCGGATCGGCTCGTGCACGTCGCTGAACACATAGCCCTTCTCGACCATCTTGCGCCGCAGGTCGAAGGCGTGGACGTCGATCTTCGGGCGCTTGTCGAGCGGCTCGCCGCGCAGATGCCGGTCGATGCCCTCGGCCGCGATGGCGCCGTGGGCGATCGCGGTCGTCAGCAGGTGCGGACGTATCACGTCGCCGCCGACGAAGACGTCCTGGCTGCCCTGAAGCTGGTGGTTGCGGTCGGCATCGACGGCGCCCTTGCCGTTATCGAACGTCTCGAGCCCTCTGAAATCGACGGCCTGCCCGATCGCGGACACGATGAGATCCGCCGCGATGTCCTCCTCGGTCCCTTCGACACGCTTGATCTCGAGTCGCCCGCCCGTGAGCTTGGCTTCGCAACGCGCGACGCGGAGCGCGTACGCGCGTCCATGCTCGTCCAGCAGCACGGCCACCGGCGCGAGGCCTCCGCGAATGTCGATTCCCTCGGCTTGCGCCTGCTCGATTTCGTGCCGGTTTGCCTGCATCCGGTCGACGGTGAAGACCGAGGTCAGCGTGACTTCGGCACCTTGACGGATCGAGACGTCGGCGACGTCGTGGGCGGCCTGCCCGGCGATCGCGTGCTCGGGCAGATCCTTCTCGTGCTGCTTGGCGATGTGACCGAGGCGCCGCGCGACGGTCGCGACGTCGAGCGACGTGTCGCCACCACCCACGACGACGACGCGCCGGCCGACTTGCCGCAGACGCCCGTCGTTGAACGCGCGCAGGAACGCGGTCGCCGTGACGCAATTGGGTGCGCCCGCGCCCGGCACGGGAAGCGGCCGTCCGGATTGCGCGCCCATGCCAAGGAACACCGCATCGAACGTCGCCCGGATCTCGTCCATGCCGATGTCCGTGCCGACGCGGCACGAAAGGCGCGATTCGACGCCGAGGTCGAGGATGCGCTCGATTTCCGCGTCGAGCACATGACGCGGCGTACGAAAGCCCGGAATCCCGTAGCGCATCATGCCGCCGAGTTGGGCGTGCTCGTCGAAGACGGTGACTGCGTGGCCCTTCAGCGCGAGCTGATACGCGCACGAGAGCCCCGCGGGGCCGCCGCCGATCACCGCGACCTTCTTGCCGCTCGGCGTCGCCGGCCTGGCGAAGGCGAGTCCATGCTCGATCGCGTAGTCGCCGAGGAAGTGCTCGACGGCGTTGATGCCGACGTGCTCGTCGACCTCGTTGCGATTGCACCCCGACTCGCATGGTGCGGGACACACGCGGCCCATGACGGCCGGAAATGGATTCGCCTCGGTCAGCCGGCGAAACGCGTATTCCTGCCACGACACTCCGACGGGCGGCTTCTCGATGCCGCGTGCGATGTTGAGGTAGCTGCGGATGTCCTCGCCGGCGGGGCAGCTCGCCTGGCAGGGGGGCGTGCTTTGCACGTACGTCGGGCACTTGTGCGAGTGACCGGCGTCGAAGATCTCTTCCTGCCACGGGCGCGGGCCGCTGTCGCCGTCCTGGTATCGGCGGGCCGTGCGTCGAACGGCCTCGTCGGCCGGCTGCACTGTCGTGGACATCGTGCGGTTCCTTTGCGTTGCGCCTTGTCTCTCGCGCCTGCCGTCACCCGCGATCGCCGAGGCGGATCGCGGTCGACACGAGCTGGTGGACGCCGCCGACCATGCTCATGTCGAATCCGTAGTACGGCATCACCTTGGTGAACTGCGCCTTGCAGATCGCGCAGATCGTCGCCATGAAGTTGACCTTGTGCTCGTCGACGACCTCTTTCAGCGCGTTCATCCGCGGCAGCGCGCCCTTGACGCGCAGTTCGAGCAGATCGTCGGTGAGAAGGCCGCCGCCGCCGCCGCAGCAGAACGTGCGCTCGCCGATCGTGTCGGGCGCCATCTCGTGAAAGTGGTTGGCGACCGCGCGCACGATCTCGCGCGGGATCGCGAACTGCCCGCCGGGCATGTCGCCCATCCGCGACGCGCGCGCGACGTTGCACGAATCGTGGAACGTCACGACGCGATGGTCGTTGGCTTCGCGATCGAGCACGAGCGCGCCGCGCCGGATGAGGTCGTACGTCACTTCGCAGACGTGCTGCGGGGCCGGGTAGCGCTGGTCTAGGAAGTCGAAGGGGCCGATCAGCGTGTTCCAGAAGCCGTAGGCGACGCGCCAGGCATGGCCGCATTCGCCGACGACGATGCGCTTGACGCGAAGCTCCTGCGCGGCTTCCCGCACGCGCAGCGCGATCGCGCGCATCTGCTCGTAGCTGCCAATGAAGAGCCCGAAATTCGCGGCTTCCGACGCCTTCGACGACAGCGTCCAGCGGATCCCGGCGGCGTGGAGCACCTTGGCGTAGCCGATCAGGCTCTCCACGTGCGGCTCGGCGAAGAAATCGGCCGACGGCGTGACGAGGAGAATCTCGGCGTCCTCCTCGTCGAGTGGAAAGCGCACGTCGACGCCGGTCTCTTCCTTCGTGTCTTCCTCCAGGCCGGCAAGCGTGTCGGCGAGCGCGGGCCCGGGCAATCCGAGGTTGTTGCCGATACGGTGAACCTTCCCGATGATCTCGTTCGAGTACTTCTGCCCGAGGCCGACGCTATCCATGATCTCGCGCGCGGCCATCGTGATCTCGGCCGTGTCGATGCCGTAGGGGCAGAACACGGAGCAGCGGCGGCATTCCGAGCACTGGTTGAAGTACGCGTACCAGCGGTCGAGGGCTTCACGCGTCAAGTCCTCGGCGCCCACGAGCGACGGAAAATGCCTGCCCGCCAAGGTGAAGTGCCGCCGATAGACCTTGCGCATCAGATCCTGGCGTGCGACGGGCATGTTCTGCGGGTCGCCCGTACCGAGGAAGTAGTGGCACTTGTCGGTACACGCGCCGCAGTGGACGCATGCGTCGAGATAGACGCGCAGCGACCGGTACTTGTCGAGAAGCTCGCCCATCTTCGCGATGGCCCGGTCGTGCCAGTCGTCGACGAGTTCGCCCGGAAAGCCCAGGGCCTGCTGGATCGGCGCGGCGGCGACGAATGGTCGGCTCTTCGCCATCGCATCCTGGTCGAGGTTCGGAACGACCGGGTATTCGGTCAGCGGCGGAACGTCGAACGCAGGGGCGGCCATCACACTGATCCGTCAGTCGTCGAGCGCCGCGGCCCAGCGCGCCACGTGCCGGACTTCGCGCGCGTCGTCACGCTGGTTACGCGTCGGGCTGAAGAAGATCCCCGCGGCATGGAGCAGCTTGCTCGCGGGAAAGACGGCCATCAGCACGGCCACGAGGAAGAGATGCGCGAGCAGCAGCGGATCGGGCGGCAGCGGTTGCCAGTCGAAATAGACGAGCCCGAGGATGAACGCCTTCACCGCGACGATGTCGGTGCGCGCGACGTACTTGATGGCGAGGCCGGAGAGCGCGATCGCCACGAGCAGGGCGAGCATCAGGTGATCGGAGGGCGTCGATATGCAGCGAACGCGGGTGACGGCGAGGCGACGGCTCCACAGGCCCGCAAGGCCGACCACCATCGCGAATCCCGCATAGACCCCGAAGGGCTGCAGCCACGCAACGACGGCCCATACGGGCTCGATGAAATAGCGCAGGTGCCGCAGCAACACCAGCAGCAGGCCGCCGTGGAACAGCAAGCCGAAAAGCCAGGTCCACTTGTTCGACTTGAACAGGCTCTCGAAGAGCACGACCTCGCGCGCCACGCGCCACGCGACGCCGGATCGGCTCGTCGGGGCGGGGGTCGTCGGGATGCGCAGCGGCGCCGGCGTGCGCGCGTACGCGCGCACCTTCGCCGCGACGCCGCCGATCAGGAGCGCGCTCGCCGCGTAGAGCAGGATCGCGTAGCCGATCGTGAGCACGGACATCGGGGCACCTCGCCTCTGCGCACCGGCACGGCGCCGGCACGCGTTCTTCTTGCGTCAGACGCAACCGGTCGGCTTGGGCAGACCGGCGATCTTGCAGGCCTGCTTCGCCGGTCCGTACGGGAACAGCTCGTAGAGATACTTGCTGTTCCCCTTCTCGGCGCCGAGCTTCTTGCCGATCGCCTTGGTCAGCACGCGGACGGCGGGAGCGATCTGGTAATCGTTGTAGTACTCGCGCAGGAAATTCACGACCTCCCAATGGTTCGGCGTCATCGCGACGTTCTCCTGCTGCGCGATGAAGTTCGCCGCGTCCTCGCTCCAATCCGCGAGATTGACGAGATAGCCTTCCTCGTCGGTTTCGAGCGTCCTGCCGTTCAATTCGAAGCTCATGCATGTGCTCCAGCGTGGAAGAGAGTGCAAGGACGGTTGCCGCTGCCTATAGCCACGACTGCACCGAATCGTGAGCCGCGACGAGATCGACGAAGCCGCCATAGTCGACGAGGCGCACGCCGTCGAGCGCCGCGCCCTTCATCCCGCGCGCCTCGAGGTCCGGCACGAGCGCATAGAGCTCGAGCGCGTCCGTCGCCTGGCTGACCTGGTGCTCGAGCGAATTGCCCCGTGTCGCCGCGTACACCGCGTCCTCGATGAGCAGCACCGCGCTTCCCGGCCGCGCCATGCGCAGGCAGCTCTCGAGCGCGGTGTTCTCGAAGGGCGACTTGTTCACGATGTGCAGCATGGGACGTCCTGTCTGAATGGAAGGGTGCGCCGTCGTCGTCGAGTGCTTCAGAAGCTGATGACGACGTCCTGCGTCGCCATCAGCTCGCTCAATTCGGAAGACCCGAGCACCTCGACCGGCACGACGAGATTCGCCTCGTCGAGGCCGCGTGCCGCGAGCGATTCTCGCTCGACGTAGAGCTTCTCGATGTCGTAGCCTTCGAGCGCGCGGTAGGTGGGCGAGAAGTTCTTGACCTCGATTCCCTTCGTGTTCTGACCCTTGACGAGCTCGTAAACGCCATCGTCGAGGAACACGAGGCTCACGTCCTGATCGAATGCGGCGGCGATGAGGACGACTTCGAGGCCTTCGAGCGCGTACACGGTCCCGTAAGGCGCCTTGCGGTTGACGAACATGAACTTCTTGACCTTGCCTTCGCTCGCGCCCTCCTGCGCGAGGGTACCCGTGGCATCGCTCATCGCGTTTCCCCTCAATCGCCGAACACGACCAGCCGGTCGGCCTGGATGCCGGATTCGACCAGTTGGCCGAGGCCCGAGATGCGGAAGCCCTTCGCGAGGATGTCGTCGCGGATGCCGCGGCGCAACGCGGCCGCGACGCATACGACGAGATCGATGCCGTGCTCCTCGGCGAGCTTCGACCAGCGGTTGACGATGTGGCGGTCGTCCTGCGGCGGCTCGGTCAGCCGCGTGCCGTTGTTGACGCCATCGTGATAGAAGAACACGCGGTGGATCTCATGCCCGCGCGCGAGCGCCGCCCTCGCGAATTGATATGCCGTATCGGGCGCCTGATGGGTGTACGGCCCTTCGCTCACCAGCAATCCGAACTTCATCGTCGTGCCCGCCTGCCTCAGAACCGGATGTGCGTCGACGCGTTGAGGCTCGCGCGCGAGCCGCGCCAGTCGTCGATCAGATACTTGGTGAACGGGAGACCGGTCTTCTCGAAGAAGCGCGGCCAGCCGATGCGCTCGACCCAGTCGGCGACGCGCTCCCACGGCCGGGCATCGGCCTTGTAGGTATAGAGGATCTTCTTCACGACCGCGGACACCTCGGGCCAGCGCGGCGGATTGTTCGGCAGGCCGGATGCGACCATCTTCATGAAGGTCGGCTTGCCGCGCGCATTCGAGTTCTTGCCGCCCACCCAGATCGCCAGCTTCGAATGCTCGGGATCGTTGATCTGCATCGGCGGGCAGGGCGGGTAGCAGGCGCCGCAGCAGATGCACTTCTTCTCGTCGACCTCGAGCGAGGGCTTGCCGTTCACGAGCGCGGGCCGGATCGCGGCGACGGGGCAGCGCGCGACGACCGACGGCCGCTCGCAGACGTTCGCGACCAGGTCGTGATTGATCTTCGGCGGCTTCGTATGCTGCATGATCACGGCGATGTCCGCCTGGCCGCCGCAGTTGATCTCGCAGCACGACGTCGAGAGGTGCACGCGGTTCGGCATCGCCTCGTTGACGAACTCGTCGTAGAGCTCGTCCATCAGCGCCTTGACCGCACCCGAGGCGTCGGTGCCGGGAATGTCGCAGTGGAGCCAGCCCTGGGTATGGGCGATCGCCGACACCGAGTTGCCGGTGCCGCCCACCGGAAAGCCGTTGCGCGACAACGCTTCGATCAATGGCGCGACCTTCCGCTCGTCGCCCACCATGAATTCGATGTTGCTGCGGATCGTGAAGCGGACGTAGCCGTCGGCATGCTCGTCGGCGATGTCGCAGAGCCTGCGGATCGCGTACACGTCGAGCTGCCGCTGCGTTCCGGCGCGCACGGTCCAGATCTCGTCGCCGCCGACCGCGACGTGGTGGAGCACGCCCGGACGCGGACGGTCGTGGTATTTCCAGCGGCCGTAGTTCTTCCGCATCAGCGGATGCAGGAACGGCTTGTTGTCGGGCACGCCGCTTTCGATCGCCGCACGCATCTGCGCCATCTGCCGATTCTCCCGTCTGTCCCTATCGCAACCTGCCCGCCGCCCTCGTCAGTCGCCGGCCGCCGCGGTTTTCTTCGCCTCGATGCGGGCGACCTCTTCGTCCCATCCGTCGGTCCGCACGTACGGATTGGTCCGCGGGGTGCTGACCATGTTCGGGTCGACCTCGATACCGACGCCTTCGAGGAAATTGACGAGGCCGATGCGCTCGATCATCTCTCCGGTGCGCTCGTGCTCGAGGGCGTTCTCGGCGAAGAAGTCGATCACCTTCTGGCCGAGCTCGACCAGCCGCTCGAAATCCGCGTCCGACTCGAGCTTCATGAACGGCACGACGACCGTGCCCATTAGGTCGCCGATCTTCAGCGTGCGCTTGCCGCCGATCAGGATCGTGACGCCGGTGTCCGCGCCGTGCGCGAGCGCGCCGGTCATCACGTTGATGCAGTGCATGCAGCGCACGCAGTCGGCGTTGTCGATCTCGAGCGACTGCGTGTCGTTCACCGCGACGCTCGAGATCCTCTCGCCTCGGCAGAGCGCCGCCGTGTCCTTGAGCGTGACGGCCTTCGTCGGGCAGCGGCTGACGACGTCGTTGACGAGCTCGGAAAGCCCGTGCCTCGCGAACCACTTGCGCGCCAGCGCCTCGTCGGTACGGATGTTGTCGCGCCAGGTGCCGATGACCGCCATGTCCGAGCGCTGGATGGAATTCATGCAGTCGTTCGGGCACCCCGAGAACTTGAACTTGAACTTGTATGGGAGCGCCGGGCGATGGATGTCGTCGAGGAACGCGTTGATCACCGTGCGGTGCGCGCGCGCCTCGTCGTAGCAGGACTGCTCGCAGCGCGCCGCACCGACGCACGACATCGACGTGCGAACGGCGGGTCCCGCTCCGCCGAGGTCGAAGCCGAGCTCGTTGATCGCGTCGAAGGCCGGCTGCACGTTGGCCGTGGACGCGCCCTGGAACATGATGTCGCCGCTCTGCCCGTGGAAGGCGATGAGGCCGGAGCCGTGCTGCTCCCACACGTCGCACATCTTGCGCAGGATGTCCGTCGTGTAATGCATGCCGGCGGGCGGCTGCACGCGCAGCGTGTGGAACTCGGAGGACTCCGGAAACTGCGCGGCCACTTCCGAGAAGCGCGGGATCACACCCCCACCGTAGCCGTAGACGCCGACGGTTCCGCCTTTCCAGTATCCCTTGCGCGTTTGGTACGAATGCTCGAGCTGCCCGACGAGGTCGACCATGTAGTCCTTGTCCTTGGCGAGGCGCTTGAGCCCCGTGACAAAGCTCGGCCACGGCCCGGTTTCGAGCTCGTCCAGCATCGGCGTGTCGTGCATCGTCTTCGTCATCGGTCGCTCCCGTCCGCGATGAAGGCCGATCCTAGGAGGCGCCGAACGCGCGCGCCATCACCCTCGTCGGGTACTCGGCGTACGCCCGTGGGGGAATGTGCGGGGCTACCCGAAAGGGTTATTTGCCGTTGCCCGTGATGGCTATGGACGCTGCGGTGCGGCTCGCGCTCAATAGCGGCTCGCGAGGCCGTCCCGATGCAGATCACCCGTCTCGAGCGCTTCGTCGTACCGCTCACCGGCCAGGAAGTCGAGCTTCAGCAGGTCGATTACGCGGGCGGCGGCATGAGTCAGCTGCGGGTTCGCGTTCGCGAGCGGACTCGATTCACCATCGTCGACGTCGATCCGGTCACCGCGGCTCGATGGGGCGAGGCGCTCTCGGCGTGGGCGCACGCGCAGCCCGGGATGGCGCGCGTCGCGAACGAAGCGACGGTGCGCGAGGTCGGCGCGGTGCCCTCGCCGGGCCAGTCCGATGGCTGAGGAGGACACCGACGCCGTCGACGTCGCCTACGGTGTTGCGGGCGGCGCGCTGCCGATCGATCACCGCTTTGCGCTGAAGCGCGAAGTGGTTCGCCGCTTGCCCTGGCTCGAAGGCGAGCCGCTCGCCGGCATCCATCCGCTCCGAGGAGCGCCGACCGACTACGGAGTCGTGCTGCTGCCGCGGCGCGCGCGGCTGGTGCTGCGCCTGCCGCGAAGGCGCGTGGACGACGCCATGGCGCTCGCTGGACAGACGCTCGACGTCGCCGGTGTCCGCCTCGACGTCGGCGACGCGTCGCTGCGGCCCCTCGCAGCCCACGGGGCGCTCTACGCCGACTGCGTCGTCATGCCCTCCGCGAGCGAGGACGCGTTTCTGGCAGCCGTGGCGTCGCTCCTCGATGCGCGCGGCATCCGGTGCGAATGCGTATGCGGGCGGCGACGCCGATTCACGGCGGGCGAGCGCGAGATCGCCGGCTTCGGGCTGTTGCTGCATCGCCTCGACGCCGATCACTCGCTGATATTGCAGTGGACGGGCATCGGCGCGGAGCGCGCGATGGGATGCGGCCTCTTTCTTCGCCACCGTTTGGCGACGCCGGTCGGCGCCGCCTGACGCACGGTGCGCCACCGACCATGCGCGTGAAAAGCCGCTGGTTTCGGCGCGATCGGCCGCGAACGCCACCCGAAGTCGCGAATGCGACCGCCTTCATCGCCTGGCGCGTTTCGCGGGAGGCGCTTCGGCGCATGCGCGCGGCGCGCTTCGACGTCGATGCGGGGCGCGCGTACTTCGCCTTCCTGAGCGAGTTCCTGGCGTTCCTGATCGCCGTCGCCGACCGCGTCGCGCACGCGCGAATATCCGCCGTCGCACGCGTGGAATTCACGACCACGCTTGCCAACCGCGCGGGTGGGATCCTTCAGGACAACGCCGTCGACCTTCTCGGCGCGGAAGGCGAGCACGCCAAGGCGCGCTTCATCGAGCTCGTCAACGAGCGTTTGTCCGATTACGCGTCGTTCACCTGGGGCGACGGCGGACCCGACTTCGCGTTCCTGCGCTATCTGGCGCACCGTGTGAGCGATATCGTCCCGCCGCGCGATCGATCGTGGAGCGTCGCTCAGGTTGCCGAGATCGAGGCGCCCGAGGCCGCCGCAGTGTTGCGCAAGGCGCTCGACGATCTCCTGGCGTGCGACGCCCCGGCCCCGGAGATGGCGCAATGAGACAGTGGGTGACGCTATGGCGCGCGGCGCAGCTCGTGGGAGTGCCGCGCGGCACGCTCCAGAAGCGCATTCGAACGGGCGAATTGCGAGCCAACGAGGGGATGGTCTCGACGGACGAGCTGCTCCGCCTCTACCCGCAGCTCGAGCTCGAGCGCTCCGGCGCCTTCGAGCGCGCGTCGCAGATCAAGGAGAGCGCATTCGCGCGCCGGGTGCGCGAGCGCGCGCTGCCGAGCCAGGAGGTGCTCGCGCAGCGGCTCTTCGCGCAGGGCCAGGAGCTTGCGGACGTGCGCCGCCACCTCCAGCGGTATCACGATCTCGTCGTCGGATTGCACGAGCGGATCGAGGCGCTCGCGCGGCGCGCCGATTCGCCGGACGCACGCGAGCTCGCCGCATACGCCGAGGCGGGGCTCGCCGACGTCCTCGCCACCGAGACCGCCGACGTTCTCGCCGTGATGGACGACGTGCTGAAGATCGTATCCGCGCACGTCAGCATGCGTCCGAGCGGGCGCGAGTTCGTCGTCGATGGTCGCGACACGCTGCTGCAGGCGGGGCTCCGCGCGGGGCTGCGGCTCAACTACGGCTGCGGCGATGGAACGTGCGGGCTGTGCAAGGCGCGCATCGTCGCGGGCTCGACGACGTCGCTCCGCCCCCACGACTACCGCCTGTCCGAGGCCGAGCGGGCGCAGGGATACACGCTGCTTTGCACCGATACTGCCGCGACCGGCGAGGTGGTCGTCGAGACGCTCGAAGCCGTCGTTCCGCCCGACATCCCGATGCAGCAGATCGTATGCCGCGTGCGGTCGATCACGCCGCTCGGCGAGGACACGCTCCATCTCCGGCTCCAGATGCCGGGAACTCATCGGCTGCGCTTCCTGGCCGGGCAGAGCGTCACGCTGGGGATCGCCGGCGCCTCGGACGACGACCGCCACGCGGTCCACCCGATCGCGAGCTGTCCTTGCGACGAGCGGAATCTGCATTTCTACATCGCGCGCGACGCCGCCGATCCGGTCGCGGAGCACCTGTTCGCCGGCGCCGCGCGACCGGGCGACGCCGTGACCCTGTGGGGCCCGCATGGCGATTTCGTGCTCGGCGATGCGCAGGAGCAGCTCGTGTTTCTCGCCTGCGACATGGGCGTCGCGCCGGTCAGGAGCCTGATCGAGCAGGCGATCGCAGCCGACGCCGCCGAGGCGCTGTCGCTGTATTGGCTGGCGACGCGCAGCGACGGACATTTCATCGCGAACCAGTGCCGCGCCTGGGACGAGGCGCTCGATCACTTCGATTACACGCTCTGCGAGGACGTCGATGCGGCCGCGGGCGCTCGGGAGCTCGTGCGCGCCGTCCAGGTCGACCGATTCGTCGGGCAGTGCGACTTCTATGTCGCCGGGCCGGCGACGTTCGTCGGCGGCGCGGTCGAGGCGCTGCGTGCGGCCGGCGTCCCGGCATCGCGCATCGCCTCGACGGTGGAAGGCGATACGCAGGAGGTCAGGCGAGCGCCAGCGCCAGGAGCCGCTCGCCGCCTTGCAGAAGAAAGGACTTGAACGCCAGCGCCGCGGGCGAGAGCCGCTTGCGCTCGCGATGCACGATATGCCAGGCGCGCATCACCGGCGTGCCGGCCACCTTCAGGACGGCGATACGCCCGGTCGCCACTTCGAGCTCGACGGTGTGAAGCGAGAGGAAGCTCACGCCCATGCCCGCCATCACCGCCTGCTTGATCGTCTCGTTGGAGCTCATCTCGATGGTCTCGGCGGGCCGAAAGCCGCGCGCGGCGAAGACCCGCTCGGTCGAGCTGCGCGTGCCGGATCCGCGTTCGCGGATGATGAAGGTCTCGTGCGCGAGCTGATCGAGCCGCAGGCGTCGGCGCGTCGCGAGCGGATGGTCGGGCGCCGCGATGATGGCGAGCGGGTGCCTCGCGAACGCCACGGCAGTCGTATCGATGCCGCGCGGCGGCTGCCCCATCAGCGCGAGGTCGATGCTGTTTTCGGCGAGGTCGCGCACGACCGCTTCGCGGTTGCTCACCGAGAGCCGCACCTTGACCTGGGGGTTGCGGCGCCGGAACTCGGCGAGGAGCTTCGGCGCGAAGTACTTGGCGGTGCTGACGACGGCGATGTGCAGCTCGCCGCCGCCGATGCCCTTCAGAGCGTTCAGCGACTCGTCGGCCTCGCGCAGCAGTTGCTGCACCGCACGGGCATAGCGCGCGACCTCCTGTCCCGCCGGCGTGAGCTGCAGGCGACGGCCAACGTGCTCGAAGAGCGGCAGGCCGACCTCGCTTTCGAGCTGGCGGACCTGTAGCGAGACCGCCGGCTGCGTCAGGTGAACCTCGGCCGCGGCGCGTCCGAAATGCAGGTGACGTGCGGCGCTTTCGAAGATCTGCAGCTGGCGGAGCGTGACGTGCCGCACCGTCGCCTCCTCAGTAAAACTTATGGGATGGATTAAAAACTTTTAGTGGCGCTAATGCAAACCCGCCTCTAATCTCCCACGGGTCGGAACAGCGAAGGAACCACCATGGAAACGCACGCAGAGGCCGCCACCATCAGGGACGCGGCCGCGCGCTACCGGGCCGGCGTGCTCAAGTATGCGCAGATGGGGTACTGGGAGCCGGATTACGTGCCGAGCGACACCGACGTGCTGGCGCTGTTCCGGATCACGCCGCAGGAGGGCGTCGCGCCCGAGGAGGCCGCCGCCGCGGTGGCCGGCGAATCCTCGACGGCGACGTGGACGGTCGTCTGGACCGACCGGCTGACCGCCTGCGAGCGCTACCGGGCCAAGGCGTACAAGGTCGAGCCCGTGCCCGGCAGCCCCGGCCAGTATTTCGCGTGGATCGCCTACGACCTCGACCTGTTCGAGCCGGGCTCGATCGCGAACCTGACCGCGTCGATCATCGGCAACGTCTTCGGCTTCAAGCCTCTGCGCGCGCTACGGCTCGAGGACATGCGGCTGCCCGTCGCCTACGTCAAGACGTTCGACGGCCCGCCGACCGGCATCGTCGTCGAGCGCGAGCGCCTTGACAAGTTCGGCCGGCCGCTCCTAGGGGCGACCGTCAAGCCGAAGCTCGGACTGTCCGGGAAGAACTACGGTCGTGTCGTCTACGAGGCGCTCAAGGGCGGCCTCGACTTCACCAAGGACGACGAGAACATCAATTCGCAGGCCTTCATGCATTGGCGCGACCGGTTCCTGTTCTGCATGGAGGCGGTCAATCGGGCGCAGGCGGCGAGCGGGGAGATCAAGGGTCACTACCTCAACGTCACGGCCGGGACGATGGAGGAGATGTACGAGCGCGCCGACTTCGCGAAGGAGCTCGGCTCGGTCGTCGTCATGATCGACCTCGTCATCGGCTACACGGCGATCCAGTCGATGTCGAAGTGGGCGCGCCGCAACGACATGATCCTGCACCTGCATCGTGCCGGGCATTCGACGTATACGCGGCAGAAGACGCACGGCATCTCGTTTCGCGTCATCTCCAAGTGGATGCGGCTGGCCGGCGTCGACCATATCCACGCGGGCACCGTCGTCGGCAAGCTCGAGGGCGACCCGAACTCCGTGCAGGGTTTCTACGACGTCCTGCGCGAGCCGCGCAACCGCGTCAACCTCACGCGCGGTCTCTTCTTCGAACAGGACTGGGCGGGCCTGCGGAAGGTGATGCCCGTGGCGTCGGGCGGCATCCATGTCGGGCAGATGCACCAGCTCGTCACGTACCTCGGCGAGGACACCGTGCTGCAGTTCGGCGGCGGCACGATCGGCCACCCGATGGGCATCGCGGCCGGCGCAACCGCCAATCGCGTCGGGCTCGAGGCAATGATCCTGGCGCGCAACGAGGGACGCGACATCTGGAACGAGGGGCCACAGATCCTCGACGATGCCGCGAAGCGCTGCGTGCCGCTGCGCGCGGCGCTCGACACGTGGAAGGACATTACGTTCGACTACGCGAGCACCGACACGCCCGACTACGTCGCGACGCCTACGCCGGCCTGAAAAGGAGAGCAACGATGAGACTCACGCAGGGAACGTTCTCGTTTCTGCCGGACCTGACCGATGCGCAGATCGCCGCGCAGATCGAGTATTGCCTGTCGCAAGGGTGGGCGGTCTCGATCGAGTACACCGACGACCCGCATCCGCGCAACAGCTACTGGGAAATGTTCGGCGCCCCGATGTTCGACCTCGAGGACCCGGCGGGCATCATGGAAGAGGTGCGGAACTGCCGCGCCGCGTTTCCCGATCACTACGTCAAGGTGAACGCGTTCGACGCCACGCACGGCTTCGAGACGGTGCGCCTGTCGTTCATCGTCCACCGGCCGCGCGAGGAGCCGGGATTCTCACTGGTGCGCGGGGAGGCCGCAGGGCGCACGATCCGCTATACGACGCGCGCGTACGCGACCGACGCGCCCGAAGGCGAGCGTTACCGGCCACGATGACCTCCGCCGCGCCCACCGTCGCAGCGCCTCCGCTCGATCTCGACGCGCTGTATCGCGAATCGCACGTCGGCGATACGCTCGACGCGCTCGATCGCGAGCTCGTCGGCCTCGTGCCCGTCAAGACACGGGTGCGCGAGATCGCCGCGCTGCTGCTCGTCGAGCGCCTGCGCCGCACGCTCGGCCTCGATGCGCGGCCGCCGTCGTTGCACATGTCGTTCACGGGCAACCCGGGCACGGGCAAGACGACCGTTGCGCTGCGCATGGCGGCGCTGCTCCACAACCTCGGCTACGTGCGCAAGGGGCATCTCGTCGCCGTCACGCGCGACGACCTCGTCGGCCAGTACATCGGGCACACGGCGCCGAAGACCAAGGACGTCCTGAAACGGGCGATGGGCGGCGTGCTCTTCATCGACGAGGCCTATTACCTGTACCGGCCCGAGAACGAGCGCGACTATGGCCAGGAGGCGATCGAGATCCTGTTGCAGGTCATGGAGAACCAGCGCGAGGACATCGTCGTTATCCTGGCCGGCTACAAGGACCGCATGGAGCGTTTTTTCCAGAGCAACCCCGGCCTTTCGTCGCGGATCGCGCATCACATCGATTTCCCGGATTACGACGAGGACGAGCTGTTCGCGATCGCCGGCCTGATGCTCGACGGGATGCAGTACCGGCTCTCGGGCGCGGCGGCGCAGGCCATGCGCGAATACATTCCGCTGCGCAGGACACAGCCGCATTTCGCCAATGCGCGCTCGATCCGCAACGCCCTCGATCGCGCGCGCCTGCGCCAGGCCAAGCGCCTGTTCGAAGCGCGCGGCACGCCGCTCACGCGGGAGGCACTGATGACGCTCGAGGCCGAGGACATTCGCGCGAGCCGCGTGTTCGCGAACGGGGAGGGATCATGAGTGCCGCCGAGCCGCCCCAAGGAAGGAATCGCACCCCCCAAGGGGGCAGGGCAGCGGCTCGGCCGCAAGCGCGCGGGGATCATGGAAGCGTCGTGCCGCTGCCGAAGGACGGAACACGGCGTTGTGTCGATGCCGGCGAACCGCGCGGGCCCGACGATCGTCCCGCCCTCCGGGCTCTGATCTTCGACGCCGACGGCACGCTCGCCGACACGGAGGAAACGCACCGGCAGGCCTTCAACTACGCGTTCCTGGCGTTCCGTCTCGATTGGGAATGGTCGAAGCCCGTATACCGCGAACTGCTGCGCACGTCCGGCGGCAGGGAGCGCATCGTGCGGTTCACCGAGACGCTCGGGATGACGGAGAAGGAGCGGCTGCGCCTTGCAACGCTCGCCCCGGCGATCCATCGCGAGAAGACGCGGCTCTATACGGAGCTCATCGCCGACGGACGCTGTCCCCTGCGGCCGGGCGTCGCGCGCTTGCTGGGTGAGGCACGCACCGCCGGCGTGCGCCTCGCGATCGCGTCGACGACGAGCCCACAGAACGTCGAAGCGCTGTTGACGCGCCACCTCGGCCCGGCGGCCCTGCGGATGTTCGACGCCATTGCCTGCGGCGATCACGTGCCGCGCAAGAAGCCCGCGCCCGACATCTACGTCCTCGCACTTGCAATGCTCGGACTTCCCGCGCGCGCCTGCGTCGCGTTCGAGGATTCGGCGAACGGGCTGCGCGCCGCGAAGGCCGCCGGACTCTGCACGGTGGTGACGCCTTCACCGTGGACGACCGGCGAAGCCTTTCAAGCCGCGGACCTCGAGCTGCCCCATCTGGGCGACGAGGCGAACGTCCTGCCCGAGGAGAGCGCGGCGATGATCGGCGGTCCGTGGCTCGGACTCGCGGAGCTGCGTCGGCTGCACGCCGCTGCATCGCACCGCGTCATGCGCGCCTGAGGAGGGACGATCGTGCCGCCGCTCGCCGAACGCTTTCGCGCAATCGCCTTCGACCTCGACGGCACGCTCGTCGACACGGCGCCGGATCTCGCGGCCGCCGCCAACGCGATGCTCGAGCGGCTCGGCTACGCGCGTCTGCCGGCAAGCGACATCGCGGCGCTCATCGGTCATGGGATCGACCGGCTCGTCGGCGACGCGCTCGCGCGGAGCACGGGGTCGCGCGTGGAACCGGCGGCGCTGTCGCACGCGGCCATGCTCTTCCGCGACTATTACGGCGAGCGTTTGTTCGTGGAAAGCCGCGTCTATCCCGGCGTGATCGACGCATTGGACGCGCTCGCCGCGCGCGACGTGCTCACGTGCTGCATCACGAACAAGCCAAGCGCGTTCGCGCTGCGGCTCCTCGACGCGGCCGGACTGTCGGGGCGCCTCCTGTTCACGCTATGCGCCGACCGGCCCGAGGAACGCAAGCCGGCCCCGCACCTGATCTTCGCGGCCTGCGAGCGGCTCGCGGTGACGCCGCGCGAGCTGCTTTACGTGGGCGATTCGCGCAACGACATCGAGGCGGCGCGCGCGGCCGGCTGCGCCGTGGCGCTCGTCGACTACGGCTACCACCACGGCACGCGCCTTGGGGACCTGGACCCGGACGCGGTCGTCGGCAGCCTCGCTCAGCTGCTCGTGACGCCCGCCACGCGCGCCCTCGCAAGCAGCGCGGCCTGACGGAGGAGGTCATGCTCGCCGATCGCACGACGCTCACGCAATTCCTGATCGAGGAACGCCGCCGGCACCCGGAAGCGAGCGGCGAGCTGAACGGCCTCATTCTCGACGTGGCGCTCGCCTGCAAGGCGATCTCCCGCGCGGTCGCGAAAGGCAGGCTCGAAGGCGCGCTGGAAGCGGGCGCGCCGACGAACGTCGAGCTGCACGGTAAGGATCTCGGCGTGCTCGCGAACGAGATCTTCCTGCGCAGCAGCGAATGGGGCGGCCACCTCGCGGGCATGGCCTCCGAGGCGATGGACCGGCCTTGGCCGATACCGGCGCACTACCCGCGCGGACGCTACCTGCTCGTCTTCGATCCGCTCGACGGCGTGTCCAACCTCGACATCAACGTCGCCGTGGGCAGCATCTTCTCGATCCTTCGCGCGCCGAACCCGCACGACGACGCCGAGGCGGCAGACTTCCTGCAGCCGGGACGCACGCAGGTGTGCGCGGGCTATGCGATCTATGGCCCGGCGACGATGCTCGTGCTGACGGTGGGAACCGGCGTGCACGGCTTCACGCTCGACCCGGTGCTCGGCGAATTCTTCCTCACGCATCCCGCGCTTCGCATTCCCGCGACGACCTGCGAATTCGCGATCGACGCGTCGAACTCCCGTTTCTGGGAGCCGGCCGTCAAGCGCTATGTCGAGGAGTGCCTCGCGGGGAAGTCGGGGCCGCGCGGCAAGGACTTCCAAATGCGCTGGATCGCCTCGCTCGTCGCGGAGACGCATCGCATCCTGCTGCGCGGCGGCGTGTTCCTCGACCCGCGCGACACGCGCGCGCCGGCCCGGTCGGGGCAGCCCGCGCTCGTCCACGACGCCAACCCGGTGGCGTTCATCGTCGAGCAGGCGCAGGGCGCGGCGATCACGGGCCGCGGGCGCGTGCTCGACACGCGGCCGGAATCGCTGCAGCAACGCACCGGAGTCATCTTCGGGTCGCGCGACGAGGTCGAGCGGATCGAGGCGTACCACCGCGATCACAACCTGCGCGAATGCGACGCACCGCTGTTCGGCGTGCGCGGGCTGTTCCGCGTCGTCATCTGACGGAGCGAAGCGTCATGTCCGTGAAGCACCCGATCATCGCCATCACCGGGTCTTCCGGCGCCGGCACGACGTCCGTGATGCGGACGTTCGAGCAGATCTTCCTGCGGGAAGGCGTCAAGGCGGCCTACGTCGAGGGCGACAGCTTCCACCGCTTCGACCGCGCGGAGATGAAGCAGCAGATGGCCGAGGCGCTCGCGCGCGGCAACGAGCACTTCAGCCATTTCGGGCCCGAGTCGAACCTGTTCGAGGAGCTCGCGGCGCTCTTCAAGGAATACGGCGAAACGGGGCGCGGCCGTCGTCGCAAGTACCTCCACGACGAGGAAGAGGCGCGGCCGCATGGACAGAAGCCCGGGACGTTCACGCCCTGGGAGGAGCTGCCGGGCGACACCGACGTCCTGTTCTACGAGGGATTGCACGGTGCCGTCGTCACCGAGCGCGTGAACATCGCGCAGCACGTCGATCTCCTGATCGGCGTCGTGCCCGTGATCAACCTCGAGTGGATCCAGAAGCTGCAGCGCGACCAGAAAACGCGCGGCTATTCGACCGAGGCCGTGACGGACACGATCCTGCGGCGCATGAACGATTACGTCCATTACATCTGCCCGCAGTTCTCGCACACGCACGTGAACTTCCAGCGCGTGCCGGTCGTCGACACGTCGAATCCGTTCGTGGCGCGCTTCATTCCGACGCCGGACGAGTCGATGCTCGTGATCCGCTTCGCCAATCCGCGCGGCATCGACTTCTCCTACCTGTTGTCGATGCTCCACGGGTCGTTCATGTCGCGCGCGAACACGATCGTCTGCCCGGGCGGGAAGATGGACCTCGCGATGCAGCTCATTTTCACGCCGATGATCTGGCGGCTCATGGACCGCCGCAAGCAGGCGCTGGCAAGCTGAAGAGGGAGAGGAACATGGACCACGAAGTGGCCGAGCGTCCGGTCGCGGAAACGGCGTCGCGCGACGTCGTGAACGTCCTGCGGGCGCTGGCGATGGACGCCGTGCAGAAGGCGAATTCCGGACATCCCGGCATGCCGATGGGCATGGCCGAGATCGCCGAGGTGCTGTGGCGCCGGCACCTCAAGCATTCCCCCGGCAATCCGTCATGGGTCGATCGCGACCGCTTCGTCGTGTCGAACGGCCATGGCTCGATGCTGCACTATGCGCTGCTGCATCTCACCGGTTACGACCTGTCGATCGACGACCTCGCGCGCTTCCGGCAACTGCATTCGAGGACGCCCGGCCATCCCGAATACGGCGTGACGCCCGGCGTCGAGACGACGACGGGGCCGCTCGGCCAGGGCATCGCCAACGCGGTGGGGATGGCGATCGCGGAGAAGCTCCTCGCTGCGGAGTTCAACCGGCCGGGGTTCGACATCGTCGATCACCATACGTACGCGTTCCTCGGCGACGGCTGCATGATGGAGGGCATTTCGCACGAGGCCTGCTCGCTCGCGGGAACGCTGGCCTTGAGCAAGCTGATCGCCTTCTACGACGACAACGGCATCTCGATCGACGGGCACGTTCGGGGCTGGTTCACCGACGACACGCCGGCGCGCTTCGCCGCGTACGGCTGGCACGTCGTGCGCAACGTCGACGGCCACGATACCGAGGCCGTCCATCGCGCCATCGTCATCGCCCGCGCGGTGAAGGATCGGCCGTCGCTCATCTGTTGCCGAACCGTCATCGGCCAGGGGTCGCCGAACAAGGCGGGGAGCCACGACGCGCACGGCGCGGCGCTCGGCGCCAAGGAGGTGGCCGCGACGCGCGAGGCGATCGGCTGGGATCACCCGGCGTTCGTCGTTCCGCCCGCCGTTGCGCGCGCCTGGGATGTGCGCGCACGTGGCGCGGAGCTCGAGGCCGCGTGGCGCGAGCGCTTCGACGCGTATGCGCACGCGTATCCCGACGCGGCGCGAACGTTCGAGCGGCGCGTGCGCGGCGAGCTGCCGGCAGATTTCGAGGCGCGGGTTGCCGCCCTGATCGCCGCGGCGAACGAAAAGCGGGAGTCGATCGCGACGCGGAAGGCTTCCCAGAACGCGATCGAGGCGCTGGCGCCGGCGCTGCCGGAGCTCGTCGGGGGGTCGGCGGACCTCGCCTGGTCGAATCTCACGCTCTGGTCGGGCTCGTGCGCCGTCACGCGCGCCGCCGGCGGCAACTACCTCCACTATGGCGTGCGCGAGTTCGGGATGGCCGCGATCATGAACGGCCTCGCGCTGCACGGCGGCTTCGTGCCGTACGGCGGCACGTTCCTGGTGTTCTCGGACTATTGCCGCAACGCGCTGCGCATGGCGGCGCTGATGCGCATTCGCTCGGTTTTCGTATTCACGCACGATTCGATCGGCCTCGGCGAGGACGGTCCCACGCACCAGCCGGTCGAGCACGCGGCGACGCTGCGCCTCATTCCGAACATGGACGTCTGGCGGCCGTGCGACACGCTCGAAACGTCGATCGCGTGGGCCGCGGCGGTCGCGCGCCGCGACGGTCCGACGAGCCTCCTGCTGAGCCGGCAGAACCTGTCTTTCCAGCCCCGCACGGCGGAGCAGATCGCGGACGTGCGCCGCGGCGGTTACGTGCTCGTCGAGCCCGGGCGCCCGGCGCGCGCGGCGATCATCGCCACCGGATCCGAGGTGGCGCTTGCGGTCGAGGCGCAGCGGCGGCTCGAGAGCGAAGGCGTTCCGGTTCGCGTCGTGTCGATGCCGTCGACGAGCGTGTTCGATCGCCAGGACGTGCGCTATCGCGACGCGGTGCTGCCGCCGGACCTGCCCTGCGTGGCCGTGGAGGCGGGCGTGCCCGATTATTGGCGCAAGTACGTCGGGCGCACGGGAGAGGTCATCGGGATCGACCGCTTCGGTGAATCGGCGCCGGCCGGGGAGTTGTTCCAACATTTCGGTTTCACCGCGGAACGCGTCCTCGATGCGGTGCGGGCGGTCCTCGCGCCCGCGGGCGGCCGCGCGCCGGCGGCCTGACATTCGGAAGAGCGAAGGAGGATCGATGGCGCTCGTCTCGTTGCGGCAATTGCTCGACCACGCCGCGGAACACGGCTACGGCGTGCCCGCGTTCAACGTCAACAACATGGAGCAGATCCACGCGATCATGCAGTCGGCCGACGCGGTGGACGCGCCGGTGATCCTGCAGGCATCGGCCGGCGCCCGCAAATACGCCGGCGAGCCGTTCCTGCGCCACCTCGTGCAGGCCGCGGTGGAGACGTGGCCGCACATACCGATCGTCATGCATCAGGACCACGGCGCCAGCCCGGCGGTGTGCCAGGCGTCGATCCGCTCCGGCTTCACGAGCGTGATGATGGACGGCTCGCTCGAGGAGGACATGAAGACGCCCGCGAGCTACGCGTACAACGTCGCCGTGACGCGCCGCGTCGTCGAAATGGCGCACGCGGTCGGCGTGTCGGTCGAGGGCGAGCTCGGTTGTCTCGGGTCGCTCGAATCGGGCAAGGCCGGCGAGGAGGACGGATCGGGCGCGGCGGGGCGGCTCACGCGCGATCAACTCCTGACCGATCCCGAGCAGGCGGCTGAATTCGTCGCGCGCACCGAGGTCGACGCGCTCGCGATCGCGATCGGGACCTCGCACGGCGCGTACAAGTTCTCACGCCAGCCGACCGGCGACGTGCTGGCGATCGACCGCATCCGCGAGATTCACCGCCGCATTCCCGATACGCACCTGGTGATGCACGGCTCCTCGTCGGTACCGCAGGAATGGCTGACGATCATTCGCGAATACGGCGGCGAGATCGAGGAGACGTACGGCGTGCCGATCGACGAAATCCGCGAAGGGATCCGCAACGGCGTGCGCAAGGTGAACATCGACACGGACATCCGGCTGGCGATGTCGGGTGCGATGCGGAGGGCGCTCGCGTGCGACCGGCGCGAGTTCGATCCGCGCAAGGCGCTCAAGGAGGCCACCGCGGCCGCGCGCGACATCTGCACGCTGCGCTTCGAGGCCTTCGGCTGCGCGGGCCACGCGGCGCGGATCAGGCCGCTGCCGCTCGAGACGATGGCGATGCGCTATCGGCGCAAGGAAGCGGCGGCGGCCGCATAACGAGCCCCGCCGCGGCCTTCCGATCCTTCTCCATCTTCTCCACCCGGCCTTCCAGAACGCCGGCGGCTTGCCGGCATCGGTGTACAAGAGCGCGGATCGCGCCGTCTCATTCCATGCGCTGGTAAATTTCGGTCAGGAGCCATGGGCGGCCGCCCAGGGGGAGCGCGATGGAACCAAGGGGGCAGCGATGAGCGGCATCGACTGGGAAAAGCTGTTCATGCCGGACGCCCCGATCCTCGAGATCGTCGTGCGCGGCAGCGTGATGTACCTGGCGCTCTTCATGATGCTGCGCTTCATCCTGCGGCGGGAGACCGGAAGCCTCGGCATCACGGACCTGCTCGTCATCGTGCTGATTGCCGACGCCGCGCAGAACGCGATGGCGGGAAGCTACCACACGATCACCGACGGCCTGCTGCTCGTCGTGACGATCATCGGCTGGAGCTACGTGCTCGACTGGCTCGCGTTCCGCTATCCGGCGTGGCGCAGGATCATCCAGGCGCCGCGCGTGCAGCTGGTGCGCGACGGACGCATCCTGCGGCGAAACCTCGAGCAGGAGAAAATCACGGAGGACGAGCTGCTCGCCGAAATCCACGCTCATGGATGCGACGACGTGCGCAAGGTGCGGGCCGCCTGGATCGAGCCGGACGGCGTGGTCAGCGTCATCCAATTCACCGGAGGCGATGCCGGCGGTGCAAAGAAGAAGCGCGGCGTGTGAGCCGCGCTCCCGGAACGGGCTTGGCGTCCAACCGCCGCGCTCGTATCGCGCGGCCCGCGTCGATCAAAAGCTAAGCGACGCCGCCCCGCCATCCACCGCGCGTGCATGGCGCTCGCGCCTCGGATCGTCACACCCTCGATGAGATCCCTGCGCACCACCACCGTTCCACGTTGCGGATTGGCAGCCGGGATCTACGACGATTCGAGTGAACGCCAACGCCGGCCACCGGTCGGCTGCTCGAGCGAGTCGGGCACCGCCTGACCCGCATCAAGACGATCGACCCGGGACACGCAGAACATGCATGTGTGACGAAGGAGGCCATGGTGTCGAGCTAGCGAAGGTGCGGCAGACGGGTGCCGCTACGGCATCAACCTGGCTGCCCGCGCCGGCGCTCGCGAAAGCCGCTGACGATCCCGTCCAGCACCCGCGCGGTCCGCAGCGCGCTCACGCCGTCACTCGGGCAGCGTTCCCCTCCGTTTAGCTCGTCCACGATCGACTGGATCAGCGGCTGCTGAACGTGCGCGGGATCTTCGATGGGCACTTCCCACGTGCGTCCTGCGGCCGTCACGCGGATCGGCAGCGCACGCGTGACCGAAAACCGCACCGCACCGCGCGAACCGGTCACCTCGACGTATTCGTCGTCCTCGTCGGAGGCGAAGCACCAGGTTGCGCTGCCGTAGACGCCCGACGCGAAGCGGAAATTGGCGACGACGACGTCCTCGGTTGCCTGAACGCCCGCTTGATTGTCCGCGAATGCGGCGACGTCGGCGATCGGCCCCAGCAGGAAATCGAGGATGTCGAGCGTGTGTCCGACACCCTCGAAGAACACACCGCCGCCGCGCGAAGCGTCCGCACGCCACGAGAGCGCGTGCGAAGCGAGGTCTTCTGGCGACGCCATTCGCTTCAGCTGTCGCACGGTGACCACGCGGGGGTCGCCGATCCTCCCGGCCGCGATCAGGTCGCGCACGGCGATGAAGCGCGGCAGCCGGCGCCGGTAATACGCGACCCACAGCGGCACGCGGCTCCTCCTGCACGCTTCTACCATCTCCATGCAGTGCGGGAGCTCGAGCGCCATCGGCTTCTCGACGTAGACTGCCTTGCCGGCAGCGGCGCAGCGCAGCGTGTAGTCGCGATGCGTGTCGGTCATGGTGGCGATGTAGACCGCGTCGATGTCGTCGGCGCCGATGATCGCGTCGGCGTCGTCGTGCCAGCGCGGCACGCCGTGCCGGCGGGCGAAATCGGCCGCAAGCGCGCCGTTGCGCCGCATGACGGCGACGAGCCGCGAGTTTCGCGCCTTATAGAAGCCCGGGCCGCTCTTCACTTCGGCGACATCGCCGCAGCCGATCATTCCCCAGCGGATCGTCCTCACCCTGCGCTTTCCCGTTCGCGGCGGCTCACCAGCGCGCGCCGAACGTCGTGCGCAACCCATCGAACCGGTTCTCGCCGAGCGCCGCTGCGCGGCGCACCAGGCACGCGCCTCTGCGGCTCCGTCGCTTTGCTGTCCCCACGAGGGAACGGAATTCGCCCTTGAAACGGCGCTGCGGCGCTCATCCCGACATCGTTCGTCGCGCCGCGTGCGGCTCGCCTTCGCTTTGCCGCCGCTTTCCGCCCGTGCCGACGCGGAGCGGCCACAGATTGGACAGCTCGCGGGCGGTTTGCAGGACGAGCGGGGCGAGCTCGTGCGCACGCTTCTCGGTGATGCGCGCACTCGGGCCGGCGATGCTGACCGTGCCGAGCGCGCGGCTGCCATCGTCGGCGCGGATGGCGGCGGCCACGGCGGTCACGCCGAACTCCGCTTCGCTAAAGGCGAGGCCGTATCCGCGGCGCGCGGTCGCCTTGAGTTCGCGCAGCAGGGCCTCGATCGAGCGGACCACGTTGGGGCCGTAGCGGTCGGCGTTACGGACGCCGCCGTTCTTCATCAGGATCGACAGCGCCTGGTCGCTCGCCAGAGTCGCAAGCCACGCCTTCCCGCTCGCCGTGGCGAACAGCGGCACCGTGTTCGACGTGAGGGACGGCTGGTACACGAGTCCGGCGGACGCGCCCTGGGCATGTGCAACCCAGACGAGTGAGTGGCCGTCGACGACGGCGAGCCGCGCGAACTCGTGGCACGATCGCGCCAGCCGGTCGAGGTGCGGCTGGCAAATGTCCGGGATGCCGGTCGCGACGTAGAACTGCTGGCCGAGCACCGCGAGACGCATCGTCAGCCGATAGAAGCTCGTTGCGGCATCCTTCTCCGCCCAGCCCAGGTCGACCAGCGTCGCGAGCAGGCGGTGTGCCCCGCTCTTCGGCAAGGCGAGCCGCTCGGCGATCTCGCCAAGCGGCATTGCGCGCGCGCCATCGGCCAGCAGCTCGATGATCGCAAGGCAGCGTTCGGCTGGGACGTGAGCCATGGAAGGAGGTGCTGTGCGCCGGTCAGTGCGTCGCGCCCGATGCCGTTGCATTGGCGGCGCGGGATGTCGCGGCGAAGAAGGCGAGCAGCGCATCGACTTGTCCCGCGTGCATGTCGCGTCCATCGACCCAGGGGCAGCCGGCTTGCATCGCGTGGCGGATCAGCGCCGTCGGCGTCGGCGTGATTACGACGTCGCCGACGAGGATTCCCGGATGGAGCCGGCCGATCACGCCCGGCATGCCGTCGTCGGGCCGCATGCCGACCGGCGACGCGTTGACGATCATGTCGATGTCGTCGCGGAGCGCGCTCGCGGTGACGAATGTGCATTGCGGAAATGCCCGCGTCAGCGTCGCGGCGAGGTGCGTCGCCTTCGACGCATCGGTATCGATGATGTCGATCGATTCGACGTCCCCCTGCGCGAGCTCGCAGGCGATCGCGCTGCCGGCGCCGCCGGCGCCGAACAGCACGACGCGACGGCCGCGGATGCGCTGGGCCTTGCGCTCGGCGCCGCGCACGAAGCCGACGCCGTCGAACATGTCGCCAGTCCACGAGCCGTCCCCTTCGCGTCGCAATGCGTTCACGGCGCCGATCGTCGTTCCTGTGGCGCCTATGCGCGCCGCGTACGCCGCCATGCGCGCCTTGAACGGGATGGTGACGAGGACACCATCGAGGTTGCCCACGGCGAGGAGCGCCGGTGCGATGGTGTCGAAGTGGTCGGCAGGAACGTGAACCGGAACCATCACGGCGTCGATGGCTTGTTCCGCGAAGCGCTGCGTGAACACTTCAGGCGAGCGCACCTGCGCGATCGGATCGCCGATGATCGCGTACAGGCGCGTCGCGCCGGTGATGTTCGGACCTTGCGTCATCCGCCCGGGGCCTTGTGCGTCTCGTACCACTGCGCCAGCCGCGGCGAGCGGTGGCGCACGGGCTTGCGGTGAACGTCTGCGGCGAGGCCCATCGCGCCGGGCGCGAAGATTCGCGGATCCATCACGCGCAGGCCGGATGCCACGCGCGGGCGAAAGCCCATGTGCTCGATGACGTCACGCTCGGGATCGAGGCCCGGCGCGATCTCGATGAGCTCGAGGCCGTCGCGACCGACGCGAAAGACAGCACGCTCGGTGACGAAAAGCGCGATCTGGCCGTTCGCGCGCCCGATGTCCGCGCTGTAGCAGATCTGCTCGAGCTTCGGCACGAACTTCCTGTGCCGCCCCTCCTTCCGGATGATCGTCCTTCCGTGCTCCCAGCCGATGTCGAGGTCGCCTGCGGTCAGCGTGCCGCCGAACACGACGCACTTCGCGTTCTGGCTGATGTTGATGAAGCCGCCGACGCCGATGATCCTGTCCCCGAAGCGGCTCACGTTGACGTTGCCCTGCGCGTCGACCTCGGCGAACGACAGGAACGCGAGATCCAGTCCGCCACCGTCGTAGAAATCGAACTGCGCCGGCTGCTCGATCATCGCGGCGAAGTTCTGTCCGCCGCCCGAATCGCGGCCGGTGATCGGCGCCCCCCCGATGATGCCCTGTTCGTTCGTCAGGTGCACCGATTCGAGCAGGCCCTCCTCGGCAGCAATCGTCGAGATGCCCGTCGAAACGCCTGCGCCGAGGTTGCAGATCGCGCCGGGAAAAAATTCCATCGCCCCACGCCGCACGATCACCTTGCGCGGCCCGAACGGCAGCGGCTTGATGTCCGCGACCGGTATCCGCAGCTCGCCCGAGTAGCTCGGGTCGTAGTACGTCGCGTAGGTCTGGCGCTGGTCCGGATCGACGACGATGAAGTCGACGAGGATGCCGGGGATCTTCACCTGCTTTGCCGGCAGCGTGTTCCGTCGGGCCATCCGCTTGACCTGCACGACGACGATGCCACCCGCGCGGCGCGTCGCCTGTGCCATCGCGAGCATTTCGCCGAGGACTGCTTCCTCTTCCATCGTCACGTTGCCATCCTCGTCGGCGGTGGTGCCGCGCAGGAACGCGACGTTCACCGGAACTGGCTTGAAGAACAGCCACTCCTCGCCGGCAAGCTGAACGACCTCGACGAAATCGGGCGGCGTTCGCGGACTCTGTCGCGCACCCTGCTGGCGCGGGTCGACGAAGGTCTGTAGGCCGGTCTTCGTGATGAGGCCCGGTCGGCCGGCCGCCATGTCGCGCATCAGTTGCGACAGCACGCCCTGCGGCAGCGTGTACGCCTCGATCTTGTCTTGCGCCGCGAGCTGGACGAGTCCCGGCGAATCGACGAGCGCGCTCGTGATTGCGCGCCTGAGCAGCCCCTCGTGCGCGAGGTGCGTCGCGCCGAGCGCTGCGCGATCGCCGACGCCGACGACGCTGACGGACGTGATGCCTTCCGGCTTGCGCTCTGCGAGAAAGCGCCGCTCGACGGCGGCGAGCAATGTCTCGGGCACCGAGTGGCCACCACCGGATCCGCTGATCAGGATCGCGTCGCCGTCCTGCACCAATCGCGCTGCTTGGTCTGCGGTGATCTTTTCCATGAATCAGTGGCGGGTCGGTTGCCAATCGTCCCTCGATGCGGGCGCGGACGCGATGGCTTCAGAATCGGGATCGCTCAGGAGGCTCCGAAGATCAGGCGCAAATCCGTGCGAGTACCCCTGGCGCGAGGCGGCAGATCTCGAGTGCATAGACGGCGGCGTCGGCGCGCATGTGGACGCCGAGCCGCGCGAATTCGTTCGCCACGATCAGGTCGCGCGCACGCTCGGCGGCGTCCGACGTGCTCGCCTCGCACAGCAGCACCCACGCGGGAACGTCGAACGCACGCGTACTCGATTCCGTGGTGTTCGCGTAGCTCGCAGACGCATCGGCTGCGTACAGATGGCACGCGAGTACTTCCGCCTCGTCCATCGCACTCGGAAACCCATGCTCGCGCAGGTAAGCGCACATCGCATCGGCGCGTGCGCCATCGACGCTGATCCGCGTCGCGAGCACGTGGCCGCCGCTGCTCGAGCCGACCGAGTACACGAGGCGGCAAACGGCTCGCGACGTGTTGCGAAAGAACGCGAGCGTGCGCCGGGTCGCCGGCGTCGGCGCATTGAGCCGATCGAAATACTGCGGCGAGACGAGCGCCGAAACGTCGACCGCCTCGTACATCGTCAGCCACTCGGGCGAATGTCCGCGCTTGATGTAGCGCCGGCCGCGCAGGAATCCGGGAAGCGAGAGCCGCTCGGGAATGTGCTCGTGGTCGTGCCAGGTGTAGAACTGCGCGCGTCCTTCCGGCGCGACGTCGTTCCAGATCAGGACGGCGGCGCGTCCCAGGAGCGCCGAGCCGATCTGCGAACGCTCGGCGACATCACGCTCGATCGCATCTTCGCAGGCAGTGCCAGTGGGCGACATCGTCAGCGACCCCCGAACCGCGGCTCGCGCTTGGCGAAGAACGCCTTCACCCCTTCGCGCAGGTCGTCGCTGTCGAAGATCTGCTGCTGGGCCGACGTGGACGTCGACAACGCCGCGTCGAGCGGCAGATCCAGCGCCGCATCGACGAGCCGCTTGGCGAGCCGATTGGATAACGGGCCCCGCGAGGCGATCGTCGTTGCGAGCGAGCGCGCCGCATCCAATGCGCTCCCTTCTTCGGCCACGCGGTTCACGAGGCCCCATGCGAGCGCGCGGTCGGTGTCGATCGTGTCGCCGGTGTACAAGAGCTCCTTGGCACGAGCGGGGCCGATCAAGCGCGAGAGCCGCACGGATCCGTTGCCGGCCAGGCCGCCGAGCCTCGATTCGGTAAGGCCGAGCGCGACCCCCTTGCGACAGACGCGCAGATCGCAGGCGAGGGCCAGCTCGAAACCGCCGCCGAGCGCAGGTCCGTCGATCGCCGCGATCGTTGGCATCGAAAGCTGCGCCAGGCGGCGCAGCACCATGTCCTCGAACAGGATCTTGTGCTCGCTCGCATCGTGCCGCAGCAATTCGAACTCGCGGATGTCGCTCCCCGCGCAGAACGCCCGTCCGGCGCCCCCGTGCAGGATCAGGCAGCGGACGCTCGGCCGTTCGCTCACCGCCGTCAACGCCTGGTTCAGGCTGCGCAGCAGCGCCTTGTCGACGAGGTTGAGAGGCCCTCCATCGAGTGCGATCTCGGCGATTGCGTCACGCCATTGCAGCGCGACCGACGACGCGCCAACGTTCAA
>JBLMWW010000015.1:0-7367 GCA_050257435.1 Rudaea sp.
CGACATCGCCGACTACGTCGCGAAGTACCGCATCGACAGCGACGAGGCGTATCGCACCGCGCACTATTGCCTGCTCGACACGCTGGGCTGCGGGTTCGAGGCGCTGTCGTATCCGGCGTGCACGAAGCTGCTCGGGCCGATCGTGCCGGGCACGGCCGTGCCGCACGGCGCGAAGGTGCCGGGCACGCCGTACCAGCTCGACCCGGTGCACGCCGCGTTCAACCTTGGCGCGATGATCCGCTGGCTGGACTTCAACGACACGTGGCTGGCAGCGGAATGGGGGCATCCGTCGGACAACCTCGGCGGCATCCTCATGGCCGCGGATTGGATCGGGCGCACCGCGATCGCAGCAGGTCGCGCATCACCGACGATGCGCGACGTGCTGACGGCGATGATCAAGGCGCACGAGATCCAGGGCGTGATCGCGCTCGCGAACAGCTTCAACCGCGTGGGACTCGATCACGTCGTGCTGGTCAAGGTCGCGACGACCGCCGTCGTCGCGCAGATGCTCGGCCTGCCGCGCGAGGAGATCATCAATGCGATCTCGCTCGCCTTCGTCGATGGCCAGAGCCTGCGCACCTACCGCCACGCGCCGAACGCGGGATCGCGCAAGAGCTGGGCCGCCGGCGATGCGACGTCGCGCGGCGTGCGCCTCGCGCTGATCGCCCGCACCGGCGAGATGGGCTATCCGTCGGCATTGACGGCGAAGACGTGGGGCTTCTACGACGTGCTGTTCCGCGGGCAGCCGTTTCGCTTCGAGCGCCCGTACGGCAGCTACGTCATGGAAAACGTGCTCTTCAAGATCAGCTTTCCGGCCGAATTCCACGCGCAGACCGCGGTCGAATGTGCCATGCAGCTCCATCCGCTGGTGCGCGGGCGCCAGGACGAGATCCGCCGCATCACGATCCGCACGCACGAGTCGGCAATCCGCATCATCGACAAGCGGGGCCCGCTCGCCAACCCCGCCGACCGCGACCACTGCATCCAGTACATGGTCGCGGTGCCGCTGATCTTCGGCCGCCTCACCGCCGCGGATTACGAGGACGACGTCGCCGCCGACCCGCGCATCGACGCGCTGCGCGACAGGATGACGTGCGTGGAGGACAGGCGGTTCTCCGCCGACTACCTCGATCCCGAGAAGCGCTCGATTGCGAACGCGATCACCGTCGAGTTCGCCGACGGCAGCCGCACGCCCGAAGTCGTCGTCGAGTACCCGATCGGCCATCGGCGCCGCCGCGAGGAAGGCATTCCGCTACTGCTCGAGAAATTCCGCACGAACCTCGCGCGCCGCTTCGCGGCGAAGCAGCGGCAGGCGATCCTCGACGTGGCGCTGGATGCGAAGCGGCTCGAAGCGATGGCGGTGCCGGAGTTCGTGGATTTGCTGGTTTAGGATCGAGGGACGAGGGACGAGGGAGGGACAACGTGACGCCAACTGTAACGACTCATTGCGCATATCGAATGCAGCCAACACGCGGGCCAACGTCCCTCAACGCGATGCTCCCTCGCCCCTCGCCCCTCGTCCCTCGCCCCTGGATTCTCGCCCTCCTAGCCCTCCTCGCTTTCCCCGCCCTTGCCGCGCAGGATTTCCCCAAGCTCAAGCCGGGCCTGTGGGAAATGGAGCAGTCCTCGGATCGGACGGGGCCGCCGGGCGGGCCGGGGCAGGCGCACCGCACGCTGATGTGCCTCGACGCGGGCGTGCAGCGCGAGATGTTCGACATGGGCGTCGGTGCGATGAAGGGCATGTGCAGCAAGCACGACTTCCGCTTCTCCGGCAACCGCGGCACCGGCGAGTTCGTCTGCGACATGGGCGGCAGCAAGATGCACTCGAAGTCGCGGATGGTCATGAACGGCGACAGCGCGTACCGCACCGAGGTGGATACGACCTACGACCCGCCGTTCATGGGACGCGCGGCGTCGAAGATGGTGATCACGGCGCGTAACGTCGGGCCCTGCAAACCCGGACAGCGGCCGGGTGACGTCGTGCTCCCCAACGGCCGGACGATGAACCTGCGCGACGCGATGAATGGCGCGAACGGCATGGCGCCTCCGCCGCGTCCGCGCTAACGGAAACGAATACGATGAACGCCAGCCTGTTCGATACGCTCACGGAATTCCGCCTCGGCACCGGCGCGACCGGCCGCTACTGGTCGCTGTCGGCACTGGAAGCGGCGGGGATCGGCAAGATCTCGCGCCTGCCGGTGTCGATCCGCCTCGTGCTCGAAAGCGTGCTGCGCAACTGCGACGGTCGCAAGGTGACCGAGCAGCACGTGCGCCAGGTCGCCAACTGGTCGCCCGATGCACCGCGCACCGACGAGATTCCGTTCGTCGTCGCGCGCGTCGTGCTGCAGGACTTCACGGGAGTGCCGCTCTTGTGCGACCTCGCGGCGATGCGCAACGTCGCCGCCGACCTCGGCCGCAACCCCAAGCTGATCGAGCCGCTCGTGCCGGTCGACCTCGTCGTCGACCATTCGGTGATGGTCGATTACTACGGCTCCCCGCAGGCGCTCGACCTCAACATGAAGCTCGAGTTCGGGCGCAACGCCGAGCGCTACCAGTTCATGAAATGGGGCATGCAGGCGTTCGACACGTTCAAGGTCGTGCCGCCCGGCATCGGCATCGTGCACCAGGTCAACCTCGAGTACCTCGCGCCCGGCGTCCATCAGCGTAACGGCGTCTACTACCCGGACACGCTCGTCGGCACCGACAGCCACACGACGATGATCAACGGCATCGGCGTCGTCGGCTGGGGTGTCGGCGGCATCGAGGCCGAAGCGGCGATGCTCGGCCAGCCGGTGTACTTCCTCACGCCCGACGTCGTCGGCGTGGAGTTGAAGGGACGCCTTCCTGAAGGCGCCACCGCGACCGACCTCGTATTGACCGTCACGGAGATGCTTCGCCGGGAGAAGGTCGTCGGCAAGTTCGTCGAGTTCTTCGGCGAAGGGACGGCGAGCCTTGCCGTGCCCGATCGCGCGACCATCGGGAACATGGCGCCCGAATACGGCGCAACGATGGGCTTCTTCCCCGTCGACGGCGCCACCGTCGATTATTTGCGCGCCACCGGGCGCAGCGAAGCGGCGCTCGAGGCGTTCGAAGCCTATTTCAAGGCGCAGGGCCTGTTCGGCGTGCCGCGTGCCGGCGACATCGACTACACGAAGACGCTGACACTCGACCTCGCCTCGATCACGCCGTCGGTCGCCGGGCCCAAGCGCCCGCAGGATCGCATCGAGCTGCCCAGGCTCGCATCCCGCTTCGCCGAGCTCTTCAGCAAGCCCGTCGCCGAGAACGGCTTCTCGCAGGCGCCCGAGCGGTTGCGCGAACGCTACAAGACGCTGCCGATGATCGCGGGCCGCGGCGCGATCAGCGACGCGCAGCAGCAACCGCCGCAGGCCGGCATGGCGCGCGATTACGTCGAGATGGTGAACAATCGCCCGACGCCCGATCGCGTCGCCGCGCCGGCGCCGAGGCCCGTCGACATCGGCAACGGCGACGTGCTGATCGCCGCGATCACGTCGTGCACGAACACGTCCAATCCGAGCGTGCTGCTCGCCGCGGGGCTGTTGGCGAAGAACGCGGTCGGGAAGGGGCTGACGGTCAAGCCGCACGTCAAGACTTCGCTCGCGCCGGGCTCGCGCGTCGTCACCGATTACCTCGGGAAGACGAAGCTGCTGCCGTACCTGCAGGCGCTCGGCTTCGACGTCGCCGCGTACGGCTGCACGACGTGCATCGGCAACGCCGGCGACCTCGCCCCGGAGATCAACGACGCGATCGCGAGCCACGACCTCGTCTGCGCCGCCGTGCTCTCGGGCAATCGCAATTTCGAGGCGCGCATCCATCCGAACCTCAAGGCGAACTTCCTGATGTCGCCGCCGCTCGTCGTCGCGTATGCGATCGCCGGGACCGTGCTGCGCGACCTCGCCACCGAGCCGCTCGGGGAGGGATCCGGCGGACCGGTATACCTGCGCGACGTGTGGCCCACCTCGCACGAAATCGCGGAGCTCCTCGGGTACGCGCGCGATCCGGCGACGTTCCGCCGGCTCTACGGCGATCTCGCCAACGCGAATCCCATGTGGTCGACGATCGCCGGCTCGAGCGGCCAGGTGTACGACTGGCCGGCCTCGACCTACATCGCCAGGCCGCCGTTCTTCGAGGGCTTCACGATGACGCCGCCGCCGCTCGCCGACATCCGTGGCGCACGCACGCTCGGCATCTTCGGCGACTCGGTCACGACCGACCATATCTCGCCGGCCGGCTCGATCAAGCCGACGTCGCCCGCGGGCCTCTACCTGCAGGAAAAGGACGTCTCCGTCGCGAACTTCAACAGCTACGGCGCACGCCGCGGCAACCACGAGGTGATGTTGCGCGGAACGTTCGCCAACGTGCGCATCAGGAACCTGATGCTGCCGCCGAAGCCGGACGGCACCCGGGTCGAAGGGGGCGTCACGCTCTACCAGGGGAAGGACGGCACCACCGAGCAGATGTCGATCTACGAGGCCGCGATGCGCTACCAGCAGCGCGGCACGCCGACGGTCGTGTTCGGCGGCGAAGAATACGGCACCGGCAGCTCGCGCGACTGGGCGGCCAAGGGCACGCAACTGCTCGGCGTCAAGGCGGTGATCGCGAAGAGCTTCGAGCGCATCCATCGCTCGAACCTCGTCGGCATGGGGGTGCTGCCGCTGCAGTTCCTGCCGGGTGAAGGCGTCGAATCGCTCGGCATCCGTGGCGACGAGACGTTCGACATCGCGGTGCCCGCGGACATCAGGCCGCAGCAGCGCCTCACGCTCGTGATGACCCGAATGGACGGCGGCCGGCGCGAGATTCCCGTGCTGTGCCGCATCGACACGCCGATCGAGGTCGACTACTACCGTCACGGCGGCATCCTGCCGTTCGTCTTGCGCGAGCTGATGCAGCAGGCGGCGTAGATCGCCGCCCCGTCCGCGACGCGCGGCGCGTAACGCGAACGGTGCCGCGCCGGGCCGACCGCCGTGGATGAGCGTTGACGCAGCGCGCGTTGCGGCGCGCGCTGCCGCTCTTCCTGCTCGCCGGCCTCTGCCTCTCGTCGCTCGACGCATCGGCCAAGTGGCTCGTGCGCGATCATTCCCTGTGGCTCGTCGTCTGGGCGCGCTACGCAGGCCAGATGATCGTCGTCACGCCGTTCGCGTGGCAGCGCACGCGTGGCGCGTTCTGGCGCACGCGCAAGCCGAAACTGCAACTCCTGCGCTCGCTGTTCCTCGTCCTGGCGACCCTCGGCTTCTGGGGCGGGCTGCGCTACCTGCCGCTCGCCGAGGCGTCGGCGATCACGTTCCTCGCGCCGATCTTCGTCGTGCTGCTGTCGTGGCCGCTGTTGCGCGAACGCGCGACCCGGGCGCGCCGCGTCGCCTCCGCGGTGGGGTTCATCGGCATCCTCGTGCTGCTGCGGCCCGGCTCGGCCGTGCTGCATCCCGCGGTCGTGCTGCTCGTGGCCGCGGCGCTGGCGAACGCGCTCTACCAACTGCTTACGCGGCGCCTTCTCGACGAGGATCCCGACACGACGCTCTTCTACAGCGCCAGCGTGGGCACGGCCGTGCTTTCGCTCGGGTTGCCCTTCGCCGCCGACGCCGCCGTGCTGACGCCCGCGAGCTTCGCGCCGCTCGCGCTCCTCGGCGTCCTCGCGGGCGTCGGGCATTGGTGCCTGACGAACGCCTATATGGAGGCGCCCGCCTCGCTGCTCACGCCGTTCACGTACCTGCAAATGCTGTGGGCCACCGCCTTCGGCGTCCTGCTGTTCGACCAGCATCCGGATCGCCTGTCGGGACTCGGCATGGCGATCATCGTCGCGAGCGGGCTTGCGCTCGCACTGCGGGAACGGCAACGCATGCGGTTGTTGTAGCCGCGGCCAGCGTCGTCCGCGCCCGCCAATTTGTGCGCTGCACAAATCAGGTGTATCATCAGACAACGAGCTGCGGCTGGCGCGACGGACGTCGGCTGTGGCGTCCCTTTGATCGCGATCAACGCGGGGCCGCTTGCGCCGCCGTTCAATCGCCGTGTCGTACCATTCGAATTCCCGGAGACTGCACATGAAGATGAAGCCGTTGGCCGCGCTCGCGGCCGTTGCGATCGCGTTTACGCTCGCCGCCTGCGGGCAGCAGGCGGACCAGGCCGCCGAGAAGGCCAAGGAATCGGCGTCGAAGGCGGCGGATGCGGCCGCGACCGCCGCCAAGGACACCGCCGCCGCGGCCAGCGCCGCCGCGAAGGATGCAACCAGCGCCGCCGCCGACGCGGCGAAATCCGCCGCGGACGCCACGAAGGAAGCCGCCGACAAGACGGCGGAGGCGGCGAAGGAGACGGCCAGCAAGGCAGCGGATGCCGCCCAGGGCGCGAGCGCCAAGGCTGCCGAGGAGTCCAAGGAGGCCGCCGCGAAGGCGAGCGACGCCGTGACGAAGGCGAACGAAGCCGCGAAGGAAGCGGCCAAGAAGTAGGCGATACGCAACCTGCGAAAACGGCCGTCGCTCGACGGCCGTTTCTTTTTGGAGGGCCCGCCAATCGTGCCGCCGCGAGCCGCGCGGCATGCTGCGTTTGTCGGGAACGCGCAGGGTAAAATCGTCCGCATGGACGCAATTGCGATCACACCCGCGCCGGCGGTTGAAGCGACTCGGCACGACACGCGCAGGGAAGATTTCGAGCAAGCGAAGCTGCGCAAGCGCCTGCGCCGCCTCGTCGGCCAGGCGATCGCGGACTACGCGATGATCGAGGATGGCGATCGCGTCATGGCCTGCCTGTCCGGCGGGAAGGACAGCTACGGCATGCTCGACATCCTGCTGTCGCTGCAACAGCGCTCGCCTGCGCGCTTCGACATCGTCGCGGTCAATCTCGACCAGAAGCAGCCGGGGTTCCCGGCGGACGTCCTGCCGCGCTACCTCGAAAGCCGCGGTGTCGCGTTCCACATCGTCGAGCAGGACACGTACAGCGTGGTGAAGCGGGTGATTCCCGACGGCGGCACGATGTGCTCGCTTTGCTCGCGGCTGCGCCGCGGCGTGCTCTATCGCGTCGCGCGCGAGCTCGGCGCGACGAAGATCGCGCTCGGCCATCACCGCGACGACATCCTCGCGACGTTCTTCCTCAACCTGTTCCACGGCGGGAAGCTCAAGACGATGCCCCCGAAGCTCGTGTCCGACGACGGACAGCACGTCGTGATCCGGCCACTCGCATACGTGCGTGAGCGCGATCTCGCGCGTTACGCGGCCGCCTGCGCATTTCCGCTGATACCGTGCACGCTTTGCGGCTCGCAGGAGAATCTCGAGCGCAGGCAAGTCGGCGCGATGCTGCGTGAATGGGAAAAGCGCTTCCCGGGGCGCCTGGACTCGATCTACCGGGCGATGGCCAACGTCGTG
>JBLMWW010000016.1:0-3435 GCA_050257435.1 Rudaea sp.
GCGTCGTCCTCGTCAACTCGAACCCGGCGACGATCATGACGGATCCGGAGATGGCGGACGTCACCTACATCGAGCCGATCAACTGGCAGATGGTGGCGCGCATCATCGAGCGCGAGCGGCCCGACGCGCTCTTGCCGACGATGGGCGGGCAGACGGCGCTCAATTGCGCGCTCGATCTCGCGCGCGAAGGCGTGCTCACGAAATTCGACGTCGAGCTGATCGGCGCGTCGAAGAAGGCCATCGACAAGGCCGAGGACCGCGAGAAATTCAAGGCCGCGATGACGCGCATCGGCCTCGCGTCCGCGCGCTCGGGCATCGCGCACAACCTCGAGCAGGCGCTCGAGGTGCAGGCGCGCATCGGCTTCCCGGCGGTGATCCGCCCGTCGTTCACGCTCGGAGGCACCGGCGGCGGCATTGCCTACAACAAGGACGAGTTCGTCGATCTGTGCAAGCGCGGGCTCGACCTCTCCCCCACGCACGAGCTCCTGATCGAGGAGTCGCTCCTCGGCTGGAAGGAGTTCGAGATGGAGGTCGTTCGCGATCGCAAGGACAACTGCATCATCGTCTGCTCGATCGAGAACCTGGACCCGATGGGCGTGCACACCGGGGACTCGATCACCGTCGCGCCGGCGCAAACGCTGACCGACAAGGAGTACCAGATCATGCGCGACGCCTCCATCGCGGTGCTGCGCGAGATCGGCGTCGACACCGGCGGCTCGAACGTGCAGTTCGCGATCAACCCGGCGGATGGCCGCATGGTCGTGATCGAGATGAACCCGCGCGTCTCGCGGTCGTCGGCGCTCGCGTCGAAGGCCACGGGCTTCCCGATCGCGAAGATCGCCGCCAAGCTCGCGGTCGGCTACACGCTCGACGAGCTGCGCAACGACATCACCGGCGCGGAAGACGGGCATTTCATGCCGGCATCGTTCGAACCGACGATCGACTACGTCGTGACGAAGGTGCCGCGCTTCGCGTTCGAGAAATTCAAGCAGGCCGACGATCGGCTGACCACGCAGATGAAGTCGGTCGGCGAGGTGATGGCCATCGGCCGCACGTTCAAGGAATCGCTGCAGAAGGCGCTGCGCGGCCTCGAGGTCGGCGTCGACGGCTTCAACCTGAAGACCGTCGACCCCGAGACGATCGCCGACGAGCTCGCGTATCCGCGCGCCGAGCGCCTGTGGTACGTCGCCGACGCCTTCGGCATCGGCATGAGCGTCGAGGAGCTCCATGCCCACACCAGGATCGACCGCTGGTTCCTCGCGCAGATCAAGGAGATCGTCGACCTCGAGCTCGAGCTCGAGAAGCGCACGCTCCCGTCGATCGGCGCGCAGGATCTGCGCGAGCTCAAGCGCATGGGCTTTGCCGATCGGCGGCTCGCCTACCTCATGAAGACGACGGAGGCGGCGGTGCGCGAGCTCCGCCACGCGCTCGGCGTCCGCCCCGTCTACAAGCGCGTCGACACCTGCGCCGCGGAGTTCGCGACGCGCACCGCTTACATGTACTCGACGTACGAGGACGAGTGCGAGGCTGCGCCCACCGATCGGAAGAAGGTGATGGTGCTGGGCGGGGGACCGAACCGCATCGGGCAGGGGATCGAATTCGACTACTGCTGCGTGCACGCCGCGCTCGCGCTGTCGGAAGACGGCTTCGAGACGATCATGGTGAACTGCAATCCCGAGACCGTGTCGACCGACTACGACACGTCGGATCGGCTGTACTTCGAGCCGGTCACGCTCGAGGACGTGCTCGAGATCGTGCACGTCGAGAGGCCCTGGGGCGTGATCGTCCAGTTCGGCGGGCAGACGCCGCTCAAGCTCGCCCGCGATCTCGAGCGGAACGGCGTGCCGATCATCGGCACGACGCCCGACATGATCGACGTCGCGGAGGATCGCGAGCGGTTCCAGAAGATGCTCCGGCGCGCCGGGTTGCGCCAGCCGCCCAACCGGACGGCGCGCACCGAGGCCGAGGCGATCCGCGCCGCGGAGGAGATCGGGTATCCGCTGGTGGTGCGGCCGTCGTACGTCCTCGGGGGACGCGCGATGGAGATCGTCCACGAGCCGCGCGATCTCGAGCGATACATGAAGGAAGCGGTGCAGGTGTCGAACGACAGCCCGGTCCTGCTCGACCGGTTCCTGAACGACGCCAACGAGGTCGACGTCGACGCCGTGTGCGACGGCGCCGACGTCGTCATCGGCGGCATCATGGAGCACATCGAGCAGGCCGGGGTGCATTCGGGCGATTCGGCGTGCTCGCTGCCGCCCTTCTCGCTGTCGCGGGAACTGCAGCAGGAGCTGCGCCGGCAGACGGTCGTCATGGCGAAGGAGCTTCGCGTCGTCGGACTGATGAACGTCCAGTACGCGATCCAGAACGATCCGGTCGAAGGGCCGCTCGTCTATGTGCTCGAGGTCAATCCCCGCGCCTCGCGTACCGTGCCGTTCGTCTCGAAGGCGACGGGGCGCCCGCTCGCGAAGATCGCGGCGCGCTGCATGGCCGGGCGCACGCTCGCCGAGCAGGGGGTGGTCGGCGAGATCGTGCCGCGCTACTTCTCGGTGAAGGAGGCGGTGTTCCCGTTCATCAAGTTCCCCGGCGTCGACACGATCCTCGGGCCCGAGATGAAGTCGACCGGCGAGGTCATGGGCGTGGGCGAGACGTTCCCCGAGGCGTTCGCGAAGAGCCAGCTTGCCGCGGGCATTCGCCTGCCGGAATCGGGCACGGTGTTCGTCAGCGTGAAGAACGGCGACAAGGCGCGCGCGATCGAGATCGCACGCCGGCTCCACGCGCTCGGCTTTGGCATCGTCGCCACGCGCGGCACCGCTGCGGCGATCGCCGCCGCCGAGGTGCCCGTGACCGCGGTCAACAAGGTCGCCGAGGGGCGCCCGCACATCGTCGACATGCTGGTCAACGGCGAGATCGCGATGGTGGTCAACACCGTCGAGGAGCGGCGCTCGGCGATCCACGACAGCTACGCGATTCGCCGCGCCGCCCTGAACGGGCAGGTGCCGACCTTCACGACGATCGCCGGCGCACGCGCCGCCGCGATGGGCATCGAGAACATGCGCGCCCTCGTGCCGTATTCGCTGCAGGCGCTGCACGCGACGCTCTGATCGCGCCATAAGCCTGGTTGGGTCGCGGCAAGAAGGGCCGATCGGGTCCGAGCGCAGTGCGCTCGCTTCGCCCCCGGCCCTTCTTCCTCTGGCCCGGCTTGCATGCATGTGACGCATGCAAGGCGTGCGCCAAGATCGTTTGCGCGCCGCGCGCACCGTCGAGGATCATCGCAGGAATCGGGCGCCGCCTCCGGTCGAAGGCATGCGCGCCGCTCATTCGAGGCGAAAGGATCCGCATGCAATCATCTGGCAGCAAGCCGCGGGCGGCGGCGATGCTCGTCTTCACGACGCTCGCCTGGGGCGCGATGTTCGCGGTGGCCAAAAGCGCGCT
>JBLMWW010000017.1:0-2647 GCA_050257435.1 Rudaea sp.
CGGTCGTCGCTCACCACGCGCTCGCTGATGAGGATCGAGTCCTCGTAGTTGTAGCCGTTCCACGGCATGAACGCGACGAGCATGTTCTGGCCGAGCGCGAGCTCGCCCATGTCGGTGGACGCGCCGTCCGCGATGACGTCGCCCTTCGCGATCTGGTCGCCGACCTTGACGAGCGGGCGCTGGTTGATGTTCGTGTTCTGGTTGCTGCGCTTGTACTTCGTGAGGTTGTAGATGTCGACGCCCACCTCGCCCGCTGCCGTCTCGGTGTCGTTGACGCGCACGACGATGCGGCTCGCGTCGACGTAGTCGACCTTGCCCCCGCGGCGCGCCATCACGGCGGTCCCGCTGTCCACCGCCGCGGTGCGCTCGACGCCGGTGCCGACGAGCGGCTTCTCCGGACGCAGGCACGGCACCGCCTGGCGCTGCATGTTCGAGCCCATCAGCGCCCGGTTCGCGTCGTCGTGCTCGAGGAACGGGATGAGCGAGGCGGCCACCGACACGATCTGCGCCGGTGCGACGTCCATGTACTGGATCTTGTCGGGCGTCGACAGCATGAACTCGTTGCGGCTGCGGCACGAGACCAGCTCGTCGGCGAGCTTGCCCTTGGCGTCGATCTTCGCGTTCGCCTGCGCGATCACGTACTGGCCTTCCTCGATCGCGGACAGGTAGTGGATCTCGTCGGTCACCTTGCCGTCGACGACCTTGCGGTACGGCGTCTCGAGGAAGCCGTACTCGTTGGTGCGCGCGTAGAGCGCGAGCGAGTTGATGAGGCCGATGTTCGGGCCTTCCGGCGTCTCGATCGGGCACACGCGGCCGTAGTGCGTCGGGTGCACGTCGCGCACCTCGAAGCCCGCACGCTCGCGCGTGAGCCCGCCCGGCCCGAGCGCGGAGACGCGACGCTTGTGCGTGATCTCCGAAAGCGGGTTCGTCTGGTCCATGAACTGCGATAGCTGCGAGCTGCCGAAGAACTCCTTGATCGCCGCCGAGATCGGCTTCGCGTTGATGAGGTCGTGCGGCAGCAGGTTCTCGCTCTCGGCCTGGCCGAGGCGCTCGCGCACCGCGCGCTCGACGCGCACGAGCCCGGAGCGGAACTGGTTCTCGGCGAGCTCGCCCACCGAGCGCACGCGCCGGTTGCCGAGGTGGTCGATGTCGTCCACCTCGCCGCGCCCGTTGCGCAGCTCGACGAGGATCCTGATGACGGCGATGATGTCCTCGTTCGTGAGCGTGCCCGGGCCCTTCAGCTCCTCGCGGCCCACGCGACGGTTGAACTTCATGCGGCCGACCGCGGAGAGGTCGTAGCGCTCCTCGGCGAAGAACAGGCCGTGGAAGAGCGCCTCGACCGCATCTTCCGTCGGCGGCTCGCCCGGACGCATCATCCGGTAGATCGCGACTTTCGCCGCGTACTGGTCGGGAGTGTCGTCGGTGCGCAGCGTCTGCGAAATGAACGGCCCCATGTCGAGGTCGTTCGTGTAGATCGTCTTGATCTCGCCGATGCCGGCCGCGGCGAGCTTCGCGAGCAGGTCGTCGGTGACCTCGTCGTTGGCCTTGGCGAGCACCTCGCCGGTGGTCTTGTCGACGACGTTCGTCGCGAGAGAGCGTCCAACGACGTAATCGGACGGGACGGCGATGCGCTTCACGCCGCCGTCCGCCAGCTCGCGCAGGTTGCGCGCCGTGATGCGCTTGTCCTTCGCGACGACGACCTTGCCGTCCTTGCCGACGATGTCGAAGCGCGCCATTTCACCGCGCAGCCGCTCCGGCACGAACTCGAGCTCGATGCCCTTGTGCGTCAGGTGGAACGTGTCGAAGACGAAGAATTCGCGCAGGATGTCCTCGTTCGTGAGGCCGATCGCCTTGAGCAGCGTCGTGACCGGCATCTTGCGGCGCCGGTCGACGCGGAAGAACAGGAAGTCCTTCGGATCGAACTCGAAGTCGAGCCACGAGCCGCGGTAGGGGATTACGCGCGCCGAGAACAGCAGCTTGCCCGACGAATGCGTCTTGCCGCGGTCGTGCTCGAAGAACACGCCCGGCGAGCGGTGGAGCTGCGACACGATGACGCGCTCGGTACCGTTGATGATGAACGAGCCGTTGTCCGTCATGAGCGGCATCTCGCCCATGTAGACCTCCTGCTCCTTCACCTCCTTGATCGTGTCCTTCGGCGCTTCGCGATCCATGATCACGAGGCGCACCTTCGCGCGTAGCGCCGAGCAGTAGGTGAGGCCGCGCTGCTGGCACTCGACGACGTCGAATGCCGGCGCGAGCAGCGAGTAACTCACGAACTCGAGCCGGGCGTTGCCCGAATGGCTCGAGATCGGGAAGATCGAGGTGAACGCGGCCTGCAGCCCCTCGTTCTTGCGCTCCATCGGCGGCGTGTCCGCCTGCAGGAATGCGCGATAGGACGCGAGCTGCGTCTCGAGCAGGAACGGCACCTGCAGGACGCTCGCGCGCTTCGCAAAGCTCTTGCGGATGCGCTTCTTCTCAGTGAACGTGTACGGCGTAGCGTGAGTGGTCGCCATGGCTTGGATCGTCATCTCCGGGTCGGTTGATGCGTGGTGCCTATCGCACAGGCAGGGGCAGACGCGACCTCTCGCAGCCGTGGATCGCTGCCTCGCGCCGCCACGAAAAATCGCGTCTGACCCTGCCTGCCTGA
>JBLMWW010000018.1:0-13476 GCA_050257435.1 Rudaea sp.
CGCATGTCGAGCGCCTCGAGCGTCTCCACGATGACCTGCGAGACGATCAGTCGCGCGTTACGCTTGTCGTCGGCGGGGACGATGTACCACGGAGCGTGCTCGGTGCTCGTTGCGCCGATACCGTCCCCGTACGCTTTCATATAGTCGTCCCAGAAGTTGCGCTCCTCGACGTCGATCGCCTGGAATTTCCAACGCTTGCTCGGATCGTCGATGCGTGCGAGCAGCCGCTCGCGCTGCTCGTCCTTCGACACGTGCAGGAAGAATTTGACGACGCGCATCCCGGACCGCGTCAGGTGTTGCTCGAGTCCGTTGATCGAACGGTAGCGCGCACGCCACACCTTGCCGTCCGCGAGCGCCGCGTCGGGCAAGCCTTCGGCCACCAGAAGCTGGGGATGGACGCGCACGACGACGACTTCCTCGTAGTAGGAGCGGTTGAAGATGCCGATGCGGCCGCGCTCGGGCAGCGCCTGAACGGCGCGCCACAGGAAGTCGTGCTGCAGTTCGGCGCCGCTTGGATGCTTGAAGCTCGTCACACGGCAGCCCTGCGGGTTGACCCCGGTCATGACGTGCTTGATTGCGCCGTCCTTTCCCGCCGTGTCCATCCCCTGGAAGACGACGAGCAGCGCGAAGCGATTCGTCGCGTAGAGCAGCTCCTGCAGGTCGGAAAGCCGGGCCACGTGACGCGAAAGGAGGTCGTGGTAATCGTCCTCGTCGCGGTAGACCTGCGGCACGCGCGTCGGCCATTGATCGAGCCGCACCCGCGTGCCCTCCCGCACGGCATACTTGCGGGTCGCGATCCTTTTCGGCTTCTTCTTCATACGGGCTCCGGGCGCGGCGAAGCGCGTCGATCCAGGCGAACGCGCGAGTATAGAATAGCGCGCGCTTCTTCCCGCGAGTCGTGCCGCGTGCGACCCGATCAACGCGCCGCCGGCGATGGCATTCGTAGAGCAAAGGAACGATCTTTCCCGCACCGACGCTCGTGACGACCGCATCGGCAACGCTCGCAGTGGTCGACATGGGGTCGAACAGCTTTCGTCTCGAAGTCGGCCGCGTCGAGGGCGATCAGATCTACCGGCTCGACACGCAACGCGAAACCCTGCGCATCGGCGCGGGGATCGATGCGAAGGGCAACCTGACCGCCGAGGCACGGCGCGCTGCCCTGGCGTGCCTCGCGCGATTCGCCGAGCGCCTGGCCGGGCTGCATCCCACCGCCGTACGCGCAGTCGCGACCAACGCATTCCGCACTGCGCGAAACGCGGCGAGCTTCCTCGCGGAGGCGCAACGGACGCTCGGATTCCCGATCGACGTCATTTCCGGTCACGAGGAGGCGCGCCTCATCTACGTGGGCGTCGCCCACGTGCTGCCCGCGTCTCCTGCCGCGCGCCTGGTCGTCGACATAGGCGGGGGCTCGACGGAATTCATCGTCGGTCGCGGCTTCGAGCCCATCGTCCTCGAATCGCTGAAGATCGGTTGCGTCGACGTGTCGCGCCGGTTCTTCGCCGGGGGCCGCCTGACGGCGGCGGCGTTCGATGCGGCGGAGACGGCGGCGCGCGCGGAGATCGAGGCGATCGGAGCGGCATTCGACCGCGGCAACTGGAGCGACGCCTACGCGTCTTCCGGCACGGCGCTGGCGCTGGCCGAGATCCTCGAGCAGAACGGGTTGTCCGCGGGCGGCATCACGCCGGACGGCCTTGCCAGGCTGCGCAGGCGCATGATCGGTGCGGGTCACGTGAGCCGGTTGCGGCTCGTTGCCCTCAAGCAGGAGCGCGCGCCCGTGCTCGCCGGCGGCTTCGCGATCATGGTGGCCGCGCTCGCGCAGCTCAAGGCCGAGCGGATCGATCCCGTCGGGGGCGCATTGCGGCTCGGCGTCCTCTACGACCTGCTCGGCCGCAGCGTCGAGCGCGACGCGCGTGATCTGACCGTCGACCATTTCATCGCGCGCTATCGCCTCGACCGCGATCACGCGCGGCGGGTGGCCCGGATGGCGGTGGCGCTGTTCCGCGGTGCGCGCCCGAGGGCCGAGCGTGCATCGGCGCAGCAGCTGGAGCGCGCGGCACTCCTCCACGAGACCGGCTTCTCCGTCTCGCACACCGGCTTCCACAGGCACGGTGCGTACATTCTGCGCAACGCCGACATGCCGGGTTTTTCGGCGGGCGAGCAGGAGCGTCTCTCGTGGCTGGTGCTCGGCTGCCGCGGCCGACTCGACAAGGTGGCGCCGCGGCTTGCCGACGCCGAGTTTCGCGCGCAGCTCTGCGCGCTGCGCCTCGCGGTCCTGTTCCATCACGCGCGGCGCGCGCTATCGCTGCCGCGCCTCGCGCTCGCCGTCGACCGGCGGATAAGGTTCAGCGTTCCGGCCCGCTGGCTCGCGGCGCATCCACTCACCGCGCACCTGTTGGAGCGGGAAGCGCACGAATGGAAGGGCGCCGGTTACGGGTGGTCGAAAGCCGGGTAGCTCGCGCTACGCAAAATCGGGCGCCATGACGACGCGAAGCGCGACGTGAGGGCCGCGCCCGCTCTCGCGGTTCGACAGCCACCATACGGCACCCTTGGGAATCGACCATTCCGCGGCTTGGCCGGCGAGCAGGAGCGCGGCCACGCGGCCGAGCGTCGGCTGATGCCCGACGACGAGGACGGCTTCCCGGCAGTCCGGCCAGTGCGCGGCCGCGAGCAGGCTTTCGGGAGACACTTCCGGCCCGACCGCGTCCTTCGTCTTGAACTTGCGGTTGAGCGCGAGCGCGGTCTGCTGCGCGCGCCGCGCGGGCGAGACGATGATCCGGCACGAGTCGGGCAGCCGGTGATCGAGCCATTCCGCGATGCGTGCCGCCTGCTTGTGGCCCTTCGAGGTGAGCTTGCGCGCCAGGTCCGGTTCGCCGGGCTCGGCCTCCGCATGGCGCCACAGGATGAGGTCCATCACTGCCTCTCCTCGGGAGCCCGCATCGCGGCAAGCAGCTCCGTCTGCGCGCAGTGGAGCGGCCTCCCTTTTCCCGGTGGAACCTTGTGCCAGCGTCCCTCGGCGTCGAGCTCCCACGCGTCGTGGTTGTCGGCGAGCGACGTGGCGAGGCTTTCGGCGACGACGCGACGGGCGAGCGCCGAGTCGCGAATCGGAAACGCGACCTCGATGCGGCGGAACAGGTTTCGCCCCATCCAATCCGCAGAGGAAAGCCAGACATCGGGCTTGCCGCCGTTCGCGAAGTACCACACGCGATGGTGCTCGAGAAAGCGCCCGAGTAGCGAGCGCACGCGGATGCGCTCCGACACGCCCGGAACGCCCGGCCGCAGCGCGCACGCGCCGCGGACGATGAGATCGATCTCGACGCCCGCCTGCGACGCCGCGACAAGAGCGCGGATCACGCGCTCCTCGAGCAGCGCATTCATCTTCGCCACGATGCGGGAGGGCTTTCCCCGTCGCGCGTTGCGCGCCTCCCGCTCGATCATCGCGAGCACCCGGCGGTGCATGGTGAAGGGGGCGAGAAGGAGCTTCGACAGCCGGCCGGCCTTCGCGAGGCTCGTGATGTGGAGGAAGATCTCGCTCACGTCGGCGCAGATCTCCGGGTCGGCCGTCAACAGTCCGAAGTCCGAGTATTGTTGCGCCGTGCGCAGGTGATAGTTGCCCGTGCCGAGGTGCGCGTACTGAACGAGCTGCACGCGGCCCTGGGCGTCGCTTTCGCGGCGGGTCAGGAGCGCGAGCTTCGCGTGCGTCTTGAAGCCGAACACGCCGTAGACGACCTGCGCCCCGGCGCTTTCGAGGCGCTCGGCCCAATCGATGTTGGCCTCCTCGTCGAAGCGCGCGAACAGCTCGACGATGACGCTCACTTCCTTGCCGCGCCGCGCGGCGTCGAGAAGCGCCTCCATGAGGATCGATTCGACGCCCGTGCGGTAGACGGTCTGCTTGACGGCGACGACGTCGGGATCCTGCGCGGCGCGCCGGATGAAGTCGACGACGGGCTCGAACGACTGATAGGGGTGATGGAGCAGGACATCCCCGGCCCGTATCGTGGCGAGGAGGTCTGTCGCGTTGCGCAGCCGCTCGGGCAGTCCCGGAACGAACCGAGGGTACTTCAGCGACTCGACGTCCACCTGGTCGACGAGCGATGCGAGCCGCGCCATGTTGACCGGCCCGTCGCAGCGATAAAGGTCGGCCTCGGCGAGCCCGAATTGCTCGAGCAGGAGGCTGGCGAGGGGCGCCGGACAGTCGAGCGGAACCTCGAGCCGGACCGCCGAGCCGAACTGACGCTGCCGCAGCTCCCCGCGTATCGCCTGGCGCAGGTTCTTGACCTCCTCCTCGTCGATCCACAGGTCGGCGTCGCGGGTCACGCGGAACTGCGCGTAGCGCCTCACTTCCCGGCCGGCGAACAGCTCCGAGAGGTGGGCGTGAATCACCGACGACAACATGATGAACGGGTGAGCCACGCCGCCGACGTCGCTCGGCATGCGGATCACGCGGCGAAGCACGCGCGGCGCCTTGACGATGGCGATCGCCGTTTCCCGGCCGAACGCATCGCGCCCGGCCAGGTCGACGATGAAATTCAGGCTCTTGCTCGCGACCTGCGGGAAGGGGTGCGCGGGATCGAGGCCGATCGGCGTCAGCAGCGGGCGCACCTCGCGGCGAAAGTAATCGGCGGCCCACGCGCGCTGCGCTGGCGTGAACTCCGTGCGGCGCACGAGAACCACGCCCTGCGCGGCCAGTGCCGGCAGCACGCGCTCGTTCAGCAGCGCGTACTGTTCGCGAATCAGCGTCCTGACCTCCTCGCCAATCCGTTCCAGCAGCGCCTGCGTCCCGGCCAGCGTCATGCGGGACGGCGGCGTGCCTTCGCGCAACTGCTCCTTCAGCCCGGCGACACGCACTTCGAAGAACTCGTCGAGGTTGCCCGCGACGATGCAGAGGAAGCGCAGCCGCTCGAGCAGCGGAACGTCGGGATCGGCGGCGAGCGCCAGCACGCGGCGGTTGAATGCGAGCTGCGAGAGCTCGCGATCGAGAAGGGGCGTTCTGGGCGATTCCACGACGGGCGATGGCGCGCGTGCCTTCCGCGCATGCCGCGCGCCGCGAGGATCGAAGCGTGCGGTCGCGGTGTTACGCGAGTGTGACAGCCGGCGGTCCGCCGGGGATGTTGCCATGGATTGGATGTAAGCTAAGCTGACCGGCGATCAACGGATGGCGGCGTCGCGCGCGTGATATCCGAGCTCGTCCCCGTCACGCTCGTCGTTACGGAGGCCACCCTGCAGGCGTTGCCGCGCCTGCTTCGCGCCAAATCGCTTCGGCCGTCGCGTCCGACGACGCGTCGATGGCGCCTCGTCTACTGGGATACGCCGGACCTGCGTCTTTATCGCGCGCGCAGCGTGCTGGTGCTCGTCAGGCGTGGGCGGGGACGCTGGCTTCAGCGCTATTACCGTGAACTATACAGCCGGCGATTGCCCATCCTCGGCGATGCGGCGAGCGAGGACGGCGCGCCCGACGCGCGAGGGCTCGACGATCCGCGCCTGAGAGGCGCATTGCGACCGTATGCGGAGCGCGACGTCATGCGCACGGTCCGCACGATCCGCCTGCGCGACGAGTGCGAGGTCACGCTGTCGATCGATCGGGGCCGCGCCCGCGTGATCGACGCGACACCGCGCTGGCGGGCGATTCTCGAGATCGAGCTCGCGCTCCTTGCAGGCACCGCCGAGCACCTCTACGAGCTCGCCTCCGTGATCGTGGACGAGCTGCCCGGGGCGCGGCTGCTGTTCGACAGCGAAGCGGAGCGCGCGTATGGAGGACTTGCAGGTGCCGTCGAGCGCCCGCGGAGCGCGCGTCGCGTCGACGCAGATCCACGCGAGCCACTCGCGCGCCTCGTGGCGAACGCCACGGCGGAGTGCATCGCGCAGATCGCCGAAAATGTCGAAGGCGCGAAGCGCGGCTCGGATGACGAAGCGCTCCATCAGCTGCGAGTCGGCGTGCGTCGCCTGCGTTCGATTGTCCGCGTCGCGCCCGCAGCCGGTCTCGCGCCGTTGCCGGAAGACGCTCGAGCGCGGCTCAAGTGGCTTTGGAAGCTGCTCGGCGAGGCGCGCGACTGGGACGTCTTCATGGCGCAGACGCTGCCCGAGATCAGGCGCATCGTGGACCCCGCGTCCGCCGAGCGATTCGAGGCGGTTGCCGCGGGATTGCGGAAAAGGAGCCACGTGAACGTCAACCGTGCGCTGCGCGGGAAGCCCTTTCACCTTGCCATGCTGACCCTTGCGCGACTGAGCGCTCGCCAATGTGCGGAAGCGGCAGCGCACGGGGAGGGTTCCTCGAGACGACTCGCGAAACGCCTGCTGTCTGTCCGCGAGGCGAGGCTGCTTCGGCGGGGCAGGCACGTCGGACGGCGCTCCCGAGAGGCGCTCCACGAGCTGCGGGTCGGCGTCAAAAGGCTGCGCTATCTCGGAGAGTTTCTTGCCGTGCTGTTCGACCAGGATGAGAGCGGCCGTTATCTGAAGTGCCTCGCGACGGTCCAGAGCGCTCTCGGCCGCCTGAACGATCTCGTCGTCGCGGAGCAGCTCGTGCGCATCCTGGAATCCCGCTGCGCCGCGTTCGGCGTGGCGCACGACTGGCACCCTCATGCGGCTTCGCGGGAGCGCGCGCTACGCGGCGAATTACGCGAGAACTGGAAAGCGTTTCGCCAATGCCGCCCGTTCTGGCGTTGAACGCGATTTTCTCGTGATCCCGCCGGCGCTCGCATTCTGCAGCGCCGGGTTTTACGGCCCCTTGACCCGCGTCAACGCGGGAGGGAAAGGACGCGGGACAATCGGCGCTGTCGATCGGCAGCGTGTGCGCGTGACGGGCGTGCTGCAGGGCGTCCTCGGCGATCCACCGGCCTGCTCGAGGTCGATCGAGCGGCACACGAACGTCATCGACGTGTCATGAACCTGTCATTTTCGGCGCTCACAATGCGCCCGAACCGAACAGACAGGAGCAAGGCATGCGAAACGCGTTGAAATTCCTGGTGACGACCGCGTCGCTCGTCACGGCCGTCGGCGTGCAGGCCGCCAACGTCACGGGCGCCGGTGCCACCTTCCCCTATCCGATCTACGCCAAGTGGGCCGAGGCGTACAAGGCGAAGACGGGAACCGGAATGAACTACCAGTCGATCGGCTCCGGAGGCGGCATCGCCCAGATCAAGGCGAAGACCGTCGATTTCGGCGCATCCGACATGCCGCTCAAGCCCGAGGAGCTGCAAGCGGCCGGGCTGATGCAATTCCCGGCGATCGTCGGCGGTGTCGTGCCGGTCATGAACCTCGAAGGAATCGCTCCGGGCGGAATCAAGCTCACGGGCGCGGTGCTGGCGGAAATCTATCTCGGCAAGATCAGGAAGTGGAACGAGAAGCCGATCGCCGATCTCAACGCCGGCGTGAAGCTTCCCGACGCGCCGATCGCCGTGGTGCACCGCTCCGACGGTTCGGGCACCACGTTCATCTGGACCGACTACCTGTCCAAGACCAGCCCGGAATGGAAGAGCAAGGTCGGGTCGAGCACCGCCGTCGCGTGGCCGGAAGGCGTCGGCGGCAAGGGTAACGAAGGGGTGGCCGCCTACGTCCAGCGCATCAAGGGCTCGATCGGATACGTCGAGTATGCCTACGCCAGGCGCAACAACATGACGTACGCACTGGTCCGGAACAAGGATGGCGAGTACCCGCAGCCGAACAACGCGACGTTCCAGGCGGCGGCCGGGAACGCCGACTGGAAGAACGCGCCGATGTTCTACCAGATCCTGACCGATCAGCCGGGAAAGAGCGCGTGGCCAATCAGCGGAGCGAGCTTCATCCTGATGCATACCAAGCAGGAGAAGCCGCAGAACGCCGCGGAGGTCCTGAAATTCTTCGCCTGGTCGTTCGAGAACGGGCAGAAGATGGCGGAGGAACTCGATTACGTGCCCCTGCCCGGCAACGTCGTCAAGCTGATCGAGGGCGCCTGGACGGCCCAGATCAAGGACGCGGGCGGCAAGCCGGTGTGGGCAGCGGTTCAGTAACGCATCATCCCATCAGCCTTCCTCTGCTGGCCGGCGGCGTTCGCAAAGCGCCGCCGGTTTTGCTTTGCGCCGGCTCGCCGGCCGCGAGGATGGTTCCGCGGGGACGCTATGATTCGTCCTACCCGCGCCGACGCGCTCGTTGCGGCCACGACGATTCCGACCTTGCGCCACGGCCCGCCCGCTCCTCACGCCGCCTTCGTCTCGCTCGGGCGGTGGCAGGACGCACTCTTTCGTCACACGACGCGGTTCTTCGCCACATTCGTCCTCGCGATTCTGCTCTCGATCATCGTGGCGCTCGCCGTGGCGGCCGCGCCGGCGCTCCAGGCGCTCGGCCCCGCCTTCTTCGTGCGCGACGTCTGGAATCCGGTCACCAAGCAGTTCGGGGCGCTCGCCCCGATATTCGGGACGCTCGTCACCTCGACGATCGCGCTCCTGATCGGCGTTCCAGTGAGCTTCGGCATCGCGCTTTTTCTCACCGAGATGTGCCCGGCGCGCCTGCGGCGCCCGCTCGGCACGGCCGTCGAGATGCTTGCCGCAATACCGTCGATCATCTATGGCATGTGGGGCCTGTTCGTCTTTGCGCCGTTCTTCGGCGAGCACGTCCAGCCGCTGCTCACGCGAACGCTGGGCAATCTCTGGCTCGTAGGCGAATTGTTCCAGGGACCACCCACCGGACTCGGCATCCTGACCGCGGGCATCATCCTCGCGATCATGGTGATACCGTTCATCGCCGCCGTCATGCGCGACGTATTCGAGGTCGTGCCGCCGGTGCTGAAGGAATCCGCGTACGCGATCGGCTGTACGACCTGGGAGGTCGTGCGCAATGTCGTCCTTCCGCATACCCGCATCGGGGTGATCGGCGGCATCATGCTCGGCCTGGGAAGGGCGCTCGGCGAGACGATGGCGGTGACGTTCGTGATCGGCAACGCGTATCGTATTCGCGCCTCGTTGTACGAGCCCGGCAACTCGATCGCCTCGGCACTGGCGAACGAATTCAACGAGGCAGCCGACCCGATCCATCGAGGATCGCTGATTGCACTCGGTCTGGTGCTCTTCGTGCTGACGTTCTTCGTTCTCGCCGCGTCGCGGCTCCTGATCGCCCGCCTGTCGCGCGGCGAAGGGACGAGGACGTGATTGCCACGGCGCGACCGCGGTGAACAATGCACGGTATCGGCGGCGCGTCTGGTTGAGCCGCTTCAACCTGGCGATGTCGCTGGCAACGATGGCCGTCGGCATGCTTCTCCTCTCGTGGATACTCGCGGTTCTCGTCAGGAACGGCGTTGCCGCCCTGTCGCCGACGCTGTTCACGCAGACGACTCCGCCGCCCGGCTCGGCCGGCGGCCTCATCAACGCCATCTACGGGAGCCTGCTGATCGTCGGAACCGCGACACTGGTCAGTACGCCCGTCGGCGTGCTCGCAGGCATCTACCTGGCCGAGTACGGCCGCACGGGCTGGTTCGCCGAGACGACGCGCTTCGTCAACGACATTCTGCTGTCGGCGCCGTCGATCATCCTTGGGCTCTTCATCTACGCGGTGTACGTGCTTCCCATGGGGCATTTCTCGGGCTGGGCCGGGGCGATGGCCCTCGGGCTGATCGCGGTTCCGGTCGTCGTGCGGACGACCGAGAACATGCTGCGCCTCGTGCCGAACAGCCTTCGGGAGGCGGCCATCGCCCTCGGCGCCCCCATGTGGAAGGTGATTCTGATGGTGACGCTCAAGGCCGTGCGCGGGGGCGTCATCACCGGCGTTCTTCTCGCCGTCGCGCGCATCTCCGGCGAGACCGCGCCGTTGCTGTTCACCGCGCTCAACAACCAGTTCTTCAGCGCCGACATGAACGGACCGATGGCGAATCTCCCGGTGGTGATCTTCCAGTTCGCGATGAGCCCCTTCGACGACTGGAAGACGCTGGCGTGGGCGGCGGCCCTGCTGATCACCCTCACCGTGCTGGTGCTGAACATCCTCGCGCGGTCGGTGTTTCGCCAGCCAACCGCTCGCTGACCCCGCGCCCCAAGCCGATGAACGAGGGAGTCGACCTGGCCAAGTCCACGGCGTCCATCGCGCCGGCGTCCTGTCCGAAGATGGCCATCCGCAACCTGGATTTCTTCTATGGCCACTTCCAGGCGCTGAAGCACATCGATTTCGACATCCTCGAGCACGAAGTGACGGCGTTCATCGGCCCGTCCGGCTGCGGCAAGTCGACGCTGCTCCGGACACTGAACCGGATGTACTCGCTCTATCCGAACCAGCGAGCGAGCGGCGAGATCGTGTTCAACGGCGTGAACATTCTGGACGACGGCACCGACCTCAATCTGTTGCGTGCCAAGGTCGGCATGGTGTTCCAGAAGCCGACGCCGTTTCCGATGTCGATCTACGACAACATCGCGTTCGGCGTGGGACTCTACGAGCGGCTGTCGACGCGGCAGATGGACGAGCGCGTCGAATGGGCGCTCACCAAGGCGGCGATGTGGGACGAGGTCAAGGACAAGCTCAAGCAGTCCGGGATGGCGCTTTCGGGTGGTCAGCAGCAGCGGCTGTGCATCGCGCGCGCGGTGTCGGTGCGCCCCGAGGTGCTGCTGCTCGACGAGCCGACGTCCGCGCTCGACCCGATCTCCACCGCGCGCATCGAGGAGCTGATCTCGGAGCTCAAGGCGGATTACACGATCGCGATCGTGACGCACAACATGCAGCAGGCGGCGCGCGTATCCGACAAGACCGCGTACATGTACCTCGGCGAGCTGATGGAATTCGGCGCGACCGACCAGATCTTCCTGAGGCCCCGGCGCAAGGAGACCGAGGACTACATCACCGGGCGATTCGGCTGATACCGGCGGGGACGACATGACCGAGCACACCAACAAGCAATTCGACGCGGAGATGGAAGCGATCCGCACGGGCGTACTGTCGATGGGCGGCATCGTCGAGCAGCAGATGACGCGCGCGATCGAGGCGCTCGAGAAGGAGGAAGACCCGGGGCGCATCGACGCCGTCGGCGCCGACGAGGCGGCGATCAACCAGCTCCAGATCGCCATCGACCAGCAATGCGCGCAGATCATCGCCCGGCGGCAGCCCACGGCGATCGACCTGCGCATGGTCCTGACGGTGAGCAAGATCGTGACCGACCTGGAGCGCATCGGCGACGAGGTCAAGAAGATCGCATACAAGGCCGCTGGCGCGCGCGGCAGCGAGCGCCTCGCACGCGTGCGCTATTTCGACACCGCGAAGGCGCTCGACCATGCGATGACGATGCTGCGACTGGCGCTCGACGCATTCGCGCGGCTCGACGTCGTCGCCGCCTCCGAGGTGATCGACCGCGACGCGGACATCGACGCCGCGTTTGCGTCGATCCTGCGCCAGCTCGTGAGCTACATGATGGAGGATCCGCGCACCATCACGCCCGCCCTCGAGATCGTGTTCATCGCGAAGTCGATCGAGCGCATCGGCGACCATGCGAAGAACATCGCCGAGGCGATCGTGCAGGTCGTGAAGGGCAAGGACGTCCGGCACGCCTCCGCGGCGGAGATCCGCGCCGAGGTTTCGCAGCCGTGACGCGGCGTGCGAGCCGGTGATGCCGATCATTCTCGTCGTCGAGGACGAGCCGGCGATCCGCGAACTCCTCAAGGTCAACCTCGTCGACGAAGGGTACGACGTCGAGGAGGCGAACGACGCCGAAGCGGCGCAGCAGGCGCTTGCGCGGAAGTTGCCCGATCTCGTGCTGCTCGACTGGATGCTGCCCGGCCAATCGGGCCTCGCCCTCGCGCGCCGACTGCGCGGGGACACGCGCACGCGCGATCTGCCGATCATCATGGTCACCGCGCGCGCCGACGAGGCCGACAAGGTCGCGGGGCTCGAGGCCTGGGTCGACGACTACGTCACGAAGCCGTTCAGCCCGCGCGAGCTCAAGGCCCGGATCAAGACGGTGTTGCGCCGGCGCGCGCCAGAGGCGGCGCAGGAAGTGCTCCATGCCGGCAGGCTGCGCCTCGATCCGGTCGCGCATCGCGTGACGGTCGAGGGCCGCGAGGTCAACCTCGGGCCGACCGAGTTTCGCCTGCTCCGCTTCCTGCTCGCGCGGCCCAACCGCGTCCATAGTCGCGCGCATTTGCTCGACATGGTGTGGGGCGACGACGTCTACATCGAGGAGCGTACCGTCGACGTGCACATCCGGCGCCTGCGTGTCGCGCTCGAGCCCTTCGGCGCGGACGGCATGATCGAAACGGTTCGCGGCAGCGGGTACCGGCTCGTCGTTCGGGGTGCGGCGAGCGGCAGCGGGTGAGCCGATGCCTTCGATCGTCCGTGACGGAGGGGTGGCGCCGGCGATCGTCGCGGCGCTCACGCTCGGCGCATGGCTCGTCTCGGGAAGCGGCGTAGCGCTGGTCGTGCTTGCGGTCGGCGCGGGCGCGATCATCGCGTTTCACCTGTCGCAGCTGCGCTTGCTGAGCGACTGGGCGACGGGCCCGCTCGACACCGAGGTCCCGGAGGGTCGCGGCGTCTGGGGACACATCTTCGCCGCGATCCACCGCCGCATGCGTGCGCGCGCTGCCTACGAGCGCGACCTGCGGCAGATCATCGAGCGCTTCCAGCAGGCGTCCGCCGCGATCCCCGACGGCATCGTCGTGCTCGACGCCGCGAATCGCATCGATTGGGCGAATGCGCGCGCGCTCGCACAACTCGGGCTCGATCTCGCGCACGATCGCGGGCAGCCGATCGTCAACCTCGTGCGGCAACCCGAGTTCCAGCGCTATCTCGAGGCGGGTGATTACGGGACGTCCATCGTGGTCGCCTCGCAACGGGAGGTGAACCGCAAGCTCGCGCTGCAGCTCGTGCCATTCGCATCCGACCAGAAGCTCCTGATGTCGCGCGACGTCACCGAGCTCGAGGCGGTCGCGCGCATGCGACGCGACTTCATCGCGAACGTGTCGCACGAGCTCAAGACGCCGCTCACCGTCATCAGCGGGTTCGTCGAGACGCTGCAGGACGTCGACATCGACGAGCGGCAGCGCCGGCGCTTCCTCGGACTCATGCACGAGCAGGCGAAGAACATGCAGCGCCTCATCGCCGATCTCCTGACGCTCTCCGCGCTCGAGAGCGAGCAGAATCCGGTGCACGAGGAGCGTTTCGACGTCGTGCCGCTGCTCCTCGCGTTGTCGGCCGACGCGAAGGCGCTGTCGAAAGGTGCGCATCGGATCGAGCTCGACGTGCGCGACCCGGCGACGATCGCGGGCAGCCGCGACGAGCTCGCGAGTGCGTTCGGCAATCTGGTGAGCAACGCCGTGCGCTATACGCCGGCCGGGGGAACCGTCACGCTTGCGTGGCGCGTCGACGACGATGGCAGCGGCGTGTTCGCGGTGACCGATACGGGGATCGGCATCGCGCCCGAATACATTCCGCGCCTCACGGAGCGCTTCTATCGCGTCGATCGCAGCCGCTCGCGCGCCACCGGCGGTACGGGACTCGGCCTCGCGATCGTCAAGCACGTGCTCATGCGCCACCAGGCGG
>JBLMWW010000019.1:0-3704 GCA_050257435.1 Rudaea sp.
ATGACCACGTCCTCGCCTCCTACCTCCGCCTTCAACTTCGCGGAGCACCTGATCGCGCGTAACGATGCCCATGCGCAGCGCATCGCGTACATCGACGATCGCACTCGCCTGACCTACGGCGAGCTCGCCGACCGTATCCGGCGTTTCGCCGGCGTTTTGCGCGCGCACGGCCTGCGGCGCGAGGAGCGCGTGCTGCTGCTTGCGCACGACACCGTCGAATGGCCGGTCGCGTTCCTGGGCGCGCTATACGCGGGCGTCGTCCCGGTGGCCGTCAACACGCTGCTCACGGCCGACGACTATGCCTACATGCTGTCGCACAGCCGCGCGCGCGCCGCGATCGTGTCGGCGGCGCTCGCGCCCACGCTCGCCCGCGCGATGGCGCACGGCACGCACGAGCTGGAGACGCTGTGGGTGATCGGCGCCGCCCCCGAAGGCAGCCCCGCCGACATGCGCGACCTCGACGCCGACGTGGCGAGCGCGAAGCCGGCGGCGCCCGCGACCACGCACATGGACGATGCCGCCTTCTGGCTCTATTCGTCGGGCTCGACCGGCGCGCCCAAGGGCACCGTCCACACGCACGCCAACCCGTACTGGACCGACGAGCTCTATGCGCGCAACGTGTTGCGCCTCTCGCCCGACGACGTCTGCTTCTCGGCGGCCAAGCTCTTCTTCGCCTACGGCCTCGGCAATGCGCTGACGTTTCCGCTGTCCGCGGGCGCGACGACGGTGCTGATGGCCGAGCGGCCGACGCCGCAGGCGGTATTCAAGCGCCTGATCGATCATCGGGCGACGGTCTTCTACGGCGTGCCGACGCTCTACGCGGCGATGCTCGCCGCGCCCGATCTGCCTCCGCGCGAGGCGGTGGCGATCCGCGTCTGCGCCTCGGCAGGCGAAGCGCTGCCGAAGGACATCGGCGAGCGCTTCACCGCGCACTTCGGCTGCGAGATCCTCGACGGCATCGGGTCGACCGAGATGCTGCACATCTTCCTGTCGAACCGCCCCGGCGAAGTCCGCTACGGCACCACCGGCGTGCCCGTTCCTGGCTACGACGTCGAGCTGCGCGGCGACAATGGCCGGCCGGTCACCGACGGCGAGGTCGGCGACCTCTACATCCGCGGCCCGAGCGCCGCGCTCATGTATTGGACGAGCCGCGACAAGTCGCGCGCGACGTTCCAGGGCGAGTGGACGAAGAGCGGCGACAAGTACGTCCGCCGCAGCGACGGCTACTACGTCTACGCCGGGCGCGCCGACGACATGCTGAAGGTGAGCGGGCTCTACGTCTCGCCGTTCGAGGTCGAGGCGGCGCTCGTACAGCATCCGGCGGTGCTGGAGGCGGCCGTCATCGGGAAGGAGGATGCGGACGGGCTCACGAAGACGAAGGCGTTCGTCGTGCTGAAGGCCGGGCAGGTCCCGAGCCCCGCGCTCGAGGAGGCGTTGAAGGCATTCGTCAAGGACAAGCTCGCGCCGTACAAGTATCCCCGCCATATCGAGTTCATCGCCGAGCTCCCGAAGACCGCCACCGGGAAGATCCAACGCTTCCGCCTGCGGGAGCGCGAGCGGCTCGCGACGACGTGACCGACGTCGCGTTCGTCGACGTCGTCGTCGACGGACGGACGGTCGCCCTCGAATACGCATGGGTGGCACCCGAGCGCGCCGCGGCGCCGCTCGTCGTCTTCCTGCACGAGGGGCTGGGCTCGCTCGCCATGTGGAAGGACTACCCGCAAAGTCTGTGCGACGACGGCGGCTTTCGCGGCCTCGTGTTCTCGCGGGAAGGGTATGGCCGCTCCACGCCGCGGCGCCCCGGCGAACGCTGGCCCGTCGACTTCATGGAGCGGCAGGCGCGCGAGGTGCTGCCGCGGCTCTTCGCGCGCCTTCAGGTCGGGCATGAAGGCGCGAGGCCTTGGCTGCTCGGGCACAGCGACGGCGGCTCGATCGCGCTGATCTACGCAGCGACGTTCCCCGAGCAGGTCGCGGGCGTCGTCGCCGTCGCGCCTCACATCTTCGTCGAGGACGTGTCGATCGCGAGCATCGAGGCCGCGCGCGACGCCTACCGGTTGACCGACATCAAGGCGCGCCTTGCGCGCTACCACGACGATCCGGATTCCGCGTTCTGGGGCTGGAACGACGTGTGGCTCGATCCGCGCTTTCGCGGCTGGTCAATCGAGGCCATGCTCGACCGCCTGCAATGCCCCATACTCGCCGTGCAGGGGGCGGACGACGAGTACGGGACGCTCGCCCAGATCGAGGCGATCCGCCGGCACGCCCCGCAGGCCGAACTGGCGGTGCTCGCGAACTGCGGGCACTCGCCGCACCGCGATCAGCCGGAAGCGTTGACGCGCGTCGTCGTCGACTTTATTTTGCGCCACTTACCGGCGCTGACTTGCCAAGGAGAAACGCGATGACTGTCCGCCACAAAGCGCTCGCACGCGCGATGCTCGCCACGGCCCTGTGCCTGGCCGCCGTGGCCGCCGATGCGCAGACCAGGATCAAGGTCGGCTTCATGCTCCCGTACACCGGCACGTACGCCGCGCTCGGGAACGCGATCGAGAACGGGTTCAAGCTCTACGTGCAGGAGCAGGGCGGCAAGCTCGGCGGGCGCGAGCTCGAATACTTCAAGGTCGACGACGAATCGGACCCCTCGAAGGCCGTCGACAACATGAACAAGCTCGTCAAGCGCGACAACGTCGACGTGGTCGTCGGCACCGTGCACTCCGGCGTCGTCATGGCCATGGCGAAGGTTGCGAAGGACACGAACACGTTGCTCGTCATCCCGAACGCGGGCGCGGGCGCGGTCACGGGCCCGATGTGCGCGCCGAACATCTTCCGGAGCTCGTTTTCGAACTGGCAACCGGGATACGCGATGGGGAAGGTCGCCGGCGAGCGCGGGGCGAAGAAGGTCGTCACGGTCACCTGGAAATACGCGGCGGGCGAGGAGTCGGTCCAGGGCTTCAAGGACGGGCTCAAGGCCTCGGGCGGCGAGGTGGTCAAGGACTTGACGCTGCCGTTCCCCAACGTCGAGTTCCAGGCGCTCCTCACCGAGGTCGCCGCCACGCGACCCGACGCCGTGTATGCGTTCTTCGCCGGCGGCGGTGCCGTCAAGTTCGTCAAGGACTATGCGGCAGCCGGCCTCAACAAGACGATCCCGCTCTACGGCCCGGGCTTCCTGACCGACGGGACGCTGGAGGCACAGGGCGAGTCGGCGCAGGGTCTGCTCACGACGCTCCATTACGGCGATGGCCTCGACCTGCCCAGGGACAAGGCGTTCCGCGCCGAATACACCAAGGCGTACAACGCGGCGCCGGACGTCTACGCCGTGCAGGGCTACGACGCGGCACAGTTGCTGAACGCCGGCCTGACCGCGGTCAAGGGCGACGTCGCGAAGCGCAACGACCTCATCGCCGCGATGGAGAAGGCGAAGATCGACAGCCCGCGTGGCGCATTCACGCTGTCGAAGTCGCACAACCCGGTGCAGGACATCTACCTGCGCAAGGTGGTCGGCACGCAGAACAAGGTCGAGGGCGTCGCGGTCAAGGCGCTCGCCGATCCGTCGCCGGGGTGCAAGATGTAGCGCCTGCGCACCACGAAAGCGCGGCAAGGCCCGCACAAGCGGGGCGGACGCCGAGTATCGGCCGCTGCCGCACGCGAATTGGGGTCAGACGCGCGAATTGGGTCGCGCGAATTGGGGTCAGACTCGAATCTCCCAG
>JBLMWW010000020.1:0-4251 GCA_050257435.1 Rudaea sp.
CGTCAATACCCGTCGGAAACCGCGGAGTAGGGGACCAAGCGGCGGGACCGGTCCGAAGCCCGGCACGCGACGTCACGCGGTGCGCCCGGCCTCGGCGGCGGATACCGATCCTGGAACGGCCGAACCGGCTTTTCGCGATGTCAGTGGTATCCCGTGTCCGCGGTCACCTTGCCGCGGAACACGTAGTACGACCAGCCGGTGTACATGAGCACGATCGGCAGGAGGAACAGCGTGCCGATCAGCATGAACATCTGCGTCGACGGCGACGCGGCGGCGTCCCACAGCGTGTACGTGTACGGAACGATGTAGGGGAACAGGCTGATCGCGAGCCCCAGGTAGCACATCACGAAGAGGCCCAACGCGCCCAGGAACGGCAGGTAGTCCGCATCCCGATGCAGCGAGCGCCAGGTGAGCCACGCGATGCCCGCGGTGATGATCGGCACGGGCGCGAGGTAGAGCACGTTCGGATAGCCGAACCAGCGCTCGTAGATCTGCCGCTGCAGGAACGGGGTCCATACGCTCACCATGACGATGAACGCAATGACGCCGTAGAGGGCGATGCGCGCGCGCTCGCGCGCCCATTGCTGCAACTCGCCCTCGGTCTTCATCACGAGCCACGTCGCGCCGAGGAGCGCGTAGCCGAAGAGCAGTCCAACACCCGTGGCGAGTGGAAACGGCTGCAGCCAGTCGAAGCTCGTGCCGGAGAACACGCGGCCGGTCACGGCGAAGCCGCCGACGAACGTCCCGAGCACGACGCCCTGGAAGAACGTCGCGACGGCCGAGCCGCCGAAGAACGCGGCGTCCCACCATTTCCGATGGCTCGTCTTCTTGAGCCGGAACTCGAACGCGACGCCGCGGAAGATCAGCCCCAGCAGCATCAGGAGCAGGGGGAAATACAGCGCCGGGATGATGATGGCGAAGGCGAGCGGGAACGCCGCGAGCAGCGCGACGCCGCCCAGCACGAGCCAAGTCTCGTTGCCGTCCCAGACGGGCGCGACGGTGTTCATCGTCAGCGTCCGCGCGTCGTCGGAAGGCGCCATGGGGAAGAGCAGGCCGACGCCGAGATCGAAGCCGTCGAGCAGCACGTACATGAACACGCCGACGGCGAGGATCAGCGTCCACACGGGCACGAGGTCGAGCGGCATCGCGTGGGTCCTCAGGTGGCGGACGGCGCAGCCGTCTCGTCGTGCGCACCGGAGATCGGCCGCGCCGGCCGCTCGACGAGCGTCGGCTCGCGCAGGTCGACCTGCGCGGGCGGGCCGGCGCGCGCCAGGCGCACCATGTAGAAAATGCCGGCGCCGAAGACGATCAGGTAGACGACGAGGTAGAGCGCCAGCGAAGCGAGCACGTCGCCACCGGTAAGCGAAGGGGACACGCCGTCGGCGGTACGCATCAGGCCGTAGACGACCCATGGCTGGCGCCCGACCTCCGTCACCGTCCATCCCGCGAGCACCGCGACGAAGCCGGCCGGCAGCATCGCGAGGCAGGCATTCTGGAAGGCGCGCGTGGTGAAGAGCCGTCCCCGCCAGCGCAAATAGACGCCCCAGTAAGCGACGACGAGCATCAGGATGCCGATGCCGACCATGATCCGGAACGCGAAGAACACCGGCGCCACCGGCGGGCGGTCGATCGGCGGCACCGACTTCAGCCCCTGGATCTGCGCATTCGGGGAGTGCCCGAGGTAGACGCTCGCGAGCGCCGGGATCGAAACCTCGGCGCGATTGCGTTCCTCCTGCTGGTCGGGAATCGCGAAGAGCACCGCCGGCGCGCGCCTTTGCGTGTCCCACAGCCCCTCCATCGCGGCGACCTTGACCGGCTGGTGATGCAGCGTGTTGAGGCCGTGCAGATCGCCCGCGACGATCTGCAGCGGCACGAAGATCGCGATGAATGTCACCGTCATCGCCATCGCCTTGTGCGCCTCGGGGAGATGCCGGCCGCGCTTCAGGTGATACGCGGTGACGCCGAGCACCGCGAACGCCGTGGTGAGGTAGAACCCCGACACCGTATGCACGAGCCGGTAGGGAAACGACGGGTTGAAGATGATCGAAAGCCAGCTTTCGGGCATGAAACGCCCGTCGACGATCGTGTGGCCCGTGGGCGTCTGCATCCAGCTGTTGACGGCGAGGATCCAGAACGACGAGAACAACGTGCCGATGCCGACCATCACCGCGGACAGGAAATGGGCGAGGGGCGGCACCCGCTTGCGCCCGAACAGCAGGATGCCGAGGAACGCCGATTCGAGGAAGAAGGCGACCATCCCTTCGTACGCGAGCAGCGGCGCGATCACGTTGGCGCTCGCGTCGGAGAAGCGGCTCCAGTTCGTTCCGAACTGGAACGGCATGACGATGCCCGATACGACGCCCATGCCGAACGACACCGCGAAGATCCGCGTCCAGAACACCGAAAGCCGCAAATAGACCGGGTCGCGCCGGAACAGGTGCAGCCCTTCCAGCAGGACGATGAACGACGCGAGGCCGACCGTGAACGCCGGCAGCAGGATGTGGAACGCGACGACGAACGCGAACTGCAGGCGCGAGAGCAGGACGGGATCGAGCGTCATGGGCTTGTTGCTCTTGCGTACGACCGACGATGCCGGCCCGGGCGCGGCGCGCGAGGCGTGGCAAATTCATTCTACGCCCCCCACCGGCGGCACCGAGCGATTCGGCAACCGCGAGCGCGTGCGGTTCCGCGCGGCGACATCGCGCGTCCTTGACCCTCGTCATGAATGCGGGCCGCGCCGTGCCTATAATCGCCTGCACGCGGTCGCGTCGGGGTGATTCGTCGCCGACTCGCGTTCCCGACCGCCGCCGACCGTGTTCCGAAACGGGCATGCAATGCGCATCAAGTCGGCCCCCCATACGGGCGCGACGATATGGCGGCTGGTGCGTAACGGCGCTACGTGGATCGCGGTCCTCGTCGCGCTCTACGCGCTCCTCGGCTTCCTCGTCCTGCCCACGCTGCTCAAGCCGAGACTCGAAACGGTCGCGAGCGAGCGCTTCTCGCGCCAGGCGACGCTGCGCCGGCTCGAATTCAACCCGTTCACCTGGCACGCGCGTTTGCTCGATTTCGCGCTGACCGATCGCGATCCGCAGCGCCCGTTCGTCCGCTTCGAAACGCTCGACCTCGACGTCTCGCCCGCGTCGATCCGCTATCGCGCGCCGGTGCTCGACGCGGTGCGGCTTTCGCGGCCGCAGGTGGACCTGACGCGTAACGAGGACGGCACCTACAGCGTGGACGATCTCGCCGGCGGCGGTGCGGCGGAGCCCGAGGCGCCGCCGCCGCACTTCTCCCTCAACAACATCGAGGTCGACGACGCCACCGTCACGCTCGACGATCGTCCCCATGGGCAGAAGATCGTCGTGTCGGGTCTCGACATCGGCATCCCGTTCGTGTCGAGCATCCCGCATGACGCGGAGATCCGCGTCAAGCCGAAACTCCAGGGCGCCGTCGACGGCACGCCGTTCGCATTGAAGGGCGACCTGAGCTCGCCATTCGGCGACACCCGCGAGGCGACGCTCGATCTCGACCTCGAGGCGCTCCCGCTTCAGCGCTACGCCGAATACGTCGCGCTGCCCGCGAAGACGAAGGTCACGAGCGGTGCGCTGACCACGCACCTCAAGCTTGCCTTCGTGACCGACAATGGTGTCGCGCGCACGATCGCGCTGTCGGGCACCGCGCGGCTCGATCAGCCGGCGCTCGCGCGCGGCGACGGAACGCCGCTGGCTTCCGCGGGTGCCATCGAGGTCGCGCTCGGCAAGGCCGATCTCCTCGCTCGCAGCATTGCGCTCGACACCGTCGTCGTCGATGCGCCGCAAGCCGACGTGCGGCGCGAAGGCGACGGCCGGCTGGAGCTGGCGCGCATGCTCGGCCCCGCGACGCCGAACGCGGCGGGCACGAAGCCGACGTCGCAACCCTGGAGCTTCAGCATCGCGGACGCGCGCCTCGTCGGCGGGACGGTTCGCGTAACCGACACCGCCGTGAGTCCCACTTTCGCCGTGGTCCTGTCGAACGTCGCGATCGAAGGCAAGGCGATCGCCTCTTCGGGGCCAGGGACGCTCGCCGTGGGATTCGACGTCGACGACGGCGCGCGCCTCGACCTGCAGGCCGACGTGGATGTCGCGGCGCACAAGGCACGCGGCCACGTATCGTTCGCGCGGTTCCACCTCGCGAAGCTGTATCCCTATTACGCCCCGGCACTCAACCTCGACGTGCGCAGCGGCACGCTCGACTTCGCCGGCGATTTCGACGCCG
>JBLMWW010000021.1:0-23210 GCA_050257435.1 Rudaea sp.
TCGCCGCGGCGCCGATCGCCTGCGCCTCGGGCGTCAATGCCCAGTCGTACCACTTCTTGGCGTTCTCCAGGTTCTTCGCGCCCTTGATGATGCTCATGCTGCCGATCTCGTAACCTGTGCCCTCGCACGGCGACACGATCTTGAGCGGCGCGCCGTTGATCGCCTGCACGACGGCGTCGTGCTGGAACGTGATGCCGATCAGGCTTTCACCCGTCGCAGCGGCACGCGCGGGCGCGGCGCCGGATTTCGTGTACTGGTTGACGTTCTTGTGCAGCGCCTTCAGGTAGTCGAAGGCCTTGTCCTCCCCCATGATCTGCACCATCGTCGCGAGCATCGTGTACGCGGTGCCCGACGAATTCGGGTTCGCGACCTGCACCTCGTCCTTGTACGCGGGATTGGTGAGATCCGACCAGCACTTCGGCTCGGGCAGGTTGCGCTTCTTGAGCTGCTCGGTGTTGTAGCTGTAACCGAGCGCTCCGGCGTAGACGCCGACCGTGCGCTCCTTCGATTGCTTCCACTGGCGCACCGCCCAGTCCTGCAGCTCGCCGAGCATCGGCGACTTGTAGGGCTCGGTCAGTCCCTCCTCTGCCGCCTGCAGGTGCGGGTCGCCCGTGCCACCCCACCAGATATCGCCGCGCGGATTCGCCGCCTCGGCCTTGATCTGCGCGTAGAACTCGCCCGAGCTCTTGCGCGTCATCAGGACCTTGATGCCGGTCTTCTTCTCGAACGCGGCGACCATCGGCCGGCACCATTCCTCCTGCACCGTGCAATACACGACGAGCTCGCCCTGCGCCGAGGCGGCTAAGGGCAACACGAACAGCAATGCGGGCAGGAAGGCCCGCAACAGCGCCAGCATTCGCATCTCTGTCCTCCTGATTCGTGCGCGTGGGCGGGGGACGTCCCCGCCGGTCGGCGAGTGTAGCGCGATCGGTATCGAGGTGTAATCCGGGGTCGGCCTCCAATTCGGGGGCGGACTCGAATCTCGACGGCCTTGGGCGGGCTTGAAATTCGTGCGCGAGATTCGAGTCTGACCCCGAATGACCTGACGCCGAATTACCGCCTCACAGGCCGAACGCCCGGGCGATCAATTCATACGAGCGATGCCGCGCGGCCGGGTCGTGCGTCCATGTGACCACGACCAGCTCGTCGAGCGCGAGGTGCTCGGCAATCGTGCGCAGTCGTGCCGCCACCCCCTCGCCCGTGCCGGCGATTGCCTTGCGCCGCAACGCATCGACCGTCGCGCGCTCGGCATCGGAATACGGATAGGCGTCGGCGAACTCGGGCGTGACGAGCGGCTTGCGGATGCCACGCTCGAAGCCGACGCGCCAGAACTCGCGCGTCTTGAGCAAATGCCGCGCTTCCGTGTCGGTGTCCGCGGCGAGCGCCCAGACGCACACGGTCGCCTGCGGGCGTGGATAGCGCGCGCTCGGCCGGTAGTTGCGGCGATAAAGATCGAGCGCTTCCTCCGCGCCGCGGCCGTCGGTGAAGAAATACGCGAACGAATACGGCAGCCCGAAATGCGCGGCGAGCTGCGCGCCGTAGTCGGAGCTCCCCAGGATCCAGATCTCGGGGCACGTCGGGCCGCGCGGGTGCGCGCGTATCGCGGCGAATGGATGCTCCGGGTCGAGCGGCTCGCCGCACACCCATGCGCGAAGCTCGTGCACCTGCCGCGGAAATTCCTCCGCTGCGTTCGCATTCGGATTGAGTGCGAAGGCCGTGAGGCGATCCGAGCCCGGCGCGCGCCCGACGCCGAGGTCGATGCGCCCGGGCGCGATGCCCTCCAGCACGCGGAACTGCTCGGCGACCTTGAGCGCGGAGTAATGCGGCAACATGACGCCCGCGCTCCCGACGCGTATGCGCGACGTCGTCGCGGCGATCGCGGCCATCAGCACCTCCGGGGCGGTGCCGACGATGCTGTCGCTGTTATGGTGCTCGGAGACCCAGTAGCGGTGATAGCCGAGCGCCTCGCAATGTCGCGCCAGCGCGAGCGTCTCGCCGATCGCCAGATGCGGGCTGCGGCCCTCGGCGGCGGTCGATTGGTCGAGGACCGAGAGGCGGGTCAGGGGCATTCAGGGCGTCAGCACGACCTTCACGCAGTCGTCCTGCTTGCTGGAAAACAGCGCGTAACCCTCCGGCGCCTCGTCGAGCCTCATCCGATGCGTAACGATGAAGCTCGGGTCGATGTCGCCGTTCTCGATGCGCGCAAGCAGGGGCTTCATGTAGCGCTGCACGTGGCACTGGCCGGTGCGCATCGTGAGGGCGCGGTTCATGAACGAGCCCATCGGGAACTTGTCGACGAAGCCGCCATAGACGCCGATCACCGAGACGGTGCCGCCGTTGCGGCACGCCATGATCGCCTCGCGCAGCGCGATCGGACGATCGGTCTCGAGCATCAACGCCTGCTTGAAGCGATCGTAGGCGTAGAGGAAGCCAGGCGCGTGCGCCTCGGTGCCGACGGCGTCGATGCATGCGTCCGGCCCGACGCCGCCGGTCAGCGTCTTCAGCGTGTCGAGGACGTCCTGCTCCTGATAATTGATCGTGTCGGTCGCGCCCGCCCGGCCGTACGCCATCGACAGCCGCTCGGGCACACGGTCGATCGCGATGACGCGCTCGGCGCCCAGCATGCGTGCGCTCGCGATGGCGAACTGGCCGACCGGCCCGCAGCCCCACACGGCGATGGTATCGCCCGGCGCGATCGCGCACATCTCCGCCGCCATGTAGCCCGTCGGCAGCACGTCGGACAGGAAGAGCGCCTGCTCGTCGGGCATGCCGTCGGGCACCTTGAGGGGCCCGACATCGGCGAACGGCACGCGCACGTATTCCGCCTGCCCGCCGGCGAAGCCGCCCAGCATGTGCGAATAGCCGAAGATGCCGGCGGGCGAGTGCCCCAGCAGTCTTTCCGCCATCCACGCGTTCGGATTCGAGTTCTCGCACAGCGAATACGCCTTCGCCTCGCACGCCGCGCAGTTGCCGCACGCGATCGGGAACGGCACGACGACGCGATCCCCGACCTTCACATTCCCGACCGCGGGCCCGACCTCCACCACCTCGCCCATGAACTCGTGCCCCATGATGTCGCCCTTCTTCATCGTGGGAATGAAGCCGTTGTAGAGGTGGAGATCGGAGCCGCAGATCGCCGTCGACGTGACGCGCACGATCGCGTCACGCCGGTTCAAGATCCTGGGGTCGGGCACGCTCTCGACCCGCATGTCCTTCTTGCCGTGCCAGCATGCCGCCTTCACCGCGATACCTCGCTCATCGATCGCCGGCGGACGTCGCCGTCGCTTCGCCCCCGTGCGCGGCGGGACGGGCGGGGTCCTGCATCACCGCACCCATGCCTTCCGGGCTGGCGTCCGAGCGCATGACCTCGCCCGTCTCGACGATCTCCTTGAAGCGATGCAGGTCGTCGTAGATCTGCTGCTCGGGCGATTCGTTGAAAAGCGCCGCGACGAGCTTGCCCGCGATGCCGCCGGGCGGCCGATATTCCAGGTCGACGCGCACGATCGTGCCGCGGTTGCCCCGGCGCGGCTCGAAGCGCACGCTGCCGGCGTTCCAGACGTCGGCACCTTCGAGCGATTGCCATCCGATCAGCTCGTTCTCGGTGTCGGCCGTGACCCGCGAATCCCACTCGACCGTCGTCCCCGCCGGCCCGCTCGCCACCCAGTGCGAAACGCCGGGGCCCACGGTGCGCACCGAACGCAGGTGGTACATGAAGCGCGGGAGGTTCTCGAAATCGCGCCAGAACCGGTAGAGCTCCTCGCGTGGGCGATTGACCACGACGCTGCGCGTCATGCGAATGGCCGCGCCGTGGCCGCGCGCACGGCCCAGCTCGCGTGCGCAGTAGACGTCGAGCGCCGTGGCGCCGAGCACGCTCGCGGTCGCGAGCGCCAGAGGGGTCCGTTGCATGCGCGGCGACGCTGCGGCCGCGGCAAGCGTCGCGATGTCGACCGCATCGCCGGCGACGCGCGACCACACGGCGCCGGCGGGGCGCTCGCCCTGCGCGAAGATCATCGCGCCGCTCATGAGCTCGCGCATGCCGTAGAGGCGGATCAGGTTCGCATAGCGGCCGTTGCCTCCGAGCAGGCGCGATATCGCGCGCGGCGCGACCATCTGGGCAATGCCGAGCGAGAGGCTGAACCAGCCGAGCGCGCGCGCAAGGCGCTGCGCCGTCCGATCGCCTGCGCCGCGTTCGTCGCGCGGGTGGCGGCGGGGAAAACGCATGACGCCAGGCGACGCCGATGCTCCCCGTCGGGTTTGCGTGCGTTGCATGTCGACCTCCTGTTCGCTCGTCCAGGCGCCACGGAATCGAGGGCGGATGCCGGCGGTCGGCAATAAATTCCCGTCCGATGGTCGGAATGCCGACGCGCCCGGCACGCGCATCGCGGCGCGCACAGGATTACGGACAACGGCTCGCGCCAAGCGTGCGGCGGGGGACGGGGGAATTACCGCGTCGTCATCATCACCGGCGCGTGATCGCTCGTGCCGACATCCGCGAGCACGTCGCACCGCTCCACGCGCTCGGCGAGCGACTTCGAGGCGAGGATGTAATCGATGCGCCACCCGATGTTGCGCTGCCGCATGTTGCGCCACGGCGGCCACCAGGTGAACATCGTGTCGCTGTCCGGGTGCATCGCGCGGCCGACGTCGACGAAGTGACCGCCGAGCAGCCGCTCGAAGAGCCTGCGCTCCTCGTCGCGCTGCCCGATCACACCCTGCTTGCGCTCCTTCGGGTGCACGTCGATGTCGGCGCGTGCGACGTTGAGATCGCCGCACAGCACGACCTGTCGGCCGTCGGCGTGCATCCGCTCCGCCCAATCGCAGAGCTTCTCGAGGAACGCCAGCTTCGCCGGATAGTCCTTGCCGCCGTTCGGCACGTACACGGACGCCAACAGCAGCGAGCCGAGGTCGACCTGCACGATGCGCGACTCCATGTCGAAGTCCGGATGCGCGAACCGGGGGTCGCCGTCGTGCAGGTCCTTGCTCACGTGCAGCGACACGCCCGAGTAGCCGCGCATGCCGTGCCAGTAGACGTGGTAGCCCGAATGGCGGCAACGGTCGGGGATCTGCCCCGGCTCCGCCTTGATCTCCTGCAGGCAGACGACGTCGGGCCGGTCGCGCTCGAGCCAGTCGCAGAACTGGGCCTCGCGCGCGCGGATCCCGTTGACGTTCCAGGTGGCGATCTTCATCGTCGGGACCGCGCGCCCGCCGAATCCGGCTCAGCTGCGCATGCGGTCGGCCATCTTCGCGAGCGCGATCGTCAGCGCGGCGCTGCCGAGCGTCTTCACGAGCTGCGGATGCTGCGCGTAGAAACTCCCGAGCCTGTCGAAGATGGAATCGTCCTGCTTCTCGGCGTGATTCGCGAGATCCTGCACGGCCGACGGCGATACCTGGGATGCCTGCTCGGGCGTCACCTGCGGCGTCGCGCCGCCTTCGATCTGGCCCAGGATTTTGCCCAGCACGCCGCCGCCGGCGGCGCCGCCGAGCGAGCCCGACACGCCCGGGCCGAGCGCGCCGAGGATCTGGTTCAGCATCCCCGCGCGCTGCTGCGGATCGGCATTGGAGAAGATGTCGCGCACCATCTGGCCGAGCGGCGGCGTCTTCTCGGAGCGCAGTGCCTCGGCGATGCCCTGGCTCACGATCTCCGGCGACGCCTGCTGCGCCACCTGGTCGAAATGGTTCGGCGCATCGGCCGGCGCCTGATTGCCGGCAGCCGCGTCCATGTACTTCTGCAACAGGTTTCCGAGGTCGAGCGGCGGCATGGGGTTCTCCTTCGGCCGATGATGAAAACCGCGTCGCGCGACGCGGCCTCGACGTCTAGCTTCTCTTGGCGATCAGGCGATAGAGGATGAGCAGGATGATCGCGCCGACGAGCGCGCCGATGAAGCCCGCGGACTCGTTGCCGCCGTAGATGCCGAGCGCCTGTCCGCCATACGTCGCGATCAGCGATCCCGCGATGCCGATCGCCGCGGTGATGAAGAAGCCGGCCGGATCACGCCCCGGCATCAGGAACCGCGCGAGCAGGCCGACGACGAAGCCGATCAGGATCGTCCAGATGATGTGCATGCGCTCCTCCTCGTTGCCCGGCGCGCAAAGAGGGCGCCGCCCGCGCATTTTACGGCTTGTACCAGGCCGGGTACGTTTCCTTCAGCGCCTCGAGCTTCGGCAGGTCGTTGTAGACGATGTAGGGCTGGTCGGGATGCAGCGCAAGATAGTTCTGGTGATAATCCTCGGCCGGATAGAACTTGTCGAGGGGGGCGACCTGCGTGACGATCGGCCGCGGGAATGCCTTCGCGGCGGTGAGCTGCGCGATGTAGCGGTCCGCAAGCGTCTTCTGCTCGGGGTTGGCGTAGAAGATCGCCGAACGGTACTGCGTGCCGACGTCGGGGCCCTGCCGATTGAGCTGCGTCGGATCGTGGGCGACCGAAAAGAACACCTTCAGCAGATCGGTGTACGAAACCTGCGACGGGTCGTAGGTCACCTCCACCGATTCGGCATGCCCGGTGGTGCCGGTGCCCACGAGCATGTACTTCGCGGTCGCCGCGCTGCCGCCGGCGTAGCCGGACACGACGCTCTCGACGCCCCTGACGTGCTTGAAGACCGCATCGACGCCCCAGAAGCATCCGCCGGCGAACACCGCCGTCGCCTTGCCGGCGGTGGCCGGCTTCGCGGACGCGCCGGCGTAGTCGGGCAACGTCATCGTCTTCGCGAGCACACCCGGGTGATCGGGAAGGAGCGCCCACGCGCCGGCGAGCGCGAGGGTACCGAGCAACCACAGCATCGAGCGCATTTGCCGTCTCCTGGTGAGGGAACCGTCGATTAGTGCCCGCCGCACCTCGATTCCTTACGACGGCGCGCGCGCCGGCGAGTTCACGGCGCGGGGGCGGCGGGCGGCCCCGATGCCACGATACACCGGCTACTTGGTGCCGAAGATGCGGTCGCCCGCGTCGCCGAGGCCGGGCACGATGTAGCCGTGATCGTCGAGCTGCCGGTCGACGGCAGCGACGTAGATGGGAACGTCGGGATGCGCGGCGTGGAACGTGCGAACGCCTTCGGGGCTGGCAACGATGCACACCATGCGGATCGAGCGCGGGCGCGTCTCCTTCAGGCGCTCGACGGCCGCCACCGCGGAATGCCCCGTGGCGAGCATCGGATCGAGGACGATCGCGTCGCGCTCCTGCATGTCGCTCGGCATCTTGAAGTAGTACTCGACCGCGACCAGCGTCTTCGGGTCGCGATACAGGCCGATGTGCCCGACGCGCGCGCCCGGGACGATGCTGAGGAATCCGTCGAGGAGGCCCGTGCCGGCGCGCAGAATCGGAACGAACACGAGCTTCTTGCCGTCGATCAGCTTCGAGCGCATCGTCTCGAGCGGCGTCTCGATCTCGGTCTCGTGCATCGGCATGTCGCGCGTGACCTCGTACGCCATCAGCGCGCCGATCTCGTTTAAGAGCCGCCGGAAGCTCGTCGTGCTCGTTTCCCTTCGACGCAGCAGCGTCAGCTTGTGCTGGATGAGCGGGTGATCGAGCACATGGACGGGCGCGGGCATCGCAACAACGGCTAGAAAACGGTGCCGTCGGAGCTTACGTGCAGCGGCGGCTCGCCGTTGCGAAGCGTGGCGGCGAGCTCGCGTCCCGCGGCCCAGGTCCCGCCCTCCAGGATGCAGGCGAGCGGCAGGTCCGGCCGCTCGAGCACCGCGCGCACGTCCTGCGCAAGATCGTCGAGCAGCGTCACGGTCAGCGCGCGCCACTCGACGACGAGCTCGCTGCCCACGTCCCACGTCGCGTCGGCCACGGCATCGTCGACGAAGCGCAGCACCCCGGTGTCGAGCAGCAGGCCGCCGTTTCGATATTCGGGCAACGCGGTCAGCGCGTCACGGTCGGTCAGCGTCATCCCGGCCCATTCGAACGGCTCGAACAGCGAATACGCGAGCCACTGCGAGAGCTTGTGGAAGGGCACGCAGCCCTGCGATGCGCCGTTCCCGCCCGCGTTCGGATGGCGCCACACGTCACCGGGGATCGGATTGGCGTCATGCGGGTTGCCTGCGTCGCGAAAGATGGTTCCGAAGCCCTCGAGCACCGCGCGCAGGATCGCGCTCGCCGAGATCGTCGCAGCACCCAGCATGCGATCGAAGAGCGCCGATGGCCGCGCGGTGAGGCCGAAGCGGTCGGGCCGCGTCTCCAGCACGCGGCCGAGCCGCCGCAGCAGCGCGGCGCGGCCTTCCAGCCCCACGAGAGGATTGCGCTCGCTTGCCTGGAACCACGGCGCAAGCGCGGCGGTATCCATGTCCATGAGCGCGGCGGCGTCGACGCGCAGCGGCTCACCGGGCGACGCGGACCACGCGCCGCCCATGAATGCGCGCAGCGTCGCGATCGCGAGCCCTTCGGAGCGCCGGTAGTCGTCGATCGTGCCCGGCTCGCGGTAGCGCCACGCAGGTCCGGCGCCGGCGTCGAGGAACACGCTCACGACCGTGAGGTCGATCTGCGCACGCAGGCGATCGACGGGATCGTAGCAGGCGAGCTGCCGGTCGAGCTCGCTCACGCGGCTGTAGCCACCGGCGTTGAAGTGGCGCCAGCGACTGTGATACGGCACCTCGAGGTTGCGATAGCGCCGGCGCGTCGTGTCGGCGACGAGCCGCGCGGCGGCGTCGAGCCGGCTGCGGTCGACGCAAAAATACGGCGAGCGACCGGCCTCGACGGCGCGCGTGACGTTCGCGCAACGCTCGCGGATCGCGCCGCTCGAAAGGAGCTCGGTCGCGGCCTCGGGCGGGACGGACACCATCAGAACGAGCGCCCCTTGACGTGGGCGAGCGCGTCCGTATCGGGGACCGTGCCGTCGGTGAAGTAGCCGGCGGCCATCTTCGCGTCGATCTCGACCCGCGCGTCGGCGGGAATCAGCGTGTCGGGAATGCGGACGCGCTCGTCCACCCGGATCCCCGAGCCGACGATCGCGTCGTACTTGACGTTGCTCATCGACACGAGGCGGTGAATGCGGCGCACGCCGAGCCAGTGCAGCACGTCGGGCATCAGCTCCTGGAAGCGCATGTCCTGCACGCCGGCGACGCATTCGGTGCGCAGGAAGTAATTGCTGGCGCTGTCGCCGCCCGCCTGGCGCTTGCGGGCGTTGTAGACGAGGAACTTCGTCACCTCGCCGAGCGCGCGACCCTCCTTGCGGCAATAGACGACGAGGCCCACGCCACCCTGCTGCGCGCCGCGTATGCACTCTTCGATCGCGTGCGCGAGATACGGGCGGCAGGTGCAGATGTCGGAGCCGAACACATCGGATCCGTTGCACTCGTCGTGCACGCGAGCGGTGAGCGTGACGTCGGGGTTCGCGAGGTCGCGGGGATTGCCGAAGATGTAGACGGTCTGCCCGCCGACGGGCGGGAGCAGCACCTCGAGGTCGCCGCGCGTGACGAGCTCCGGATACATGCCGCCCGTCTCCTCGAACAGCACCCGGCGGAGTTCCGCTTCGTCGACGCGAAACCGCCGCGCGACGCCCGGCAGCCACCACACGGGCTCGATCGCCGCCTTCGTGACGACGGCGGAGCCGTTGTCGAGCAGGAGGGCCCCGTCGGCGACGAGCCGACGGGCGGCCATCGCGTCGCGCACCTCGGGCAGGTCGATGTGGGCCTTGGTGACGGCGATCGTCGGGCGGATGTCGTAACCGTCCGCGAGGTACGCCTTGTACACGTCAGCGACGACCGCGCCCCACGGGTCCAGCGAGACGATCCGATCGGGATCCGACCATGCCGGATACGGGCCGATCGGATCCGTCGGCGCGGTGTCGGTGAGGTCGGGACGGTGCCCGCGCGTCAGCGATTTCGCGGCGATCGCGAGCGCGCGATAGATGCCGTAGCTGCCGCTATGCGTGCCGATGACGTTGCGCCGGCTGCGCTCGGTCGTCGTGGCGACGACCGGGCCGCGCACCAGGGGATCCGGCGCGCCCCAGCGAATGGCCGGCGCGCAGGCGGCGCCGTTGGTCGGCGCGTGCGATGTGAGCCGGATGTGCCGTGCCGGCGCGGGGATTTCGACGTCCATACAACGGTCTCCGCGTAACGCTCGAATATACGCTTTCCCTGGAGGCCGTCCCGCAATTGACGTGCCATCGATCGGGAGGGAGTCGCCAGGCGGCGCGCCGAGCTCATACGGCCGCGCGCAGGGACAGGGTATGGACAAGCCCGTCGTGCTCGACGAACGCCGAGCACGGGTGCGCACCCGCTCGAATGGCCGTTCAAAAACGAACGCGGGCGGATGTTGCGTCCGCCCGCGCCGCTCGCGACTCGCGTTGCGTCAGGAGGTCGAACCCTTCGTGCCGCGACTGCCCGAAGTGCCGCTCGCGCCCGACGACGCCCCGCTGCCTATGCCGGCGGCGCCGACCGACGGGTTGCCCGAGCCGCTATAGGCCGTTCCGCTGCCCGACGTGCGCTGCGAGGCGCCTCCGGCCGACGGTGGGGACCCGGCGCTCGACGCGCCTTGCATCGCGCCGGTCGTTCCGCTGCCGTAGGTCGCGCCGCTTCCGGTGCCGGCGTAACCGCCCGAAGACGGCTGCGATCCGCCTTCGCGGATCTCGAGCGTGCGCCCGCGCGCCTGCTCGTGCGGCATGTCGATGTCGATCTCGAGCACGCCCTCGCGGAAGGTGGCCGTCGCCGAATCCGCGTTGGCCCCCTCGGGCAGCGGGATGGTGCGGTAGAAGCTGCCGTAGCTGCGCTCGCTGCGGTAATAGCCGCGCCGCTCCTGCTTCTGCTCGTTGCGGCGCTCGCCCTGAATGACCACGGCGTCCTGCTCGACGCGCACCTCGACGTCGTCGCGCTTCATGCCGGGGAGATCGGCCTCGATGTGCAGCTTGCCGTCGCGCTCGCACACTTCGATGTGCGGCGACCACATCGAAGGGAGGTTCTCGCCGTACTCGCCGACGTCCCATCCGCCCTGCCGCGACGAAGGGAACGCGCGTCCGAAGCCGAAGCTCTCGAACAGGCGATCCATCTCGTCGGAGAGCCGGCGCATGATCGAGAACGGACCGCCGGCGTAACTCGACGCGTCGTCGGCGTACGGCGCCATCGACTGCGCACCGCGTCGCGCCCGCATCGCACCGCCTTGCCGCCCACCCTGCCAGGTGGAGACTCCGGATGGCGCCGAGCCACCCTGCGCGCGTGTGCCCGGCCCATATCCCGATGGCGCGGCGCCCTGCTGCGCGCCCGTGCCCTGCTGCGCGGCGCCCGTTTGCGAGCGCTCGGCGCTCTGCTGCCGCGAGGGATTTTCGCGTGATGTGCTTTCGTTCGCCATACGTTGGTTCTCCTGCGAGGATCGATGCCAAGAAGCGGCCCGGATCGCCCGGGCGCGGGTGTGGAGACAACGACCGGCGGCGCACGATCGCGCACGCGCCAAGCCGATCCTGAATCCCACCGGTTGGATAGCGGGACGACGCGAGAGTTCGTGCGGGAAGCCGCGCTACGCGGCGTGCAACGCGAGGTGCAGGCGGCTCGTGCGCGGCACGCCGGCCAGCAGGTACTCCATCTGGTCGGCCAGGATGCGGCGGTTGCGCAGGATGAAATGCTCGTGCCGGTTCGGCACGTAAGGCACGTAGAGGAGCGGCATGTTCGCCTGCTCCGGGGCCCGGTTGCCCTTGCGCGTGTTGCAACTGCGGCATGCGGTGACCGAGTTCATCCACGTGTCGCGGCCGCCCCGCGAGGCGGGAACGATGTGATCGCGCGAGAGGTCGCGGACCGCGTAGCGTCCGCCGCAATACGCGCACACCTGGCGATCGCGGGCGAAGAGCATCGGGTTGGTCAGGCTCGGCGTGTGCGATACGGGCCGGCCGAGGCTCCCCTTGATCGCGAGGATCGACTTGGTCGAGATCCGCGACCGCGACCCGTCGCGCTGCCACCCGCCGCGAAACTCGCGGATGACGGCGCCAAGCGACCAGGCCACCATCTGCTTCGCGTGGTAAGTAATCGCTTCCTCCAGCTCCACCCATGCCTGCGGCAGGCCGGCCATGTCGACGGTGAGGACGAGCGGATCCATGCGCGTGTCATTCTAGCGAAGCCGGGCCACGCCGGCATGCGGGCCGGGGCCCACGCGCATGCAATAACGTGCCGGGGCGCGGATTCGTCGACGCGACGCGCGCTGACGCCCTTCCGGCCGGCGGGGCCCGCCGTCACGGGCATCGGTCACGTCGCGCCGATCTCGCCGGTGAACGATGCAGGTCGTCCCCGGCGCAAACCGCGCGATGGCAAGGGGATAAGCAGCCGCCTCGATCCCCGGGAGCCGGTAGTCCCGCCGGCGGCCCGCCGACGACCGCCCGCTTCGGGGCGCGGCCGTCGCGGCCACGCCCCGCACGGCTTCGATCAGTGCATGTTCCAGCTATAGGGGAAGCCGGACTGCGCCGAGCAGGCGAGGATCGACGACGCGCGCCTTCCCTCGGGGGTATTGAGCAGCCGAATGATCTCGCATCCCAGGGCGCGCAACTCCCCGATCACCTTGTCCCGGTTTGCGTTCTGGTTGTCGACGATGGTCGTGGTATTGGCCGCGATGCTGGCGAGGATCGCGTCCTTGTTCGTGTTGTCGTTGTTGATGATCGACGTCGTGCTCGCGTTGATGTTGTTCGTGAGCGTCGTCGCGACCGTGTTCGTATTGGCGATGACCGCGTTGCGCGCCTCCGTCAGGTCGTCATGGATGTGACCGAGCCGACTGTAGTTGCCGTTGACGGTGGCCGCGGTGTCGAGGCCCGCGCAGAAGTTGCGCACCGCGAAAAGGGAAGACGCGATATCGTTGGCGATGGCGAGGGGAATGCACGCGGCGGAGCCATTCTCGCCGAGGATGTCCTCGTTGCACACCCATGCCGCGGCGGCCAGGATGCCCGATGTCACCTGGTACGCGATGAGCGCGTCGTAGGTGATCTGGTCGCCGTGCGGCGTGTTGTTGCAAGCGTCGATGACCGTCGGCGAGGAAGGAAGCGGCAACGACTTTAGCTGGCCCTTCGACTGCATCGACTGGCGCGACAGCGCGGCGAGGCGCTGCATCGCCGCCAATGCGGGCCCGACGTCCGGCGCGCCGGTTCGCGAGAAGACGCGCACGAGGTCGGCGTCCTTGACGGACTGCATCGCCGCCTTCGCCTTGGCCACCATCTCCTGGCCATGCGCGTCGCCCTCCTGCTGAAAGACCCGATCGTAGCTGTCCATCAGCGCCTGGTACGAGTTCCTGAAAGACTCGATCGAATCCGGCGTTTGTGCCGCCGACAGCGGCGCGGCAGTGGCGAAGACGGCGGAAAGGACGATCGGGGCAAGCCTGCGCGCACCGCGAAGCGGTCGATTCATGTGATTCCTCCCTTTGGCGTTGTTTGAACGAGCGCCGGTCCGACCCGGGATCGGGTCGTGCCGCGGCGCTCGCCTCCTCCTATCCGTGATTCGGTGATGGACCAGCTTCTTTCGATCGAAGACGCATCACCCACCGTCCTGGTTCTTTTTTGGTGATGCTCTCAAGCCGCGACCGGGCCGCCGACTCACGTCGAGGATTCTAACCACGATTTGGATCTTCCCGCCTCGCCTTCGGCCGAACGGCCGCGTGAAGCCGGCGACGCATTCGACGGCTGGCGAGAGCACGAGCATGCGCAAGCGGGCGGCACGACGGCGCCACCTGCGCCGAGGCCGCGCCGGTAAACTACCGCGCACCGCCTCGTCCCCCTCCGTTCCTCCGTGCGTCCTCGCTCGCTCGTGCTTTGCGCCGCCTTCCTGTGGCCCGGCGCCGCCTCGTCCTCGTCCGCCACGACGATCGTGGAGTACTACAACGCGACGCTCGATCACTACTTCATCACGCCGCTTGCGAACGAGATCGTCGCGCTCGATTCGGGTCGAATCGCGGGTTGGACCCGCACCGGGCTCGTGTTCGACGCGGCGGCCGCGCCCGGACCGGCGCTTTCCCCCGTGTGCCGGTTCTACATTCCGCCCGAGCATGGCGATTCGCACTTCTTCTCGGCATCGCCCGAGGAGTGCGCCGCGGTGCTCGCGAAGATCTCGACCGATGCGAACTTCAGCGGCTACGCGTACGAGACGCCGGCGGCGTTTTACATCGCGCTGCCCGACACCTCGTCCGGTGCCTGCCCCGCCGGGACGCTGCCCGTGTACCGGCTGTGGAACGGGCGCGCGGATTCGAATCACCGCTATACGGCAGATGCCGGCACGCGCGACGCGATGCTCGCGCGGGGCTACGTCGCCGAAGGCTACGGTCCACGCGGGGTCGCGATGTGCACTCCGCGCGCGGGCACCGGCGACGCCCAGGTGCGCGTCACCGGTCGCTCACCCTATGCGGACGGATGCGACGGCGCACCCGTCACGGGCACCGTGTACCGCGGCGCCGAGGTCGAGCCGCAGATCGCCGTCGATCCGCAGAATCCATCGCACATGATCGGCGTGTGGCAGCAGGATCGCTGGTCCGACGGCGGCGCACGCGGCCTGCGCACCGGCTACTCGTTCGACGCGGGCCGCACCTGGTCGGCGAGCGCGGCGGCGTTCTCGCGGTGCGCGGGAGGCTCGGCCGCGAACGGCGGCGACTTCGCGCGCGCGAGCGACCCGTGGGTGACGATCGGCCCCGACGGCACCGCGTACCAGATCGCGATCGCGTTCAACGGCGCGACGTTCGCGAGCGGCTCGTCGAGCGCCGTGCTCGCGGCGCGCTCGCGCGACGGCGGCCGCACCTGGAGCGTCCCGGCGACGTTGCTCCGCGACGGGAGCGAGCCGTTCAACGACAAGGAGTCGATCACCGCCGATCCGCTCGCCCCCGGCTACGCCTATGCTGCCTGGGACCGCCTCGCGGCGAACGGCCACGGGCCAGCGTACTTCGCGCGCACGCAGGACGGCGGCGCCACGTGGGAAGCCGCGCGCCCGCTCTACGATCCCGGCGGGCGCAACCAGACGCTCAACAACCAGATCGTCGTCAGCACCGCGGGCGGCAACGCGACGCTCTGCAACTTCTTCACGCAATTCGACGTGGGGCAGAACGGCATCGTCACGCATCGCCTCGCGCTCGTGCGCTCGGCCGATCGCGGCACGACGTGGAGCGCGCCGATCGTCGTCTCCGACGTGCGCGCCGTGGGAGCGTCGGATCCGCAGAACGCGATGCGCGAGGTTCGCGACGCGGCCAATCTGGGCGCGTTCGCGAGCGGTGCGAACGGCCGGATCGTCGCCGTGTGGCAGGACGCGAGGTTCAGCGCGGGCGCGCGCGACGGCATCGCGTTCGCGCATTCCGACGACGGTGGCCGGACGTGGAGCGCGCCGGTGCAGGTCAACCGCGTCCCCGCGGTGCAGGCGTTCCTCCCCGCGGCCGGCATTGCCGACGACGGCACGATCGGCGTGCTGTACTACGACATGCGCAACGACACGCCCGATCCGGGGACGCTTCTCGTCGATGCGTGGCTCGCGACATCGAAGGATGGCGCGACGTGGAGCGAGCGCCACGTCGCGGGACCGATCGACCTCACGTTCGCCCCCCTCGTCGAGGGCGGGCTCTTCGTCGGCGATTATCACGGCCTCGCGGCCGCGGGCAACGCGTTCGTCGCGCTGATCGCGCAGGCGAACCGCGACGCGAACAACCGCAGCGATATCGTCGCCTCGACGTTCTACGGCGTCGCGCCGGCGGTGAAGGCGACGTACCGCGCGCGGGCCGCACCCGCGGCCGCGATGACGCCGCAGTGGCAGGCGCGAATCGACGCGAGTGTCGCGAAGACGCTGCGCCAGCGGTGGGTCGGCCCGCGGCCGCCGGCGCCACGACGAATGCCCACCCTGCCGTGACCGGCACCCGGCCGCGCCGAAGGGGCGCCTTACGGGATGGCGCACCGACGGGCGCAAGCGAGCACGTGAGCGAGCCGCCGGACCCGTCGCGCGAAAACCTCGACGCGTGCCGGCGCTGCGAGTTGTGGGAGCACGCGACGCAAGGCGTGCCCGGCGAAGGCCCGGCGAACGCGAAGCTGATGCTGGTCGGCGAGATGCCGGGCGACGAGGAAGACGTCGAGGGCCGGCCGTTCGTGGGGCCGTCGGGCCGGCTGCTGCGCGAGCTGCTCGCGGAGGCGGGCATTCGACCCGTGCAGATGTACCTCACGAACGCCGTCAAGCACTTCCATTTCGAGCCGCGCGGCAAGCGGCGCATCCACAAGACGCCGCTGCAGCGTCATGTCGCCGCGTGCGAGGTATGGCTCGAAGGCGAGCTCGCGCGCGTGCGGCCCGCGGTCATCGTGACGCTCGGCGCCACCGCGCTCGCCGCCGTGTACGGCAGCCGCATCGCGATCGCCGACGCACGCTCCAAGGACGTGCGCAATGCGCACGGCACGCCGATCGTCGCCACGTATCACCCGTCGGCGATCCTGCGCGCGCCGGATCACGAGGCGCGCGCCAGGCTGCGCGCGACGCTTTTCGCCGACCTCGAGCGCGCCGCACGGCTCGCGGTGCAACTCGCGAAAAGACGTTAAAGGGCGAGCGCGATGCGCGTGCCCTGGTCGATCGCGCGCTTCGCGTCGAGCTCGGCCGCGACGTCGGCGCCGCCGATCAGCGTGAACTCGATGCCCTCGCGGGCAAGCGCCTCGGCCAGCTCGCGCCGCGGCTCCTGGCCGGCGCAAACGACGATCGTGTCGACTTCGAGCACCTGCGGCACGCCGTCGACGCGCAGGTGCAGCCCAACGTCGTCGATGCGCTCGTAGGCCACGCCCGCCAGCATGCGTACGCCGCGGCGGCGCAGCAGCGTCCGCCGGATCCAGCCGGTGGTCTTGGCGAGGCCCTCGCCGACCTTCGCTTCCTTGCGTTGCAGCAGGATCACCTCGCGCAGCGGATTGGGATCGCGCGGCGACTTGAGCCCGCCGCGCTGCGCATATTCGACGTCGATGCCCCACTCGTCGCGAAACACGTCGATCGCCGGCTCGTGCAGCGCGCCCGCGGTCGCATGCGCGTCGTCGCCCTCGGCGTGCGTGAGGAATTCGGCGACGTCGAAGCCGATGCCGCCCGCGCCGACGATCGCCACGCGCCGGCCGGCGACACGGCGGCCCTCGATGATCTCGACGTAGCCCGCGACGCTCGGGTGGTCGAGCCCCTCGATCGCCGGCCGGCGCGGCACGACGCCGGTCGCCAGCACGATCGCATCGAAATCGCGCAGGTCGCCCGCGCTCGCGCGCGTGCCGAGACGACGCTCGACGCCAAGCTCGGCCAGGCGGCCGTCGAAGTAGCGCAGCGTCTCCGCGAACTCCTCCTTGCCCGGGATGCGCCTTGCGAGGTTGAACTGGCCGCCGAGCGCGTCGGCGGCCTCGAACAGCGTCACGCGATGGCCGCGCTTCGCCGCCGTCGTCGCACAGGCGAGGCCCGCGGGCCCCGCGCCGACGACGGCCACGCGCCGCGCCTCGCGCGCCGGCGCGAGCGTCATCTCCGTCTCCCGGCAGGCGAAAGGATTGACGAGGCAGGTGGCGACCTTGCGCTCGAAGACGTGGTCGAGGCACGCCTGGTTGCACGCGATGCAGGTGTTGATCGCGAAGGCGCGATCCTGCGCGGCCTTGTTCACGAAGTCCGCATCGGCGAGGAACGGGCGCGCCATCGACACCATGTCGGCGTCGCCGCGCGCGAGGATCGCCTCGGCGACCTCCGGCGCGTTGATGCGGTTCGTCGTGACGAGCGGGATCCCGACCGCGCCGCGCAGCCGCGCGGTCACCCACGTGAACGCCGCGCGCGGCACCATCGTCGCAATCGTCGGGATGCGCGCCTCGTGCCAGCCGATCCCGGTATTGATGAGCGTGGCGCCGGCGGCCTCGATGCCGCGGGCGAGCGCGACCACCTCGTCCCACGTGCTGCCGCCCTCGACGAGGTCGAGCATCGACAAGCGGAAGATGATGATGAAACGCGCGCCGACCGCCTCGCGCGTGCGCCGTACCGTCTCGATCGCGAAACGGCACCGGTTCTCGAACGTGCCGCCCCAGGCGTCGTCGCGGTGGTTCGTGTGCGGCGCGACGAACTGGTTGATGAGGTAGCCCTCGGAGCCCATGATCTCGACGCCGTCGTAGCCCGCGCGTTGCGCGAGCCGGGCGCAGCGCGCATACGCGGCGAGCGTGCGCTCGATGCCGAAGCGCGTGAGGGCGCGGGGCTTGAACGGCGTGATCGGCGCGCGGATCGCCGAGGGCGCGACGGCGAGCGGGTGATACGCGTAACGCCCGCCGTGCAGGATCTGCAACGCGATGCGTCCATCGGCCGCGTGCACCGCGTCGGTGACCTGCCGGTGCTTAGCGACCTGCCAGCCGAAGGACAGTTGCGACGCGCGCGGATCGATGCGCCCGGCGAAATTGGGCGCGATTCCGCCGGTGACGATGAGGCCGGCGCCCCCGCGCGCACGCGCCGCGTAGAACGCCGCGAGCTTCGCGAATCCGTCCGGCGCCTCCTCGAGCCCGGTGTGCATCGAGCCCATGAGCACGCGGTTTTTCAGCGTGACGAAGCCGAGGTCGAGTGGCGCGAGGAGATGCGGATAGGGAGAAGCCATCGGGGCGCGATTCTACGCGGCGGCACGGGTGCGGTCGCCGGTGGCCGCGCTTCGGCTATCGCGCGGTGCGAAAGGTGATCGAATAGCGCAGCGCCTCGACGGGCGGGATGTGGTGCTGGAAGCCCCAGCGGATGTCGTCGCGCATGACGTAGAGCGAGCGCGGCGCGAGCTCGAGCGCGAAGGTCGCGGCGCGGTTGCCGCGGTCGTCCCAGGGACGAAAGCGCATCCGGCATCCGCTCGCGAGCGAGACGCCGAACACCGCCCCGTAGGCCGGCTTGTCGCGATGCCAGCCGATCGGCGTCCCTGGCCGGTATTCGGTCACGAGCGCATGGGCGAACGCATCCTCGGCGACGCCGTGCGCGTCCGAGATGCGCCGCCGCAACCGGGCGATCGGTGCGGGAAGTGCGCCGAGGTCGGGCCATGCGCGCGCGTCCGGATCATCCATGCGACCGTAGCGGACGACGCGCCGGCGCGCGGTGTACTGGCGGAACGTGGCCTCGCGAAACGGCAGGTTCGCGATCGTCGTGAGCAGCGCCACTTCCTCGGCAGGCGTCACGAAACCGGGATGGTATTCGAGGCCCTGCGGGAGGGACGGCGCGTCGAACAGGTCGGCGTGAGGGACGATGTCCCGCATCGTTCGCAGATGGGCGCGGAGGACCGCTTCGTCAAGCCGGTGCCGGAGGATCGAGGGGATTGGGGTCAGACTCGAATCACGCGAGTCTGACCCCAATCACGCAGCGGAGATTCGAGTCTGACCCCGATTACAGCGACGATTGCGCTACGATGCCTACCATGCTCGTGCTCGTCATCGGCCTCGCCGTGCTGCTCGGCGTCCACTTGACCGGCGTGCTCGCACCCGGCTGGCGCGAGCGCGTGGTCGCGCGCATCGGCCTCGGGCCGTGGAAGCTCGCCTATTCGGCGGCATCGATCGTCGGCCTGTTGCTCGTCATCCGCGGCTATGGCCTCGCACGCGCCGATCCGACCGTTCTCTGGGCGCCGCCTGCCTGGGGGCCTCACGCGACGACGCTCCTCGCCGTCATCGCGTTCGTCCTGATCGTTGCGGCCTACGTCCCCGGGACGCACTTCAAGTCCGCGCTCGGCCATCCGATGACCCTCGGCGTGGCGCTGTGGGCGCTCGGTCATCTGCTCGCCAACGGGACGCTTCGCGCGCTGATCCTCTTCGGCGCGTTCCTCGCATGGTCGATCGTCACCTACGCGGTGCGCCGCGGGCGCGATCGCGCGGCGGGCGTCACATACCCGGCGGGAACGGTGGCGCGCGATGCCGTCGTGCTGGTCGTCGGCGTCGTCGCGGCGCTCGCGTTTGCGTTCTGGCTGCACGGGCCGCTCCTCGGCGTGCGCCCGTTCTCGAGCGCGGTATAATCGCGCGCTTGTCCCCCGCCAGCCTCCCGGCCGGCGGTTTTGTTTTGTGCGGGCGCCCCGACATCGGGAGACACCGCCCAATGCCGTCCATGAACAGCGTTCCCAACACCGCCGACCTGGCGCGCGACGTCGCGCGTCGGCGCACGTTCGCGATCATCTCCCACCCCGATGCGGGCAAGACGACGCTCACCGAGAAGCTCCTGCTGTTCGGCGGCGCGATCCAGCTCGCCGGCACGGTGAAGTCGCGCAAGAGCGCGCGCCACGCGACGTCCGACTGGATGGAGGTCGAGAAGCAGCGCGGCATCTCGGTGACGAGCTCGGTCATGCAGTTCGAGTACGCCGGCCACACGATCAACCTGCTCGACACGCCGGGCCACCAGGACTTCTCCGAGGACACCTACCGCGTGCTGACGGCGGTCGACGCCGCCGTCATGGTGATCGACGCGGCGAAGGGCGTCGAGGCGCAGACGATCAAGCTGCTCGACGTTTGCCGCCTGCGCGCGACGCCGATCATCACGTTCGTCAACAAGCTCGACCGCGAGGTGCGCGAGCCGCTCGCGCTCCTCGAGGAGATCGAATCGGTGCTCGCGATCGACTGCGCGCCGATCACCTGGCCCCTCGGCATGGGCAAGCGCTTTCGCGGCGTGTTCGACCTGCGGCACGACCGCCTGCTGCGCTTCACGCCCGGCGAGGAGCGCGTGTCGACCGACACCGAGCTGATCGAAGGCCTCGCCAACCCGCGCCTCGACGCGCTCTTTCCCGACGAGACTGCGGCGCTTCGCCACGACGTCGAGCTGATCCGCAGCGCGAGCCACCCGTTCGACCTCGCGCGCTTCCTCGCCGGCCGGCAGACGCCGGTGTTCTTCGGGTCGGCGATCAACAATTTCGGCGTGCAGGAGATCCTCCGCGCGCTCGTCGAATGGGCGCCGCCGCCGCAGCCGCGCGATGCCACCGTGCGTGTCGTCGAGCCGGCGGAGCGGCCCTTCACCGGCTTCGTGTTCAAGATCCAGGCGAACATGGATCCGCGCCATCGCGACCGCATCGCGTTCTTCCGCGTCTGCTCCGGCCGCTACCAGCCGGCGATGAAAGTGCGGCACCTGCGCAGCGGCCGCGAGTTGAAGCTCGCCAACGCGCTGACGTTCATGGCGAACGAGCGCGTGTCGAGCGAGGACGCGGTGGCCGGCGACATCGTCGGCATCCACAACCACGGCCAGCTCCAGATCGGCGACACGCTCTCCGAAGGCGAGCCGCTGGCTTTTCGCGGCATTCCCTACTTCGCGCCGGAACTCTTCCGCGTCGCCCGCCCGCGCGACCCGTTCAAGGCGAAGCCGCTGTCGAAGGGCCTGCAGGAACTCGGCGAGGAAGGCGCGATCCAGGTGTTCACGTCCGCCCTGACGAACAACGTGCTGCTCGGCGCCGTCGGCCCGCTGCAGTTCGAGATCGTCGCGCACCGGCTCGCCACGGAATACAACGTCGACGCGATCTACGAGAACGCGAACATCGCGACCGCGCGCTGGCTCACGTTTCCCGACGAGGCGACACGGCGGAGCTTCGAGCGCGAACAGGGGCCGGCGCTCGCCACCGACGTCGACGGCAACCCGGTGTTCCTCGCGACCAACAAGTACAACCTGCAGGTGACGATGGAGCGCTGGCCGAGGGTCGGCTTCCACGCGACCCGCGAGCACGGGGAGCGGCTCGCGCACGCTTAGCATCGTCGCGTCGTCGCGCGGCGACGCCTTGCCTCGCGCGAACGATCGGCGCAAGCTGCCGTCGAACGCGCCGTCGTCCCGCCGCGCCGGTGCGATCGCAGCCCTCCCGGAGATGATGAGCATGGAACGCGTCGAACCCCTTCCCCCCGACACCGATTTCGATCGCCCGGCGGATCCGCGCCGGCGCGAGGCGCGTCGCCGCAGCGTTGCGACGCTCGTGGCCGTCGCCGTCGCGATCGCCATCGTCGCGGCCGGCTTCTACGCATGGCGGCGGCTGAGCGCGCCCACGCCACCGGCAACGCCACCGGTCACGACGCAAAGCGCGCCGCAACCGACGCAACCCGCGGCGAGCGCGCCGAAATACCCGATCGAGGCGGCCGACGTGACGCCGGCGCCGCTGGTTGCGCCGCTGCCGCTGCCGGAGGACAGCGACGCGGCGCTGCAGGACGCGCTCGCCGGCCTCTTCAACGTCGTGCCGCTCGATCACGTGTTCTACCTGCAGCAGATCGTGCCGCGCTTCGTCGCGACGATCGACAACCTGCCGCGACAGACGGTCGCGCTTTCGAAGATGCCGGTGAAGCCCGTCGCGGGCGCGCTCGCGACGACGCAGGCGGATGGCAAGATCCTGCTGCGCGCCGACAATGCCGAGCGCTACGAGGCCTACCTTCGCGTGATGGAGCGCGCCGATACGCAGAAGCTCGTCTCGACGTACGTGCACTTCTACCCGTTGTTCCAGAAGGCGTACGAGGACCTGGGCTATCCCGACGCATACTTCAACGACCGGTTGGTCGCGGTGATCGACCACCTGCTCGCGGCGCCCGACGTCCCGGCGCCGATCGAGCTCGCGCAACCCAAGATCCTCTACGAGTTCGCCGATCCGTCGCTCGAGCAGCTCTCCGCCGGCCAGAAGATGATGATCCGTCTCGGCCCCGTCGACGAGGGCCGTGTCAAGGCGAAGCTTCGCGCCATCCGGCGGGCGCTCACGGGCCAGGCCCTGCCGCGCGACGCGAAGAAGTAGCGCCCGGCGCCGTCCGCGCGCCGGTGGGCGCGTTCTCGTTCTAATCGGCCGTGCGAGCCGACGCGCGTGCGTCGGCCGCCGGGCCTTCGCGCAAGCGGAACAGGTCGCGCAGCGCCTCGCGGTATGCATCCTGTCCCACGCGCATGCTGTTGTTGTGCGTCGCGCCGTCGACCAGCAGCAGGCGCTTCGGCGCACGCGCCGCAGCGAAGAGCGCCTGGCTGAAGCGCGCCGGCACGAAGCGATCGGCCGCACCGTGGACGAACAGCACCGGCATGCGGACGTCGCCGATCTTGTCGATCGTGTCGAACCTTTGCGACAGGATCCACTGCAGCGGGAGCCACGAATACGAAACGGCCTTCGCCATGTCGACGAGCGTCGTGAACGACGACTCGACGATCAATCCGCGTGCCTGCTCCTCGGCGCCGGCCGTCTCGCGATCGAGCCACGCCGCGAGGTCGACGGCGACCGCCCCGCCGAGCGAATGACCGTAGATGATCCTGCGCCGCGGCTCGGGCACGAGCTCGGCGAAGCGCCGCCAGGCCACGCGCGCGTCCTCGTAAACCGACTGCTCCGAGGGCACCCCGCCGCCGCTCTTGCCGAAGCCGC
>JBLMWW010000022.1:0-9282 GCA_050257435.1 Rudaea sp.
GGCGCCGGCGCCGCCACCTGGATCGTCGTCTTCGGCCCACCCGACACCTTGAGCTGCAAATCCTCGACGTCGTCGCCCTGCTTGAGCCGCACGTGGTCGGGCTTGATCTCGGCGACCACGACGCCGTTCAGCGTCTCGCCCTGACGGACCGTGTGCGACTTCCCGCCATTGACCTCGCGCAGGAACGCGGTCGCGACGTTGCCGATCATCGTCGTGCCGGTCAGCGCGAAGGCGCCGTGCTTCATCGCGGACGGGGCGTTCGCGGCCTGCGCGGCCGGCGGCGCGGGGCGCCGCGTCGGGTTGAAGAGGACGCGCTCGACGGTTTCCTTGCGCGCCTCGACACCACCGGCGACCTTGTACTCGGGCAACAACGCAACGGCGACCGGCGCGGGTGCGACGCGCGCGTCTTCCGCCGGCTCGTGCGTCATGTCACGTCCCCAGTCGGTCTCGTAGCCCAGCGCGGCCACGACAATCGCGAACGGCACGCCCCAGACAAGCGCAGCGCGCAAGAATGCCGAGCCATCATTCATCATCGACCCCTTCCCGGGCTTGATCGCACCATGTCCGCCAACGCGAGCGGACCCTAACTCGCCTTGGCCGGGGCGGCGGCCTTCGTCGCCTCCGGATACGCCCACGCACCGACGTCGAGCTGTACGTTGACCTCCGGCTCCTGCCCCGGCACCGGCTTGAAGCCGCGAAACGCGTTCAGCGGCCGCACCGTCAGGTTCTCGACGATCAGGTACGGCTGATGCGATTCGATCGCGAGCAGGATCTTCTGCAGCTCGGGCGTCGTGGCGAAGAACTGCACGTTGACGCCGATCTCCCGGAAACGCCCGTCCTCGCGCGGGCTCGTGTTCTGGCTCGTCGTGATGCGTCCCCCGTTGCCCTCGATCGCCGCCTTCACGAGCTCCTGCAGTTCGGCGCCGGCGAGGTTGGCGGCGGTGTTGCGCAGGAAGAAGCGCCGACCATCGCGCTGCTGCATGGCGACGAGCGCGACGCGCAACTCGGGCGCGCGCGCGGCGACGCGCTGATAGCGCCGCAGGCGGTCGGACGTATCGGCGATCGCCGTATCGTAGTGGCGATGCAGGAGCAGCACCGGGCCGAGCAGGACGACGACCGCCGCGACGACGAGCAGCACGAACAGGGCGACGGCGAGCGCGCGCTGGCGTGCCGGCGACAGGCTCTTCACGATCGGAGGCGTCATTCGCCCTCCTCCGATTTCGGCGCGAACCCTTCGGGTCTCGGGCCGAAGCCGTCGTTCGCATCGGCGGGTGCTTCCGGCGGCGAAACGCCATGCGCCAACCCTTCCTGGGCTCCCTCGGCGCCGGCGGGAATGGTCCCCGGTGCCGTGGGCACGGCCTCGGCCGCCGGGGCAACCGGAGCAGGTGGCGATTCCGCCGCCGTTCCCGGCCGCGCCTTTTGTGCGTTCGACGCCCGGCCGGCGGTGGGCGACGTGTGCGCAGACGACGAGGCGGCGGTGCCGGCCGCGCCGGTGGCGGGACGCACAGCGGCAGCCGGTGCGGCCGCCGGCTTCGGTGCAGCGGGTGCGGGCGTGGGCACCGGCGTCATGTCGAGTGGCAGGCGCGGCGGCGGAGGCACCGGATTCAAGTGGGCGCTCACATCGAAGATCTCGCCCGGTCCCGGCTGAATCTTGGTCGTCGGCGAGCGCGGTGCCGCCTGCGTGAAGACCTTCGACTCCTCGAGCAGCGACACGAGGCGTCCCGCGTTCGCCGATTCGCCGCGCAACGTGATTTCGCGCGGTGCATCCTTCCCGCGGCCCGAGTGAAGCTCGAACTGCGTGAGCCACGTATCGTCGGGCAGGATGCGCGTCACGTCCTCGAGGACCTGCACGGCGCCGGGAAAGGCGTACTTCCGCTCGAGCGCGAAGTTGTAGTCGCCGACGCGCTGCTCGAGCTCGGTGCGCAGCGCATCCGACGCGGCCGCGCGCTGCTGCGCCTCGCCGGCCACGCGGTTCAGCGCGATCACCTGCTCGCGCTTCTGCCAGATCGGCAGGTACAGCGACGTCAGCACGCCGAGCGCGAGCAGCAGCGCCGGCAACACCACCTGCCAACGGCCCATGCCCGACGCTTCGGGACGCCGATCCTCGGGCAGCAGGTTGAGGCACGCCGCGGCGGCTTCCGCCGGCGGGTCAACGATGACGGCGACGACGCGCGCGCCGAACGACTCGACCTGGCGCACGATCGCATCGACGACGCTGCGTCGCGCCGCGGCAAGATCGACCTGCAGCGTATTGCGCGCCGGGTCACGGTCCGCGACGATCGCGTCGAAGTACACGTCCTCCGACTTGAAGGGCGTGTGCCGGTCGATGTCGTAGGCGAGCGACTGGCGCAGATGATCCTCGATGGCGGCCGGCAACGTGACCGTCTTGCGCAACGCCGCGCGCGGCGAGAGCGCGACGACGACTTCCGGCGTCTTGCCGTTGCCGGCGCGCACCAGCGGCGCGAGCGCGGCGCGTCCGGCAGCCACCACGGTTTCCGCATCGGCGAAGAGCGGGATATCGGCCGCCTCGGCGAACTTTGCGCGCCCGTTCGTCCGCGTGAGCTGCCACAGCGTCGCCCGGCTGCCGGAGAAGGCGAGAACGGGGCGCGCGTGGCGACGCTCGAGGGCCCCGCGCAACGAGGCCGGCATCGCGGCCGACAACTCGGCGCGCCACCACGACAGGAACCCGGTGAGCCCGAGCCGCCGCGCGAGATCACGCCGGTAACCGGTGTTCTTGAACAGCGTCGGGTCGGCGATGACGGCCATCAGCGGGTCGTGGAGGCAAGGGATGGTGCGGGCGCCGATCGTGACGGCTCGAGCCAGGCGAGCGCGATCAGCGGCCTTTGCGCGTCGGTCGAGGGACGCAAGACGGCTTCGCGGACGAAGGTTACACCATCGGGAAGCGAGGCCTCGGCCCGGATGCGCCAAACGGGGACCGGACCGCTGCGGAAGGCCTGCGCCGGCGCGAATACCGGCACCGGCAGCTTGTTCGCCAGCGCCTGCGCGCGCTGGTCGATGAACGCGTCGACCGTCTCGGGCGTTGCGTTGGGCAATGCGAGCAGGACGTCACGGCCTGCCGTCGCCGCGTTGACTCCCGGCTGTCGCGAGTAGACGGTCAGCAGAGGCGCGATCCTGCGGAACACGGCCGGCGTCATGCCGAGCACGCGGGCGGCCTCGCCGACCGTCTCGAACGGAGCATTCGACGGCACGTACTCGAGCTTCGCCGCGTGGTACTCGGGGGCCTCCGCGCCGTTGGGACGCCGCAGGTCGTCGGGATCGCGCCAGTCGGCGATCGCGTCGACGAGCGCGGCCGCCGCGGGATCCTCGAGCCCGCCGACGACGATCAGCAGGTTCTTGAGCAGCGCGTCCGGCGCGGTATTGAGGTCGATCCGCGCGGCCTCGTCGACCGCGGTCGCGACGATCGCCGCGTCGCCGTCCATCCATCGATGCGGCTGGCCGTCGAACGTCCACGCAGCCGCCACGCGCGGGCGCATCAGCTCGAACGCCGTGCGTTCGACCGCGCCGTCCGCGAGCGTGCGCGCCCGCGCGAGCGACACCGCGTTGCGCGTGGCGAGCGCCTCGCTGCGCATGCTGAACGCGAAGCCGCTCGCAAGGACGGTGAGGAGGACGCTGAGCCACAGCGCCATCACGAGCGCGATGCCCGACTGCGCCCGGCGGTCGATGCGGCGCGGGCACGGGGTCATACGGCGGCGCATCGCTCGCGAGCCGCGTCCCACGCGCGGCAGCCGGCCTCGGGCGCTTCGCGCGGCGCGACATACAGCGTCGGCCACGGTGCGCCCTGCTTCGGCGTCACGTCGATGCGGATCAAAAGCGGCAGCCGCTGCGTGTCGTTCCATTGGTCGCGCCACGTCGGCGTCACGCTCTGCGCCGCGTTCTCGTCGCGGCCGAAATAGGCGAGCTTGAGCGATGCGATCCCATCGGCCAAGACCGAGCGGTCGGCGTTCGTGAATTCGGGGGGCGCGTCGGCGGCAAGATCGGGAATCATCCGCTCGAGCACGAGCGGCGAGCGCGCGTCGTCGCCGCGCACGGTCAATCGGTAGAACCAGATGCCGCCGCCCGCAACGCGCGAGGGCAGCGACGCGGCATAGCGCAGCTCGTCACTGGCGCCGGTGAACAGAAGCGGCCAGCCGACGATCTTGCGCATGCGCAACGGATGCTGCGCCTCGAGATTGGCGCGCAGAAACTCCTGCGCAAGCCGCATCGATGCCGCGGCCTCGACCTTCGCTTCGCCGCTGTCGGTGCTGCGGCCCGCGAAGCGCACCGAGCCGAACAGCACGGTCGACAAAAGCCCGAGCAGCACCAGCGCGACGATGAGCTCGAGCAGCGTGAAGCCGCGATCGCGTCGCATCATGCGGGGTTCCGGGGCCCGAGCCGGATCGTCGACAGCGACAGCGATCGCTCGCGTCCCGCGCCGCCGGGGAAGCGCACGTCGACGGTGACGCGGTAGAGCTTTGTCGGCATCGATTGCGAGAGCCGCTCGAGATCGGGATCGGCGTCCGGGGGTACGTAGGGCGTAACCGACGTGCGCCACACAATGCGGCCATCGGCATCGGTGCCGGCGTCCGCCGTCTCGCGCAGCGGCATTGCGGAAGCCGCGAGTGCCAGGCGACTCTCGGCGACGAGCAATGCGCGTGTCCATTCGTCGGCGGCGGCAGCGTTGCCCAGCGCGCCCCCGAACAGCCGGAAGAGCGCCGTCACGACGAGGCCGACGATGATGAACGCGACGAGGACCTCGAGGACCGAAAATCCGGCCTGATCGTGAGGGCGATGCGGCGCCGTCATCTCATTCCAGGATGGCGATGCGGCCCGTCAGCCAATCGACGTCGACGTCGAACTTCCGCTCGCCCGATGCGACCGTGATCCGCCCGCCGTTGCTGCCGCCGTCCGGGAAGAAGCGGATCGCGCCGACCGATTCGTTGACGAGGTCGTTTTGCGCGGTGAAGAGCTTGAGCTCGATGCGCGACGGCAGCTTGTGCTCGTGCGGATCGCGGTCGACCTTGAAGCGCTTGCCGGCGACGTCGACCACGAGAAACGTCTCGCGTCGCTTCGACACCGCCTCGCTCTGCGCAAGCCGCAATCCCGCTGCGAGCTGCCGCGCCGACGCGCGCAGCTCGCTCGTCGACACCGGGCCGCCGAAACGCGGAATGACGAAGCCGGCGACGAGGGCCATCAGCGCGAGGACGATGAGGAGCTCGAGGAGGGTGACGCCTCGTGAGGGGCGAGGGGCGAGGGACGAGGGGCGAGTGAGCGCCGGCGTAATGCGACTCTTCGTGCACGAGCCGACGCTTGAGCTTCGTGGTGTTCTGGTCACCGCAGCCGGCGAGACTCGAGTGCCCTCTCGCCCCTCGCCCCTCGTCCGTCGTTTCTTGGTGTACTGGTCACCGTAGCCACCGAGGCTCGAATTTCCGCGATGCTCCCACGTCCCTCGTCCCTCGATCCTCGTCCCTCGATCCTCACTCCCAATTCGTAATGTCCTTGTTCACCCCTTCCCCGCCATCGGCGCCATCCGCGCCGAGCGAGACGATGTCGTACGCGCCGTGCGCGCCGGGCGACGCGTACTTGTACTCGTGTCCCCATGGGTCCTTCGGTACCGAGGACTTCTTCCAGTACGGGCCGGCCCAGTTGGCGAGCCCGGGGGGCGCGGCGACGAGCGCCTGCAATCCTTCCTGCGTCGTCGGATAGCGGCCGAGCTCGAGCTTGAAGAGATCGAGCGCCTGCGAGATCTGCTCGATCTCGATCTTCGTGGCCTTGGCCTTCGCCTGCTCGCTCTTGCCGAGATAATTGCTGCCGACGATGCCGAGCACGACGCCGATCAGCGTCAGCACGACGAGGATCTCGATCAGCGTCATGCCGAGCTCGCGCGGCGATGCGCGCCAGGTACGCCGCGACGTGCGCGGCCCGCGATGTCCGATCATTGCCATGATGCGTTCCTCAAACGCGGAATCGGGCGAGCGCCGCCGCGATCCGCTGAAAAGTGTCTTTAGACAGGAGTCACACGACGAGTTCGCTCATGCCCATCACGCCGAGCAGGATCGAGAACACGATGCCGCCCACGAGCACGGCGAGACCGAGAATCAGCACGGGCTCGAGCACCGCGAGGAAGCGCTTGATCGCCGTCGCGACCTCGCGGTCGTAGACGTCGGCGACGCGGCCCAGCATCTCCTCGAGGCGGCCGCTTTCCTCGCCGACGAGGATCATCTGCGTCGCAAGGCGCGGATACAGACCGGTCTCGGCCATGGGCCGTCCGAAGCCCTTTCCCTCGCGGAGCTTCGCGATGACACCGTCGAGCCCGCCCCCGAGCACGACGTTGCCCATCGTTTCCTTGACGATCGCAAGGCCCGCGAGCAACGTCACCCCATTGCCCAGCAGCGTCGAGAGCGTGCGCGCGAAGCGCGCGATCTCTACCTTGGCGATCAGGTCGCCGACGAGCGGCAGCGCGAGCAGCCGCTGATCGCGCACGCGGCGCACCGACGGCTTACGGCCGCGCCGCCGGAACCAGACGACGGCGAGGAGCACCGCGGGAATCAGCGCCCACCACCAGTTGCGCAGGAACGTTCCCACGGCGATGACGATCTGCGTCGGGATCGGCAGCGCCTTGCCGGCCTGGGCGAACGTCGACTGGAATTGGGGCACGACGTAGATCAGGAGCACCATGATCGACGCGACCGCGACGAAGATGAGGATCGTCGGATAGATGAGCGCCGAGCGCACCGATTCGCGCAATTCCTTGTTGCGCTCCATCGTCTCGGCGAGCCGCGAGAGCACGGTGCCGAGCGCGCCCCCGGCCTCGCCCGCCCGCACGATGTTGACATAGAAGCGCGAGAACACGTCGCGGCGCGCGTCGAGCGCCTGCGACAGCGACTTGCCCCCCCGCACCTCGTCGCGGATGCCCTGCAGCATCACCGCCACGGGCAGTGACGTGGCGAGGCTGATCAGCAGCTCGAGCGCGCGGTCGAGCGTGAGCCCGGCGCGAAGCAGCGTCGCGAGCTCGTGGGTGATCGCGAGCACGTTGTCGCGCGTAACGCGCTTCGGCGCGAAGAGGCTTTGCCGCGGTGCGCGTGCCGCACGCTCGCCGGTCGCGGTGCCGCCGAGCGACTGTGCGATCTGCATCGGCAGCATGCCCTGGTCGCGCAGGCGGTCGACGATCTCCGATTCGTTGGCCGCCTCGAGCTCGCCGCTCGAGACCTCCCCCGCGGGCGTGACCGCACGATAGCTGTAGACCGGCATCGGGGCTCTAGTCCTCGCGCGTCGCGCGGAGCACTTCCTCGAACGTGGTAATCCCCTTCACCGCCTTGCCGAGGCCGTCTTCGTACATCGTCACCATGCCGCCGCGAATCGCCTCGGCGCGGAGGTCCGCGGCAGTCGCGTGCTTCATGACGAGGCTGCGCAGCGCATCGGTCATCGGCATCATCTCGGTGATGCAGACACGGCCGACGTAGCCGGTGTTCGCGCACTGGCTGCAACCCCTGGCGTGCCACAGCGTGATCGAAGGCTCGCGCGAGAATTTCGCGAGCTTCATCTGCGACACGAGCTCGGGCAGCGCGACGTACGGCTCGTTGCAGTGCGGGCAGAGCTTGCGCACCAGGCGCTGCGCGAGGATGCCGATGACCGTCGACGTCAGCAAGTAGTCATCAACGCCCATGTCGAGCAGCCGGTTGACCGTCGAGGGCGCATCGTTGGTGTGCACCGTCGACAGCACCAGGTGGCCGGTCAGCGCCGACTGCACGGCGATCTGCGCCGTCTCGAGGTCGCGGATCTCGCCGATCATGATGACGTCGGGATCCTGCCGCACGATCGAGCGCAGCGCGTTGGCGAACGTGAGGTCGATCTGCGGCTTGACCTGGATCTGGTTGATTCCCGGCATCTGGTATTCGACCGGATCCTCGACGGTGAGGATCTTGACGTCGGGCTGGTTCAGGCGGTCGAGCGCCGTGTAGAGCGTCGTCGTCTTGCCCGAGCCCGTCGGTCCCGTGACGAGCAGGATGCCGTGCGGCTGCATCAGGACGTCGAGGAAGACCTTGAGCGTCGCGTCCTCGAAGCCGAGCCGGCCGAAATCGAGCGCCACGCCGCCCTTGTCGAGGATCCGCATGACGACCGACTCGCCGTGCATCGTCGGCACCGTCGAGACGCGGAGGTCGATCTCCTTGCCCTGGACGCGCAGGCGGATGCGCCCGTCCTGCGGCAACCGCCGCTCGGCGATATCGAGATTCGCCATGATCTTGACGCGCGAGATCACGGCCGCCGACAGGCGCCGCGGCGGCGACTCGACCTCGTGCAGCACGCCGTCGATGCGGTAGCGCACGATGAGCCTGTTCTCGAACGGCTCGATGTGGATGTCGGACGCGCGCATGTCGAGCGCGTTGGTGATGAGCAGCGACACGAGCCGGATCACCGGCGCTTCGGATGCGAGGTCCTTCAGTTGCTGCACGTCGGCGTCGAACGTCACCTCGTCGACGGCGCGCGTCTCGACGTCGCCGACGAGCTGCCCCACTGCCGAGCGCCCGGCTCCGTAGAGACGCTCGAGCGCCGCCTCGAGGTCGGTCGGGATCGCCACCATCGGCCGCACCGTGCGCCCGGTCACCATCTCGAACGCGTTGATCGTGTAAGCGTCGGTGGGATCGGCCATCGCCAGGCCGACCTCCGCCTCGTCCTCGCGCACCGGCAGCGCACGCGCCTCGCGCAGGAAGCGCGCCGAGACGCGTTCCTCGAGGATCGGGAATTCTGGATAGCCGTTGGCGTCGATCAACGGGAGCGCGAGCTGCGCGGCGAGCGCTTCGGCGACGTCGCGCTGCGCGCAAAGGCCGAGCGTGACGAGCAGTGCGCCGAGCTTCTCGCCGCTTTCAGCCTGCAGGCGTAGCGCGCGATCGAGATTCGCCTGGTCGAGCTTGCCGCGCTCGATCAGGATCTCGCCCAGGCGTTTGCGTGCCGATACGTCCAACGTTTGCCTCGCTCTCGTCGCCAAAACAGCGTCGGCCATCATATCACGCGACCGCGCGGGAATCTGTAAAAAAGCCTTGCTCGGCAAGGGGTTGCGAGCGGAACTCGAACCCGGATCGGCGCCGGCAGGCAACGCGGCGGATGCCCGCTCGTCTGCGTCGTGGACGCCTCAGGGCCGGCGCTGCGCAAACGCCTTGTCGGCAGCGGCGAGCGTTTGCGCGATGTCGGCCTCGGTATGCGCCGCGGAAACGAATCCGGCCTCGTAGGCCGAAGGCGCGAGGTAGATGCCCTGGTCGAGCATCGCGTGGAAGAAGCGATTGAAGC
>JBLMWW010000023.1:0-20091 GCA_050257435.1 Rudaea sp.
AATGACCTACCTCGCCAAACCCAGGCTCCACCACCCCGATCTGCCGCGAAACGCGCTCGGATATACGCGCCGCGACTACGAGGGCGCGATCTCGACGCTGTGCGCGGGGTGCGGGCACGACTCGATCTCGGCTGCGATCATCCAGGCGCTCTTCGAGCTCGATGTTGCGCCGCATCGCGTCGCCAAGCTCTCGGGCATCGGCTGCTCGTCGAAGACGCCGACGTACTTCCTCGGCAACTCGCACGGCTTCAACAGCGTGCACGGGCGGATGCCGTCGGTCCTCACCGGCGCCGCGCTCGCCAACCGCGACCTCATCTACCTCGGCGTATCGGGCGACGGCGATTCGGCGTCGATCGGCCTTGGTCAGTTCGCGCACATCCTGCGCCGCAACGTCAACATGGTGTACATCGTCGAGAACAACGGCGTGTACGGGCTCACCAAGGGCCAGTTCTCGGCCACGGCCGACAAGGGCAGCAAAAGCAAGCGGGGCGCCGTCAACAGCGACGAGCCGATCGACCTCGTCCTGCTTGCGCTCGCGCTAGGCGTGACCTTCGTCGCGCGCGGCTTTTCCGGCGACAAGGCGCAACTCGTGCCGCTCATCAAGGCCGCGGTCGCGCATCGTGGCGCCGCGTTCATCGACGTCGTGAGCCCGTGCGTGGCGTTCAACAACCATCCCGGTTCCACCAAGAGCTACGACTACGTGCGCGAGCACAACGAGGCGGTCAACCGGCTCGATTTCATGCCCGCGCGTGCGCCGATCACGGCCGACTATCCCGAGGGCTCGGTGCGCGAGGTCGTGCTCCACGACGGCGGCACGCTGCGCCTGCGCAAGCTCGATGCAGCATACGACCCCTCCGACAAGAGCGCCGCGATGACGTACCTCGAATCGCATCGCGCCCGAGGCGAGGTCGTGACGGGCGTGCTCTACCTCGATCCGGCGAGCGACGACCTGCACGCGGCACTGCAGACCGTAGGCACGCCGCTCAATGCGCTGGGCCACGCCGACCTCGTGCCGGGAAGCGCCGCGCTCGCCGCCGTCAACGCGTCGTTGCGCTAGGCGTCATGGCCGCGCGACGCGGCCATGACGTAACACCGTCGAACTCGGCGACCGTGGAACAGCGCTCCACGGGCGCGCGTGCCGCGCCGCCAAGCCCCCAAGCGCCGCGTCTACAATGACGGCATGCCACGCGCGGTCTGGATCATCCTGGGCAGCGTCGCCGGACTGGTCGCGGTGCTGCTCATCGGCGCCGCGATCGCGATCGCGACGGTCGATCCGAATCGCTTCGTTGCACCGCTCGCCGCGCGCATCAAGGCCGAAACGGGCCGCACGCTGACGGTGGGAGGACCGGTCGCGATCAAGCTGTCGCTCGAGCCGAGGGTCGTCCTCCCCGGCGTCGCATTCGCGAACGCGCCGTGGTCGAAGCCGGCGCAAATGCTGACCGCGAAGCGGATCGAGGCGCAGATCGCGCTCCTGCCGCTGTTGTCGCGGCGCTTCGAGGTCGTCCAGTTCATCGTCGTCGAGCCGACGATCGCGCTCGAGACGGACGCGAGCGGCCGGGGCAACTGGGAATTCGAGAAGCCCGGGATGCCCGCCGCGGGCGGCGCAGGGGGCGCACCGTCGGCAGCGGGCGTGGGCATCGGCAACTTCGAAATCCGCGACGGTACGCTCACCTACCGAAGCGCCGGGGGCACGCTTATGCACGCGGCGATCGAGCGGCTGATGCTCCGCGCGCGCGACATGCAGGCTCCCGTCGCGTTCGAGTTTCGCGGGACCGTCGAGGACGTGCCGATCGCACTCTCGGGCGATCTCGGCTCTCCCGACCGATGGCTGCGTCAGCAGTGGCCTTACCCGCTTGCGCTCGAGGGCAACGTCGACGGCAACCGCACGCGGCTCACCGCGAAGCTGTCGCGTGCCGCCACGACGACGCGTCTCGACGATATCGACGCCGTCTTCGGCGCGCTCGCGGCGAAGGGGTCGCTCCACGCGATCGAGGAGGCCGGGCATACGCGCTACGCGATCGACCTCGCGCTGCCCACGGTGTCCGTGGCGGAGCTTCCCGCCTTCGGGCGCGCGCAAGCGGGCAAGGGAGGCGCTGCGGCTCCGCCGCCATCCGGCCGCTTCATCGTTCCCGATGCGCCGCTGCCGCTTGCCCCGCTCGCCGCGGTCGCTGCGGAAGGTGCGATCGCCATCGGCGAGCTGAAGCTCCGCGGCGGGCAAACGCTGTCGGACGTAACGACACGATTCACGTCGCGTGACGGGAAGCTCGACGCGCGCTTCACTGCGGCGAAGGTGATGGGCGGGACGCTGCGCGGCGAGCTCGCGTTCGACGGCAGGCACGGGGAGGCCCCCGACGTGCGTCTCGAGCTCGATGCGCAGGACCTCGACTTGCCCGCGCTCGCGGCGGCGGCGGGCATCAGGCGCGACATTCGCGGCGGCAAGGTGCGCGCGAGCGTCGACATCAACGGACGGGGCGCGACGCCGCATCGCGTCGCGAGCACGATGAGCGGCTCGATCCTGGTCGTGTCGGGCCCCGCGACGCTGGGACGCGCTGCCGGTCAGGGCGAATCGGCGCTCGCCCAATTGGCCGGCGCGCTCGATCCGCTGCAGACGGTCGACGCGGCGACCGAGCTCCGCTGCGCCGTGTTTCGCCTGCCGCTCAAGGACGGGATTGCTCACGTCGACCGCTCGATCGCCGTCGAAACGGGGAAGGTCGCAGCGTCGGCGAGCGGGACGCTCGATTTCCGCGACGAGACGCTCGATCTCTCGGTTCAGCCGCAGCTTCGCTCGGGCGTGAAGCTCGACGTGTCGCAGATCGCAAGCCTCGTGCGCATTCGCGGCCGCTTCGACAAGCCGAGCGTCGCCGTCGATGTCGAGAAGTCGGCGGAACTCCTCGCGAAGATCGGCGCGCTCGGTGCGGCCGGCGGCGGGCTCGCGTCCATCGGCGGCGCACTGTTCGGCGCGACGAGCGAGCCGTCCGCGCCGTGCGCGGTCGCGCTGACGGGCAAGGCGCCGCGCGAGCCGAAGCCTGCCCCTGCCGCCAAGGGGAAGGCGCCGGTGCCGGAGCTCGGGCTGCCGCAGGACGTCGGCAAGGCGCTCGGCAAGCTCTTCGGCCGCTGACTCCGCCGTCGCCCGCCCGAAGTTCGCGGCGACGCTCAGTCCGCGTGACGCGTGCTAAAGCAGGCTCAGTTGGTCGGGCGCGTCCTCGTCCGCGGTTTCGCGGCCGGCGCCGTCATGCTCGTCGTGCGATGGGGGATGCGCCTCGTCGACACGGGACGCGTCGCCGGTCGACGGTGTGGCATCGACCGGATCGCAAAGCGACGCATCGTCGTTGACGATCGAATTGACGCGCCTGGAGACGGGATAGACGAGAAGGGCGTCGCCGGACCACGGTGCGAGCAGGTCGGCGACATCCTGCCGCGCGCAGTCGAGCCAGCGCGCGTACTGCGCTTCGGGCACGATCACCGGCATGCGATCGTGCACGCCGGCGAGCGAGGCGCAGGATTGCGTCGTGACGATCGTGCAGGTGTCGAGCACTTCGCCCTCGGGCGAGAGCCAGCGCTCGTAGAGACCGGCGAGGCCGAACGGCCGCCCGTCGGCAAGACCGATATGCAGCGGCTGCTTCCCGCCCGGCGTCGTCTGCCATTCATAGAAGCCGCTGACGGGAACGAGGCAGCGATGGCGCGCGAAGGCGTTGCGGAACGCGCCCTTGGCAGTGATGGTCTCGGCGCGCGCGTTGATCATCCGCGTGCCGATCGACGGGTCCTTCGCCCAGCGCGGCACGAGTCCCCAGCGCACCGAGACGAGCTCGCGCTCACCCGCCGCGTTGCGGCGCACGATCGGCACCTGCTGCGTCGGCGCGATGTTGTAGCGCGGGCGAACGTTCGGCGGATGCGGCAGGCCGAACGCGAGCGCGATCGCGGCGGGATGGCTCGACAGCTCGTAGCGGCCGCACATCGCGTCTACGCGGCGACGGGATCGAGCTCGGGCGACGTGAGCAGCCGTTGCGCGGTATTCGCCACCTGCAGCGTGTCCCAGTACGCGTAGGCCGCGACGGCCGCTGCGCCGGCGAGCGGGATCCAGCGGCCGGCCGCGTTTCTCGCCAGGCGTTGCGACACCGACAACCCGATTCCGCCGAGCGCACTGCGCAGCGCCGCGCCGGAAAGCTGCCCGAAGACGATGCGCTCGGCGCCGCGCACGGCCACGTCGCGCACCACCTGGCTCGCCGCGTGGCGAAACAGGCAATAGAGCATGTGCGTGCGGGTGAGCTCGGCGCTGCGCCCATATACGCCGAAGATGTCCGACACCATCTGCCGCTGCGTCTGCCAGATGAGATAGAGGTCGGGCAGGAGCGTTACGAAGCCGAGCGGACCGGGGGGCAGGGCGAGCGAGCCCGAGAGCACCGCCGCGCGCTTGGCCGCGCGACGTGCGATGGCCTTCGCCGCGGCATCGGGCAGCTCGGCACGGCCGCTCGCGGGCGGCGGGATGTCGGCCAGGACGCGCTCGAGCGTATCGATGATCGCGCCGTGAGCCGCCTCGCTCGAGGGCGGGTCGCGGGGAACGAGCGGATGTTTCATAAGTGCCATGTGGGGACGACGCTGGCAGTCTACATCGGTACGGCGCGGTCGCCCGCAGCGTCCCCGCTACAATGGCCGCGACATGCGACGACGCGCAGCACCGCGACGCTGATGCGCATCGGCGTCCCACGGGAGACGAAGGATGGCGAGCGCCGGATCGGCATCGTTCCGCCAGGCGTGCGCGCCCTCGTTCGCGCGGGTCACGAGGTCGTCGTCGAGGCGGGCGCGGGCGCGGCGAGCGGGTTCTCCGATGCCGAGTTCGCGGCGGCCGGTGCGAGCGTCGTCGCCGATGTCGACGCCGCGTGGGCGTGCCCCCTCGTCGTCAAGGTCAAGGAGATCCAGCGCGTCGAATACGCGCGGTTGCGCGCCGGCACGGTGGTGTTCGGCTTCGCGCAGCTCAATCGCGATCCCGCGCTCCTCGACGCGGTCCGGGCGGCGCGCGTCGGGATCATCGCGTACGAGACGGTGCGCGACGCGCAGGGCGGGCTGCCGCTTCTTGCGCCGATGTCGCGGATCGCGGGACGCCTCGCGCCGCTCGCGGGGGCGCAGGCGCTTGCCACGCCCGCAGGCGGCAACGGCACGCTCATCACCGGTGTCGACGACGTGCCCGCCGCCCGCGTCGTCGTGCTGGGTGCCGGGAACGTCGGCGGCGAGGCGGCGCGCGTCGCAGCGGCGCTGGGCTGCGCCGTGCGCGTGTTCTCGCGCGGGGCGGAACGCCTCGCGGCGCTCGAACGTGCTCTGGCAGCGCGCGGAACGCCCGTTGCGACGTCGCGTATCGGGTCGGCGCACGAGGCACTCGAGGCGGCCGTGATCGACGCGGATCTCGTCATCGGTGCGGTACTCGAGCCGGGAACGTTGTCGCCCAAGCTCATCCGGCGCGAGACCGTGCGCGCGATGCGTGCGGGATCGGCGCTCGTCGATGTGGGTATCGACCAGGGCGGCATCGCGGAAACCTCGCGCATGACCTCGCTTTCTTCGCCGACGTACGTCGCCGAGGGCGTCGTCCATTACTGCGTGCCCAACACGCCCGCACTGGTCGCGCGCACCGCGACGCTTGCGCTCGCGGCCGCAACGCTCGGCTACGTGCAGGCCCTCGCGGGACGTGGCGTGACGGGGGCACTCGATGCCGACACGGGGCTCGCCGCCGGGGTGATGGTATGGGACGGGTCCGTGGTGCACGCCGGGCTCGCGCGCGACGCCGGTGCGAGACCCACGCCCGCGCCGTGGCGACGCGTTCCAACCGTTTGAGACGCCATGCGCGTCTTCGGATTCGCGGGCTGGTCGGGCAGCGGCAAGACGACGCTGATCGAGGCGCTCATCCCCCGGCTGACCGCGCGCGGACTGCGCGTGTCGCTGGTGAAGCACGCGCACCACGGCTTCGACGTCGATCGGCCCGGCAAGGACTCGCACCGCCACCGCATGGCGGGCTGCGCGGAAGTGCTCGTGACGTCCGCCACCCGCTGGGCGCTCGTGCACGAGCTGCGCGGCGCTGCCGAGTTGACGCTGGCCGACGCGCTGGCGCGGCTATCGCCATGCGACCTCGTGCTCGTCGAAGGGTGGAAGCGGGAGGCGATCCCCAAGCTCGAGGTCTGGCGCGAACACGTCGGCAAGCCGCGGCTGCACCATGGGGATCTCCATGTCCTGGCCGTCGCGACCGACCTGCCCGGCCGAGCCGGAGGCGAATTGCCGGCGTTCGACTTGCGCGACGTGGACGCGATCGCCACATTCGTCCTTGAAAACGCGGCCGCCTGGCCTGTCGCCGATTGACGAATGCGGGGTGTCGGCGTACGTTGAACCTGTGTCGAGGTGCGCTGCCCAAGACGCCGAGCCACCGGCGGCGCACCGGGAAATGATCCAACAAATGGTTAGGATACAGACACTTGTGGTCGCAGCCCTGGTCGGCTTGGGGTTGGCCGGCGGCGCCTTGGCGGCGGAGCGGCCGGCGCCTGCGGCTGCCCATGCGACGGGCTTCTACGGCGGCGTCGCCCTCCGGAACGACGGTACCGAAACGTCCGGCATCAACCTCAAGCATCTGGCCTCGACCTGGGGCCGCTTCGCCTCGCCCCTGGTGAGCGACGACGGCGCCCGGCGGGCGCTCGTATTCGGCGGCTATCGCTTCGCGAACGACCTCGCCGTCGAGGGCTCGCTCTCCAGCATCGACAGCTATGCCCAGCCTTTGGCTGCGGGTACGGGGCGTGGCGTCGGGCTGTCGCTCACCGGCGCACCCGACCTGGCGACGCACATGTACAACGCGGACGTTTACACCTCCTGGTCGTTCCGCAAGAGCTTCGCGCTCTACGGGCGGCTCGGTTATGCGCAAAGCGAGGCGCCGCCGACGTACGCAATATCGGCGCTCCCGCCCGGCGAGGCACGGCTGACGCGCGACGGCGTCAACTATGGCGTGGGCGTGCGCTACGACGTCTCGCCGGCGCTCGGGCTGAGGCTCGAGTACGCGCGCTTCCCGCGCTTCGCCGGCGAATCGATCACCGGGCCGCTGCCCGAGTCCGACCAGGTGCAACTCGGCATGCAGTTCAGGTTTTAACGCCGGACGCCGCGGCTCCCGTCGTACAATCGAAGCGCCGGGCTCGGCAAGGGCACCGGCGCTTTGCTTTTACAGGTTGGCCATGCTCGATTCCCCTTCCACCGTCGCCGTTCGTCTCGTCTATCTCGCGCGTCTGCGCGAGGCCTTCGCGACGAGCGGCGAAACGCTTGCCGTGCCGGCCGCCTCGACTCCGACGGTCGGTACGGTGATCGACGCGCTGCGCGGGCGCGGGGGCAGCTGGGCAACGGAGCTGGCGGCGGGGCGCGCCGTGCGCTTCGCGGTCAACCATCGCGTCGCCCATCGCGACCAGGCGCTGGCCGAAGGCGACGAGGTCGCGATCTTCCCGCCCGTCACCGGCGGTTGAGCGTTAGTCAGTGACGGCCTCCGAATTCCCGCGCGTGCGCGTCCAGGCCGAGCCGTTCGACGCCGGTGCCGAGATCGAGCGGCTGCGCCGCGGCGACCGCGGCATCGGGGCGATCGCCGCATTCGTCGGCACGGTGCGCGACATCAACGACGAGGCGAGCGTGGCCGGTCTCACGCTCGAGCATTACCCGGGCATGACCGAGGCCGCGCTCGCGGAGATCGTCGACGAGGCGAAGCGGCGCTTCGACATCCGCGACGCCCTCGTCATCCACCGTGTCGGCGCGCTCGCGCCCGGCGATCCGATCGTGCTCGTCGTCGTCGCGAGCGCACATCGCGGGGCCGCGTTCGACGCGTGCGAATTCGTCATGGACTACCTCAAGACGCGTGCGCCGTTCTGGAAGAAGGAGCGGCTGCCCGACGGCGAGCGCTGGGTCGAGGCGCGCGCGAGCGACGACGAAGCCGCGCAGCGCTGGTAGCTCGCATTGTCCGAGACGGCGCTCGTCGCGATCGATTGGGGCACGTCATCGGCGCGTGCCTATCGCATCGACCGCAGCGGCGCCGTGCTCGACCGGCGCAGCGTGCCGCTCGGCGTTCGGCATGTACGCGACGGCCGTTTCGAGTCCGCGCTCGCGCGGCTCCTCGGCGACTGGATCAACGAGAGCGCGCCGAGGATCGCCTGCGGCATGATCGGCAGCCGGCAGGGCTGGGTCGAGGCGCCGTACGTCGAATGCCCGGCGTCGCTCGCCGCGCTCTCCGATCGCATCGCGCAGGCGCCGCTCGAGAAGCTCGCGATCGTCCCCGGCGTCAGCACGCACGACGCGAAGCGCATCCCCGACGTGATGCGCGGCGAGGAGACGCAGCTCCTCGGCGCGGTTGCGACCGACGAGCCGGCCGTCCTCGCCGTGCTCCCGGGCACGCACAGCAAATGGGCGCGCGTGGAGCACGGCCGCATCGTCGATTTCACGACGTTCATGACGGGCGAGCTGTACGCGATCCTGATGGATCACAGCATGCTCGGCCGGCTCGCCGGCCACGAGCCGGGCCGGCTCGCGCGCGACGCGTTCTCGCGCGGCGTCGCGCGCGGGCTCGACGATGGCGAGCTCCTGCACGATCTCTTCGGCGCGAGGACGCTGGCGCTCACCGGCATGCTCGCCTCGGACGAGGTCGCCGATTGGCTGTCGGGACTTTTGATCGGGCGCGAAGTGCGCGCCGCGCGCGCGTGGTCGCAGCGCGCGGGCGTCGACGCGTCGCGGGTCCGCATCATCGGCGACGACACGCTGGTCGAGCGCTATGATCTCGCGCTGACCGACGCCGGTGCGATCGCCGAACGCGCCGGCGACGATGCGGCGGCGCACGGCCTGTGGCGCATCGCGCTGTTCGGCGGTCTCGTCGCGGCGCAACCTTAGCGGAGTCACGCCTTGAAGCTCGCCGACTACCTCGCGCCGCTGCCGCTCATCGCCGTGCTGCGCGGCATCACGCCGGAGGAGATCCCCGCGATCGGCGACGCCTTGTGCGCCGAGGGCTTTCGCATCCTCGAGGTGCCGCTCAACTCGCCGCGGCCGTTCGACTCGATCGGCGAACTGCAGAAGCGGTTCGGCGATCGCTGCCTCGTCGGCGCGGGGACGGTGATCGACGCTGCCGACGTCTCGCGCGTGCGCGACATCGGCGGGCATTTGATCGTGATGCCGCACGCCGACGCCAGGGTCATCCGCGAGGCGAAGGAGCGCGCGATGCTTTGCGTTCCCGGTGTCGCGACGCCGACCGAGGCGTTCGCCGCGCTCGCCGCGCGGGCTGACGCGCTCAAGCTGTTTCCCGCCGAGGGCATGGTGCCCGCCACGCTTCGAGCGTGGCGCGCGGTGCTGCCGAGGGACGCGCTCGTGCTCGCCGTGGGCGGCATACGCCCCGACAACATGGCGCCCTGGTGGAACGCCGGCGCCACCGGTTTCGGCACGGGATCGAATCTCTACAAGCCCGGCATGGAACCGGCGCAGGTGCGCGCGGCCGCCGCGGCGTACGCGGCCGCGTTCCGCGCCTTGCCTCGCGCCTGACGCGTCGGCGATTGGCGTTCGATGAACGAAACCCGCCTCGACATCGTCGCCATCGGCGAAGCGATGATCGAGTTCAACGCCGCGCGCGCGCCCGATCCGCGGACGTTCCTGCAAGGCTTCGGCGGCGACACGTCGAACATGGCGATCGCCGCCGCGCGCCTCGGCGCACGCAGCGGCTACGTGACGCGCGTGGGTGACGACGCCTTCGGGCGGCAGCTCCTCGCGCTGTGGCGCGACGAGAACGTATCCACCGACGGCGTCGCCGTCGATGCCGATGCGCCGACCGGCGTGTACTTCGTGGCGCACGGCGCGCACGGGCACGAATTCTCGTACCTGCGCAGCGGCTCCGCGGCGACGCGCATGACGCCCGCGTCGCTGCCGCTTTCCGTATTGCGCCGGACGCGCGTGCTGCATCTGTCGGGCATCAGCCAGGCGATATCGACGAGCGCCTGCGACGCCTGCTTCGCGGCGATCGACGTGGCGCGGGCCGCCGGCGCACAAATCTCGTACGACACCAACCTGCGCCTCAAGCTCTGGCCGCTCGCGCGGGCGAAGGCGATCGTCTTCGAGACGCTGCGGGCCGCCGACTGGGCGCTGCCGAGCCTCGACGACGCGAAGCATCTCTTCGGCCACGATCATCCGCTGCGCATCGTCGAGGCGTGCCACGCGCACGGCTGCACGATCGTCGCGCTGAAGCTCGGCAGCGACGGATGCCTCGTGTCGGACGGCGTGCGCCACGAGCGGATCGACGGCATCCTGGTGGCTGCCGTCGATGCGACGGGCGCCGGCGACTGTTTCGACGGCGCGTTCGTGACGCGCATGGTCGCGGGCGACGACGCGTTCGCCGCGGCGCGCTATGCGAACCGCGCCGCGGCGCTCGCCACGACGGGGTACGGGGCGGTCGCGCCCCTGCCGCGCGCCGCCGACGTCGCGCGGCTCGCGGCGGAGGGACCATGAGCCACGCCGATCCCATCGCGGCGACGTTTCGTAGCGACGTGCTCGCGGGCCAGGTCGCGCTCGTCGTCGGCGGCTCCAGCGGAATCGGCGCCGCGATCGCGGGTGCGCTCGCGGGCGCCGGCGCCGTCGTCACCGTGACGGGCGCGACGCGCGAGGAAGTCGACAACGCCCGCGCCGCTCCGGACTTCGCACCGCGGGACGCCCTCGTACTCGACGTGCGCGATGCCGCCGCCGTACGCGCGCTGATCGGCGACCTGCCGCGTCTCGACGTGCTCGTGAACTGCGCCGGCATCATCCGCCGCGGCGCCGAGCACGATCTCGCCGTGTTCGAGGACGTGCTTTCCGTCAACCTGACGGGTACGATGCGATGTTGCGCGAGCGCGCGCGCGAAGCTCGCGCGCGCGGCGGCCAACGGGAGCGGCGCGATCGTGAACACGGCGTCGGTGCTCTCGTATCAGGGCGGGCCGCTCGTTCCAGCGTACAGCGCGAGCAAGGGAGGCATTGCACAACTCACCAAATCGCTTGCGCTCGCGTACGCCGCGGAGGGAATCCGCGTCAACGCCATCGCGCCGGGCTGGGTGCGCACACCGCTCACGCGCGCGCTGCAGGAGGACCCGGCGCGCAGCGAGGCGATCCTCGCGCGCACGCCGCTTCGTCGCTGGGCGGAGCCCGTGGACATCGCCGGCGCGGCGGTCTTCCTTTGCACGCCCGCGGCGCGCTTCATGACCGGGGCGATCGTTCCGGTCGACGGGGGATATCTTATTGCATAGCCCTTGGAGGATGCGATGGCACTTTCTGCGGCAATCCGGCATCTGCAGCGTGGCGACTGGCAAAAGGCGCATGCGATCGTGCAGAACGACAATACGGACATCGGATGCTGGGCGCATGGCATCGTGCACATGCTCGAGGGTGACCTCGGGAACGCGCGCTACTGGTTCCGGCGCGCGGGACGGCCGTTTCCGCGCGAGCGCGACGCGAGCGCGGAGATCGACGCCCTCGTCACCGCGGTGAAGCAGCGTTCCGCCGCATGAGCGCGCAGGGCCGACCCAAGCGCTCGCCCCTCCCTTGGAGGGGAGGCTGACCGCGAAGCGGTCGGCGAGGAAAGTCAATCAATGACCGCCATGCCCGCACCTCCCATCCTCCCCGCGCTCGGCATCCGCCCGGAGATCGCCGTGCGCGCGATTCCCGACGACGAGCGCATCTGGGTGCCACAGGCGCCCGACGTCTGGTTCCGGCCACTGCTCTTCAACACCGTGAACGGCGGCTGGTGCAATCTGCTCCGCGTGACACGCGCGGGCGTGCTCTCGCGACACCGGCATCCGATGCTCGTCGTGGGCTACGTGATCAAGGGGCGCTGGAAATACCTCGAGCACGACTGGACCGCCGAGGAGGGAAGCTTCGTGTTCGAGCCGCCCGGCGAGGTGCATACGCTGACGGTACCGGAGGACTGCCCGGAGATGATCACGTTCTTCAACATCGCGGGCGCGATGATCTACGTCGATGCCGACGGGCGCCAGACGGGCTACGAGGACGTGTTCACCAAGATCGACATGTGCCGGCGGCATTACCGCAGCGTGGGGCTGCCCGCGGATTACGTCGATCGGTTCATCCGTTGACGGTCGAGTGCGGCCGATCGGCCGCGGCCCAGACGGCGCGCGGAGGTGAAGCATGATCGACTTTGCCATTCCGGGTTACGGTCGCCTCCTTCTGACGGACCTCGTTTGCGATTTCAACGGCACGCTCGCCCGCGACGGCTGCCTCGTCGACGGCGTCCGCGCGCTGCTCGCCGACGTCGCGCGCGTGTTGAAGGTGCGTGTCGTCACGGGAGACACGTTCGGCTCGGCGCGCGCCGAGCTTCGCGACGGCCCGTGGGACGTGACGGTGCTCGGAGCCGACCGCCAGGCCGAGGCGAAGTCCGCCCTCGTCGAGCGGCTCGGGGCCGAACGCGTGGTGGCCATCGGCAACGGCCGCAACGATCGCCTGATGCTTGCTACCGCAGCACTCGGCATCGCGGTGATCGGCGATGAAGGGATGGCCGGCGATGCCGGTCGCGCTGCAGACATCGTGACGCGCCATATCGGGGATGCGCTCGCGCTGCTGCTCGACACGCGGCGCTTGACCGCGACGCTGCGCGATTGATCGACGCGTGCGCCGCCGCGCCACTTCGGCGTGCGCATCCGTTGCCCGCGCACTCGGCGCGGCGATGTCCGTCGGGCCCGCAGAACTTGTCGCGCGCGGCACGGCTCAATACAATGCGTCTCGGGAGATGGCATTCCTCCCGCGCCCGTTCGTGCCGCGTCCGCGGCACGAATCCGCCGAACCGCCGCAAGGCTGATGATGCCTGCCCGCAACACGCGTCAGCGCTGGGCGGTGCAGGCCGTTCGTGGTGACCGCCTTCGAAGTGTGTGTGCCGCCGAGGTCGCGGCAGGAGGATGTGCATGCTTGCGTGGGGATCGGTGTTGGCTGTCGGCGGAGGGGCTGCGCTCGGCGCGTGGTTGCGCTGGGGCCTCGGCATCGCGTTGAATCCCGTGTTCCCGACGCTTCCGCTCGGGACGCTCGCCGCCAACCTGCTCGGCGGCTTCCTGGTGGGCCTCGTGCTCGAGATCGTCACGCGCCACGCGACGGTGACGCCGGAGATCCGGCTCCTCACGACGACCGGTTTCCTTGGCGGGCTCACCACGTTCTCCACGTTTTCCGCCGAGATCGCGACGCTCCTGCAGCGCAAGGAGTGGCTGTGGTGTGCGATCGGCGTCGTCGTGCACGTCGCGGGCTCCGTGGCGTTGACGCTCGCCGGCATCCTCGCGATGCGCGCGCTGTTCGCATGGGGGGCATCCTCATGAAGGGAACGTTGCTGCGTTTCTACGTGCACGAGAACCGCAAGCATCGCCACATCCTGCTCTACGAGTGGCTGCTGGAGCAGGCCAGGGAACTCGGCCTCCACGGTGGGTCGGCTTTCCGCGCGATCGCTGGCTTTGGGCGGCACGGCATCCTGCACGAGGAGCACTTCTTCGAGCTGGCCGGCGACCTGACGGTCGAAATCGACTTCGCCGTCAGCGAAGAGGACGCGCAGCGGCTGCTCGATCATCTGCAGGCGGAGCGGATCCGTGTGTTCTACGTGCGCCTGCCGATCGAGTTCGGCGTGGTCGACGGCGGCGGCGAGGACGATGGCTGAGCAGCGGGAAGACCGACATTCTCGCGCTCGCTTCGCCGTGCCTTGGCTCGTCCTCTCGCCACGCTCCTCTTTGTCGGGCTCCGTATCGCGACGGCGATGTCCGGGATCATCGGCGTTTCGCCAAACCTGATCCTCGCGGTTGCGCCCCGGCCGCCGCCAGCGCGGCTCCTATCCTGCCGCGCGACAGCGGTAAACTGCTTGTTTTGGCCCGCGACAACCCGAACAACGGAGAGCGCCATGTTCAAGCAGATACTGGTGGCGGTGGATGGGAGCCCCACGTCGAACCGGGGACTGAAGGCGGCGATCGGCTTGGCGGCGGACCAGCATGCGTCGCTCGCGATCGTCCACGTCGTCGACACGATGGCCAGCATGGCGTACGTCGGCGACATGAGCTATGTCCCGGCGAGCTACGTCGACGACATGCTCGAGGACCTGCGGGCGAACGGCCGGCGCATCCTTGCGAAGGCCGAGAGCCAGGCCCGCGATGCCGGCGTCGAGGCGAAGACGTTCCTCGTCGAGACCAAGGGCGGGACGGTCGCGGAAGCGATCCTCGCGCAGGCGCGCAAGGCACGCGCGGACGTGATCGTGCTCGGCACGCACGGCCGGCGGGGGCTCTCGCGCGTGCTCATGGGAAGCGACGCCGAGACCGTGCTGCGCGAGGCGCGCATCCCCGTGATGCTCGTGCGCGCTCCCGAAACCGCGGCACGGACCGGTGCGGCGAAGGCCACCCGCTCGCGCGCGAGATCGGCCGCCCGCAAGAAAGCGTCCGCGCCGGGCGCGCCGGCGCGGACCCGCGAAACCACGCAATCCTGAGGAGCGACCACATGGCGCAGGCGATTCGTTTGCACGCAACCGGGGGACCGGAAGTCCTGAAGTTCGAGAACGTCGACCTCTCCCCGCCGGGCCCGGGCGAGGCACGTGTACGCAATACCGCGATCGGCGTGAACTTCATCGATACGTACCACCGCAGCGGGCTCTATCCGCTCACGTTGCCGAGCGGGCTCGGCAACGAGGCGGCCGGGGTCGTCGAGGCGGTCGGCAGCGGCGTCGACTGGCTCGAGCCCGGCGATCGCGTGGCGAGCGGCACCGGGCCCCTCGGCGCGTACAGCACCGAGCGCAACGTTCCCGCCGAGCGGCTGGTCAAGCTTCCCGACGGCATCGCCGATCGCACCGCGGCGTCGATGATGCTGAAGGGGCTCACCGTGCAGTACCTGTTCCGGCAGACGTTTCCGCTGCGGGGCGGCGAGACGATCCTCTTTCATGCGGTCGCCGGCGGCGTCGGTCTCATCGCGTGCCAATGGGCGCGCGCGCTCGGCGTCACGATGATCGGCACCGTGGGCTCGGACGAGAAGGCGGAGCTCGCGCGCGCCAACGGCTGCACGCACACGATCGTCTACACGCGCGAGAACTTCGTCGAGCGCGTCAAGGCGCTCACCGGCGGCAAGGGCGTGCCGGTCGTCTACGACGGCGTCGGCAAGGACACGTTTCCCGCCTCGCTCGACTGCCTGTCGCCGCGCGGCATGTTCGTGAGCTTCGGCAGCGCGTCGGGACAGATCCCTCCCTTCAACATCATGCTCCTGTCGCAGAAGGGATCGCTCTACGCGACGCGGCCGACGCTCGTCACGTATGCATCGACACGCGAGTCGCTGAACGCGATGGCGTCGGAGCTGTTCGACCTCGTCCTGGCCGGCAAGATCAAGCCCGACGCGCGGCAGACGTTTCCATTGAAGGATGCCGCCGAGGCGCACCGCTCGCTCGAGTCCCGCAAGACGACGGGGGCGACGCTGCTGATTCCGTAGCGAACGACAGCCGGTGCCGGAAATTCGGGATCGGACGCCGGTTGCCGTCGACGGCGACGGAAATCGGCATCCGACCCCTTAGCGCTGTGACGGCGGCCGCGTCGCCTCGTTCACGAGCGCGCGCGCCGCATCGATCACCTCGGAGGCGGTAACGCCGAGCGGGCCGACGCCGCGCGCGACCAGCATGTCGGCCGCCGCGCCATGCAGGCACACGCCGATGCGAAGCGCGTCGTTTGCGCCGACGCTCTGCGCGAGCAGCGCGCCGAGCATGCCGGCGAGCACGTCGCCCGAGCCGGCCGTCGCCAACGCGGGATTGCCGCTGGCGTTGACGTCGAAGGTGCCGTCGGGGCGCGCGAGGATGCTCCCCGCGCCCTTCAGCACGACGTGCGCACGCAGGGTATTGGCGAGATTCGTCGCGGCGCCGACGCGGTCGGCCTGCACGTCCGCCGTCGTACATTGGAGAATTCGGGCGGCCTCGGCGGGATGCGGCGTCGCGAGCGTGATCGAACGGCGCGACGCGACCGCGGCGACGAGCGACCGTTCGGCGGCGATCGCGTTCAGCGCATCGGCGTCGACGACGACCGGTTGGTCGATCGCGAGCACCTTCTCGAGGAGCGCCTGCGCGCGTTCGCCGCCGCCCAGGCCCGGCCCGACGACCCACGCGTCGTGATCGGTGCCGACCGCATGCGCCTCGCGCAGCATGAGTTCCGGCGAAAGCATGTCGACGAGCGGCGGATTGCGCGCGGCGAGTCCGACGACGACGCGCCCCGCACCGAGCCGAATCGCCGAGCGTCCCGCGAGGAGCGCGGCGCCGACCAATCCCTCCGCACCGCCGACGATGCACGCGCGTCCGTACGTTCCCTTGTGCGACTTGCGCTGCGGCCGGCCGAGGATCGGCGGCAGATGCGCAGCGAGCCCGCGCCATTCGAGGCGCACCCCGGGCGTGGGGACGTCCGCGTCGAGTCCGAGCGCGTGCACCGACAGCGTGCCGCAGTGATCGGGACCGTCGCACGTCAGGAGCCCGGGCTTGAGCGCGATGAACGTCGCGGTGGCGGTCGCCACGATCGTCGGTGCGTGCGCGACCCCGGTCGCCGCGTCGAGCCCGCTCGGCACGTCGAGCGCCAGGATCGGTGCGCCGCTCGCGTTCGCCCATTCGACCCATCCGGAGTAGGGCGGCGCGAGGGCACGCGACAGGCCGACGCCGAAGAGTCCGTCGACGATCAGCGCCGGCGCCGCGGGCGGAGGTGTCGCGACGAACGCGACGTCGGACGAACGCAATGCCGCGAGCGCGTCTGCGGCCTCGCCCGTCGAAGGCGCAGCGCCGGTGGAGACGACGCGGACCGCCAAGCCCCGCTCGCGCAACTTGCGCGCACACACGTACGCGTCGCCGCCGTTGTTGCCCGGCCCGGCAAGCACGACGACATCGCCGCGCCGCGACGCGAGCGTCGCCATGGCGAGTTCGGCAGCGACCGCACCTGCACGCTCCATCAGCGCTTCGTGCGCGTGCCGACGCTCGACGTCGCGCAGCGTCGCGATCGGCAGAACCGGCAGGAGCGGCGTGTCGCCGAGATCGTAGCGTGTGGACATGTCCTTCGTGCTTCGGGCAGAACCGGGCCGCGATGCGGCGCGTGGACGCCACGGCGCGGCGAAAGTGTAATCCACCTTGCACGCGTCGCCGCGCCACGGTCCGGGCGCAGGCGAAGAACCGCTGCGCCGGTCGATGCGGGGCCGACGCTATAATTGCACGTGCCCGAAGTTCTCGCGCTGCGCGCGGGCGCAGCCCTTTCTTCCTTCCGGGTCGCCAAGCTCCTCGCTGCCCTCGGCGCGCGCAAGCCGGGGCACGCGATCGCCACCGTTTCGGCGCATTACTGGCACTTCGTCGAGGTCGCGCGTGCGCTCGCCGCCGCCGAGCGCGCGACGCTCGATCGGCTGCTGACGTACGGACGCGCCGCCGACGCGACCGGCGGCGACGCCGCGTTCGATTGCCTCGTCGTCCCGCGCTTCGGCACGATCTCGCCGTGGTCGTCCAAGGCGACGGACATCGCCCATAACTGCGGGCTCGACGCCGTCACGCGCATCGAGCGCGGCATCGCCTACCGGATCGCGACGCTCGACGGCGCGTCGTTGGCCGCTGACGATCGCGCGGCGCTCCTGCCGCTTTTGCACGACCGGATGACCGAGACGGTCGTCGACGACGTGAGCATGGCGCGCGCGCTGTTCGCGCACGTGCCGCCGCGTCCGCTTTCGACCATCCCGCTGCGGGAGCGCGGGCGTGCGGCGCTCGAGGAAGCCGATGCCGCGCTCGGCCTCGCGCTGTCGGCGGACGAGATCGATTATCTGGCCGATGCGTTCGCGCGTTTGCGCCGTGATCCGACCGACGTCGAGCTCACGATGTTCGCGCAGGCGAACTCGGAACACTGCCGGCACAAGATCTTCAACGCCGCGTGGCGCATCGACGGCGCGCCGCAGGCGGAGAGCCTCTTCGCGATGATCCGCGCCACGCACGCGGCGAATCCGGCGGGGACGCTCGTCGCGTACGCCGACAACGCGTCGGTCATCGAGGGCGCGCCGGCCGATCGCTTCCACCCCGACGCCGACGGCGTGTATGCAACGCATCGCGCGACGACGCACGTGCTGATGAAGGTCGAGACGCACAACCACCCGACGGCGATCGCGCCGTTTCCGGGCGCGGCGACCGGGGCCGGCGGCGAGATTCGCGACGAAGGGGCGACGGGAACCGGCGCGAAGCCCAAGGCCGGCCTCGTCGGCTACACGACGTCGCACCTGCGCATTCCGACGCTGCCGCAGCCGTGGGAAGCGGGCGACGCGGCGTACGGCAAGCCCGACCGGATGGCTTCCGCGCTCTCGATCATGCTCGAAGGCCCGATCGGCGCCGCTTCGTTCAACAACGAGTTCGGGCGTCCGAATCTCGCCGGGTACTTCCGTACGTTCGAGATGCGCGTGCGGGACGCGATGCGCGGCTATCACAAGCCGATCATGATCGCGGGCGGCATCGGCAACATCGCGGATGCGCACACGCGCAAGAAGCCGCTTCGCGCCGGCACGCTGCTCGTGCAGTTGGGCGGCCCGGGCATGTTGATCGGAATGGGTGGCGGCGCCGCGTCGTCGATGGCGACTGGGGCGAACACCGCCGATCTCGATTTCGATTCGGTGCAGCGCGGCAACGCCGAAATGGAGCGGCGCGCGCAGGAGGTGATCGACCGTTGCTGGCAGGCGGGCGACGCGAATCCGATCCTCTCGATTCACGACGTCGGCGCGGGCGGGTTGTCGAACGCGCTGCCCGAGCTCTGCCAAGGCGGCGGCGTCGGCGGAACGATCGACCTCCGCGCGATACCGTCCGAGGAATCGGGGATGACGCCGCGCGAGATCTGGTGCAACGAGGCGCAGGAGCGCTACGTGCTCGCGATCGCGCCGGACGACCTCGCGCGCTTTGCCGCGATCTGCGAGCGCGAGCGCTGCCCGTTCGCGGTCGTGGGGCACGCGAACGATGCCGGGCAGCTCGTCGTCGACGATCCGTACTTCCACAACGCGCCGGTCGACGTTCCGCTCGAGGTGATTCTCGGGAAGCCGCCGCGGATGTCCCGCGACGTCACGCGCGTTTCGCGGCGGCCGCCGCCGCTCGATCTCACGGGCGTGACCGTCGAGGACGCCGTGCGTCGCGTACTCCAGTTCCCCGCGGTGGCGGACAAGACGTTCCTCGTCACGATCGGTGATCGGACGGTCGGCGGCCTGTGCGCGCGCGACCCGATGGTCGGCCCCTGGCAGGTGCCGGTCGCCGACGTCGCCGTGACGCTGCGTGACTTCACGGGGTACGGCGGCGAGGCGATGGCGATGGGCGAGCGCACGCCGCTCGCGCTGATCGATGCGCCGGCGTCGGGGCGCATGGCCGTCGGTGAGGCGATCACCAACATCGCCGCGGTGCGCATCCGGAATCTGCGCGATGTCAAGCTGTCGGCGAACTGGATGGCCGCGGCGGGCGAGCCGGGCGAGGACGCGGCGCTCTACGACACCGTCCGTGCGGTCGCGCTGGAGTTCTGCATTCCCCTCGGCGTGTCGATTCCGGTGGGGAAGGATTCGCTGTCGATGCGCACGACGTGGCGCGACGGCGAGGCCGACAAGTCGGTCACCGCGCCGGTGTCGCTGATCGTGTCGGCGTTCGCGTCGATCGACGATGCGCGCGCGTGCCTCACGCCGCGCTTGCGGCTCGATCGCGGCGCAACGACGCTCGTGCATCTCGACGTCGCGGGTGGACGCCGGCGCCTCGGCGCTTCGGCGCTCGCCCAGGTCTACGATCGGCTCGGCAACGATGCCCCCGACGTCACCCCCTCTTCACTGGCCGCTTTCTTCGCGCTCGTGCAGCGCCTGCACGCGCAGGAACGTTTGCTCGCTTATCACGATATCGGCGACGGCGGCGTGTTCGTCACGCTTGCGGAGATGGCCTTCGCGGCGCGCTGCGCGCTCGATGTCGCGTTCGCGCCAGTGGCGGACGGGCCGCTCGCGGCGCTCTTTGCCGAAGAGCTCGGCGCGGTGGTCCAGGTGCGGCGGGACGACGCGGACGCCGTGTTGCGCGAAGCGCGCGATGCGGGGGTGGTCGCGGGCGTCATCGGCGAGCCG
>JBLMWW010000024.1:0-11190 GCA_050257435.1 Rudaea sp.
GTCGGAGCAACGCGCGTTGCTCCGACCCCGATCGACCCTTTTTGCCCTGACCCGCCGTTCAGATCGACAGCAACCGCCCGCCGCGCACGCGATACCCGTGCCGCGCGAGGACGCCCACGCCCGTGGATGCGTGCGCGTGGCAGATGGCGGCGGCGAGCGCGTCGGCCGCGTCGGACGCCGGCAGGCCCGGCAATGCCAGGAGCCGGCGCACCATCTCCTGTACCTGCGGCTTGACCGCGCGGCCCGCGCCCACGACGGCCTGCTTCACCTGCCCGGCGGTGTATTCGGTGACGGGCAGGCCCGCCAGGACGGCCGCGGCGATCGCGGCGCCGCGCGCCTGGCCGAGCAAAAGCGTCGAGTTCGGATTCACGTTCACGAACACCTTCTCGACCGCGACCTCGGTCGGCCGCTCCTCCGCGATCACGTGGGCGAGGTCGCGCACGATCACGCCGAGGCGCACGGGCAGGCTCGAGCCGGTCGCGCGAATGCAGCCGCTCTTGATGTAGACGAGCCCGTCGGCGCCGGCTTCCAGGATGCCGAAGCCCGTGACGCGCAGGCCGGGATCGATGCCGAGGATGCGACGGACGCCGATGGCGGTCACCTCGGGTCCGCGAGCCGCTACGCCTCTTCGAGCACCGCGGACGTGTAGACGTCCTGCACGTCGTCGAGCGACTCGAGGGCGTCGAGCAGCTTCTGCATGCGCTGCGCGTCCTCGCCGCGCATCTCGACCTCGGACTGCGCCTTCATCGTCACGTCCGCGAATTCCGGCTTGAGTGCCGCCTCAGCAAGCGCGTCCTTCACGCGCATGAAGTCGTGCGGCGCGGTGATGACCTCGATGCTGCCGTCGTCGTGCGTGAGCACGTCGTCGGCGCCGGCGTCGATCGCCACCTCCATCACCTTGCCCTCGTCGGCGCCCGGCGCGAACACGATCTGGCCGCAATGCTTGAAGAGGAACGCGACCGAGCCGTCGGTGCCCAGATTGCCGCCGTGCTTGGAGAACGCGTGGCGCACGTCGGCAACGGTCCGAGTACGGTTGTCGGTCATGCAGTCGACGATGACCGCGGCGCCGTTGATCCCGTAACCTTCGTAACGCACCTCTTCGTAGTGCGCGCCCTCGAGGCCGCCGGCGCCGCGCTTGATCGCGCGCTCGATCGTGTCCTTCGGCATGTTCTGGTCCATCGCCTTGTCGATGGCGAGGCGCAGCCGTGGATTGGACGACGCATCCGCGCCGCCGAGGCGCGCGGCGACGGTGATCTCCTTGATGAGCCGCGTGAAGACCTTGCCGCGCTTCGCGTCCGCGGCGGCCTTCTTGTGCTTGATGTTCGCCCACTTGCTGTGACCGGCCATGGCTCGCTGCCCAATGCACCGAGCGAAATTATACGGCTTGCAACAGTCCTTCGCGCTCGAGATACTGCTTCAACGCGGCAAGCCGCAGATCCGCGTCGTTCACCTCGAGCATGCTCTGCTTGAGCGCGAGCGGCAGCGGCAGCAGCTCCGCGAGGCGATGGCCGACCCACGACGCGTCGTCGTAACGCACGTCGGCCGGGAAGTTGCGCGCCCCGATGCGCGTCGCGATGAGCGCGAGCAACCTCGACAGCGGCGAATAGGTCGCGGGGAGCGCGTGCGAGGGCTCGTCGGCGATCGTCGTCACCTGGGCGACGACGACGCCGCTCGCATCGACGCCGTGGCGGCGTATCTCGAAGCGCGTGCCGCCCTGCGTCGACACGTGCAGGATGCCCATCTGCGGCATGTCGACGTCGGTGATGCGCGCGAGCGTGCCGACGCGCGCGAGGTCCGGAGGTGGCGCGTCTTCGCGCGCCACCACCGCGCCGCGCGTGATGAGGCATACGCCGAACGGCCGCGCGTCGCGCAGGCAGGACTTCGTCATTTCGACGTAGCGGAGCTCGAACACCTTGAGCGGCAGCACGCCGCCGGGAAACAGCACGGTGCGCAACGGGAAGAGCGGCAGCGACCACGTGCCGCGGCCGGGCGCTGGCTCGAGGGACGTCGACATGGAATGCGGCGGTACGACCGCCTTCCTCAGATGTCCGCCGTCGGCGGCGCCGCCCGCCGCTCCTCGCCCCAGCGGGCCACGAGCGCGTGCGGCACGTGCAGGTGGTCCAACACGCGCGCGACGACGAAGTCGACGAGGTCGGACACGGATTGCGGGTGCGTATAGAAGCCGGGCGACGGCGGCAGGACGATCGCCCCGGCGCGCGCGAGCTTCAGCATGTTCTCGAGGTGGAGCGCCGAAAGCGGCGTCTCGCGCGGCACGAGCACCAGCGTGCGCCGCTCCTTGAGCATCACGTCCGCCGCGCGCTCGATCAGGTTGTCCGCGATGCCGGCGGCGATCGCGCCGAGCGTCCCCATCGTGCACGGGCAGATCGCCATGCCGTCGCCCGGATTGGAGCCGGACGCCATCGGGGCGAGCCAGTCGTCGCGCGAGTGCACGTCGAGGCGCCCGGTTCCCGAGGGGTAGCGCTCGCGCAGCAGGCGCGCCGCCTCGCGCGGCTGTGTCGGCAGCGTGAAGTCGCACTCCTGGCGCGCGACCATTTGCGCAGCGGCCGAATAGACGAGGTCGACGTGCACGTCGGCGTCGAGCAGGCACTCCAGGAGCCGCAGTCCGTACGGGAGCCCCGATGCGCCGGTGTAGGCGAGCGTGATGCGGCGCGCGGGACTCATGGGCCGCGCTCCGGCTCGGCGGCCACCGACCCGGCGGCTTCGTGCGCGAGCTCGCGGTGCCGCACGAGCACCTGGTAGCGCGGCGAAAATGCCTTGGCGAGCCGCTCGACCAGGTAGACGGAGCGGTGCTGCCCCCCGGTGCAGCCGATGGCGGCCGTCAGGTAGTTGCGGTTGTCGCGCGCGTAATCGGGCAGCCAGCTCGCGATGAAGTGATAGATGTCGGTGTACATCCGCTCGACCTCGGGGATCCGCTCCAGGAATTCGATGACCGGCGCATGGCGCCCGGTCAGCGGCGCGAGCGCCGGCTCGTAATGCGGATTCGGCAGGCAGCGTGCGTCGAACACCAGGTCGGCGTCGAGCGGCACGCCGTGCTTGAAGCCGAACGATTCGAGCTGCAGCGTGATCTGCGACGGATCGACCGATACGAACTCCTTGATCCAGCCGCGCAACGCCGCGGCCGGCAGCTCGGAGGTGTCGAACGTGAGGCCGAGCTGGCGCGCGTGGGCGAGGAGGCCGCGCTCGTATTCGATCGCCTCGGTCAGCGTGCGGTCGCCGCTCGAGAACGGGTGGCGGCGGCGCGTTTCGGAGAAGCGCTTGACGAGCGTCTCGACGCTCGTGTCGAGGTAGAGGAAGCGCACGTGCCAGCCCCGCTGATCGAGCGCCGCCATCGCCTCCTCGAGACCGGACAGACCGGCACCGGTCTTCACGTCGAGCGCGACGGCGACGCGCGACTGGCCCGCGCGCTCGAGGTACGCTGCCGTCTCGAGGAGCAGCGCGACCGGCAGGTTATTGACGGCGTAATACCCCGCGTCCTCGAAGGCGGCGAGCGCCACGCTCTTGCCGGATCCGGAGGCGCCGCCGATGAGGATGAGGTGCATGGGTAGAGTCCAGGGCTGGGGATTAGGGGCTAGGGGCTAGGGAGCATAGCGTCGCTGGCGACGCCGTGGGCTGCGGTGCCGCGCATGACCTCTTGTCATCGTGCAGTGATATTCATCGCCAGCCACCGAAGCGCAAATCGCGCCGCCGTTCCCTAGCCCCTAGTCCCTCATCCCTAGCCCCTAATCCCTAGCCATCCCCCTCATTCATCAACCTCTGCTGCCTCTCGATGAACTCCTTCGTGCTGTCGATGCCGCGCTGATTCAGCACGAAGTTGCGCACGGCCGCCTCGACCAGCACCGCGAGGTTGCGCCCGGCGGCCACCGGGATCGTGACTTTGCGGATCGGCACCGACAACACCTCCTGGAACGTCGCGTTCACCTGCAGCCGATCCAGGTCGGAGAACGCCTCGTTGCCGTGATCCTCGAGATGCACGATGAGCCGCAGCAGCTTGTGCGGGCGCACCGCGGTCTCGCCGAAGATCGTGCGTATGTTGAGGATGCCGATCCCGCGCACTTCGAGGAAGTCGCGCAGCACGGCGGGGCAGCGGCCCTCGATCGTGTCGGGCGAGATCCGGTACAGCTCGACGATGTCGTCGGCGATGAGGCCGTTGCCGCGCGAGATGAGCTCCAGCGCGAGCTCGCTCTTGCCGATCGCCGAGGCGCCGGTGATCAGCACGCCGAGCTCCAGCACGTCGAGAAACACGCCGTGGAGCGTCGTCGACTCGGCCAGGACGCGCGAGAGATAGATCCGGAACACGTCGACGATGTGCGGCGACGGCTGCTGCGACGTGACGAGCGGGACCTTTTGCTGGTTGCACATGTCGAGCAGGTGCCGCGGCACCTGCTCGCCGTTGCCCACGACGATCGCCGCGAGCTCGGTCGTGAACAACCGGTTGATCGAGCGGTTGAGCTCGTCCTCGGGCAGCGCGCGGAGGTACGCGAGCTCCGCCGCGCCGAGGATTTGCACGCGGAACGGGTGAATCAGGTTCATGTGGCCGACCTGCCCGATCGTCGGCCGCAGCGCGCTCTCGCCGACGAGCAGGCGATTGCCGCCGTCGCGGCCCGCGAGCCACACGAGCCCCAACCGCTCGCGGTTGTCCTCGAGGAAACGCTCGATGCTGACCTGACGCATCACCAAAGTCCGCGGCGCGCCTCAGTGTCCCGGCTGCCAGTCACGGAAGGCGTCGTGGATCGCCTGCGCGTCCTTGGCGACGGTCAGGCGGTCACGGAACGCGCGCTCCGAGAACATCTGCGCGAGCTCCGACAGCAGCTGCAGGTGGCGATCGGTGGCGTGCTCCGGAACGAGAAGCACGAACAGCTGATCGACGGGCTTGCCGTCGGGTGCGTCGAACGCGATGGCGCGTCGCAGGCGTGCGAACGCGCCGCACGCGTCACGCAGCCGCTCGATGCGCCCGTGCGGAATCGCGATCCCCTGGCCGAGGCCGGTCGATCCGAGCTTCTCGCGCGCGGCGAGGCTCGCCGCGACGCTCGCCTTCGGCAGGCCCACGCTGCGCTCGAATCGCTCGCCGATCGCCGCGAAAAACTCCGCCTTCGACTGCACGTCGAGATCGACCACGATGTTGGCGGGCGGCAGGAGCGCCGCGATCTGGTTCATGAGGGCCGGGGTCCGGGGTCATCCTCCGCGGCCGGGATCGCCGCCGCCATCGCGTTTTCGCGCATTGGACGCGTGCCGGGACGCGCGATCGTCCCGGCGCCCGCCCGGCAACCCGGCGGGCGGCGTGCGGGCCGTCCCGCCGGTGCGCGGCACGCGATTATACGTACCCGGCTATCCCGATCCTTCCGCCGAACCGACGGCCGGGTGGTTCGCCGCGTTCGCGTCCGGACGGTGATTCCGGATCTGCTCCTTGTGTTTCAGCACCTGCCGGTCGAGCTTGTCGGCGAGACCGTCGATCGCCGCGTACATGTCGCCGTCGACGCATTCGGCATGCAGGTCCTTCCCGCGGACGTGGACCGTCGCCTCGACCTTGTGCTGCAGCTTGTTCACCGTCAGCACCACGTTCACGTCGATGACGTGATCGAAGTGGCGCACGACGCGCTCGAGCTTCGCCACGACGTAGTCGCGAATCGCCGGCGTGATCTCGATGTGGTGGCCAGTCAGCTGCAAGTTCATCAAGCCTCTCCTTTGCGTGCTGCGAGGTCGTAGGGGATGCGCCGGGGAGCGTGGCCGCCGACGGGCGCTGCCCCCGCCCGCGGGGCGGTCGGCACATGCCAATCGAGGAAACGGCGGACGCTTTCGGGCCGGCGTGAGCGGTCCGTGGTGCGGGCGGCGAGGACGACCGTCAAAGCGCCTTTCGCATGTTGACGGGCGGTATCTGCAGCGCCTCGCGGTACTTCGCGATCGTCCGGCGCGCGACGAGGATGCCCTGCTCGCCGAGCATGTCGGCGATCTTGCTGTCGGTGAGCGGGGTCTTCGCGTCCTCCGCCGCGATGAGCTGCTTGATCAGCGCACGGATCGCCGTGGCCGATGCGGCGCCGCCCGTGTCCGTCGCGACGTGGCTGCCGAAAAAATACTTGAGCTCGAACGTTCCGCGCGGCGTCAGCATGTACTTCTGCGTCGTCACGCGCGAGATCGTGGACTCGTGCAGGTTCAGCATGTCGGCGATCTCGCGCAGCACCATCGGCCGCATCGCCACCTCGCCGTGCTCGAAGAAACGCCGCTGGCGCTCGACGATGGCCTTGGCGACGCGCAGGATCGTGTCGAAGCGCTGCTGGACGTTGCGGATCAGCCACTTCGCTTCCTGCAGCTGCGCCGCGAGCTGCTGGTTCGAGCTCTCGCGGTTGCGCGTCAGGATGTCCGCATAGATGCGGTTCAACCGCAGCTTCGGCATCGCGGCCTCGTTGAGCGAGGCCACCCACTGGTTGCGCACCTTGCGCACGACGACGTCGGGAACGACGTAGTTGGCCTCGGCCTTCGCGAACGCCGCGCCCGGGCGCGGGTTGAGGCTGCGGATCAGGTCCCGGACCCCGCGCACGCCGGCGTCGTCGGTATGGAGCAGCCGCTTGAGCTTCGTGAAATCCCGGTTCGCGAGCAGTGGCAGGTTGCCGTCGACGACCTTGAGCGCGTCGGCGAGAAACGGCGTGTCGGCGGGCAACCCCTTCAACTGAAGCGCCAGGCATTCGGCGCAATCGCGCGCCCCCACGCCCGACGGCTCGAAGCTCTGCACGTACTTGAGCGCGATCGAGAGCTCCTCGGGCTCGATCTCGAGCTCGGCCGGGAAGAGCTCGGCGATCTCCTCGAGCGGCGTCGCGAGGTAGCCGTCGTCGTCGAGCGCGTCGATCAGCGCCGTCACGATCTGCCGGTCGCGCAACGGGAGATTGAGCAGGGCGAGCTGGCCGTTCAGGTGATCGCGCAGCGTGCTCGTGGCGACCTGCTGCGGCAGGAAATCGTCGTCGTCGTTCGCGCTGCCGCCGCCCCAGTCGCCCTCCCCGCCGCCGCCTCCGTAGTCGGAGTAGTCCCCGACATCCGGGAGATCGTCGCGGGTGCTGCGCGTCTCCGACGCGGTGTCGCCGGCGGGAACCTCGTGCGCCGAATCGGCTCCGTCGAGCACGCGCCCGGGTCCCGATAGGGGAACTTCGGCGGACGCGCGCTCGTCCTCGCCCTCGGCGCGCTCGAGCAGCGGGTTCTCCTGCAGCATGCGCTCCACCTCGGCATTGAGCTCGATCGTCGACAATTGCAGCAGCCGGATCGACTGCTGCAGTTGCGGCGTCAACGTGAGGTGCTGCGATAACTTGAGCTGGAGCGTCTGCTTCACCGGCGACCGCGCTTTCTCGATGGTGCGGCCTCAGCGAGGCCTTGGGGTCCCGAACGGTCACGGGGCCGCCGCCGATCTGCTCGCGATACCGCCACACGGTAGCTGCCCGGATGGCCGGCATGGAAGCTGCGTACCGCGACGTCAGAGCCGGAAGTGCTCCCCGAGATAGACTTTCCGGACGTCCTCATTATAAACAATCTCGCCCGGCGCGCCCGAGGCGAGGACCCGCCCCTCGTTGATGATGTACGCACGGTCGCAGATACCGAGCGTCTCGCGCACGTTGTGGTCGGTGATCAGCACCCCGATGCCGCGCTCCTTGAGGAAGCCGATGATCTTCTGGATGTCGAGGACGGCGATCGGATCGACGCCCGCGAACGGCTCGTCGAGCAGGATGAATCGCGGCCGCGTCGCGAGCGCGCGTGCGATCTCCACGCGCCGACGCTCGCCGCCGGAGAGCGACACCGCGGGCGCATCGGCGAGATGCGAGATCGACAGGTCCTCGAGCAGGGCGTCGAGCCGGTTCGACAGCGTGTCCTCGTCGAGGTCCTGCAATTCGAGGATCGCGCGGACGTTCTGCGATACCGTCATCTTGCGGAAGATCGACGCCTCCTGCGGGAGGTACGAAAGCCCACGGCGCGCGCGGCGATGGATCGGCAGCCGCGACAGGTCGTCGCCGTCGAGCGAGATCGCGCCCCCGTCGGCGGCCACGAGGCCGACGATCATGTAGAAACACGTCGTCTTGCCGGCGCCGTTCGGGCCGAGCAGGCCGACGACCTCGCCGCTCGCGACCTCGAGCGAGACGTCGTGGACGACGGTGCGGGCCTTGTAGCGCTTCTGCAGGTGCGCTGCCGCGAGGTTGCTCACTTCGCAGGCAGCTTCGCGTCGGGCGTGAGCTTGAGCGGGCGCGCGGGCTTTGCATTCTTGCTCGCGGCATTCCCGGCCGCATCGCCCTTCGGGGCGCTCGCTTCCTTGCCGGCGGGCCGGGGCGCGCTCGACTTCGGCGCCAGCGGCGACTCGCCGCGCGGCTGGAAGACGCCGCGCACGCGTGCGCCGGGGCCTTCGACGCCCGGCGCGTCGGGACGCCCCTCGGCCTTGAACACGCCGGTCGCGCTGTTGTACGAGATGTAATTGCTGCGGATCTCGTCCGTGCCCTGGCGCAGCAACGCGCGGTCGAAGAGCTCGAGCGTCTGCTTCTGCCCGTCGTAGACCGCTTTCTGCGCGTAACCCTCGAAGTACTCGTCGGAATCGTCCTTCTTCTGCCGGAAGCTGATCGGGCTCCCGTACGCGGTCGCCGACAGCGAGTTGTCCGGGTTCTGCTTGAAGTCGATGCGATCGGCGCGGATCGTCATCGTGCCCTGCGTGATGACCACGTTGCCGCGCAGCGTGCCGACGCGCTTCTCGAAGTCGACCTCCGCCGGCTGGTCGGCCGAGAAGTTGATGGGCTTGTCGCGATCGGCCTGCTCCGCGCGCGTGGCGGCCGCGCCGAGCAGGGCCGCGCAGCACGCGACCGCGACTATCGCCCGCCGCACGGCAACGCAGAGTCGCGTCATCTGGAGATCGCCTGGGGCTGCAGGGTGCCGCTCACGTGCGAGGTGATGCGCACCCGCTTCGCCTTGTTGTCGAATTCGAGGCCTCGGCCGCGGATTATTCCACGCGGCTCCTCGACCGTCACCGGCGCGTCGGTTTGCACCCGCTGCTCCTTCGTGAGCACGTCGAGCCGATCGGTCGTCAAGGTGACCGGCCCCGACGGCTTGCCGCCGCTCGCCGGCGTGGGATCGGCGTCGCGCTCGACGCGCACGTGGCCGGTGAACTCCCCGTGCTCGCGGTCACCGGCGATGCGCCCGCGATCGGCGCTGATCGTCATCGTCGGGCGGCCCGGCTCGGTCAGCGACAGCCGGGGCTGCGCAAGCTCCGCGCTGTCGTCGTCGGGAAAGTGCTCGGCGCTCTGCGCCGAAAGCGCTTCGCGCGGCCTGCCGTTCGCGTCGAACGTGACGGCGCGAAAGTCCTGGAGGAAGAGGTCGGGATCGTGACGCGACGAGCCGTCGCGGTGCAGGGTCGGGGGCTGCACCTGCGCGTTGAGCCAATACGTGAGCGCGGCGAGGCCGCCCAGCAGCAGCACCGGCGACCATGCGACGAGGCGGTCGAACCAGGCGCGCGTGCGGTCCATCAGGTCCCTTCGGGCGCGAGCGCGGCCATGGCATGGCGCGGAGCATCCGTGACGTCGCTTCGGCCCTGCGCCGCGAGAATGAGGTCCGCGAGCTCGCGCACCGCGCCCACGCCCCCGTCGCGCGTAGTGACGTAATGCGCGTGGGCGCGCACGGCGGCCGGGGCATGCGGGACGGTCGCGGCGAGCCCGCAGGCGCGCAGGACCGGAATGTCGGGAAGGTCGTCGCCGATGTGTGCGCACTGCTCGGGCAAGAGGCCGAGCTCGCTACGCAGGCGCTCCCATGGCGTCAGCTTGTCGTGCGCGTCGACGACGAGGTGCGGAATGCGCAGTTGCTGCGCGCGGTGTGCGACAGCCGGCGCCTTGCTGCCGGTGATCCATGCGACGACGATGCCGGCGTTCGCCAGCCGGTGCATCGCGACGCCGTCGAGCGCGCAGAACGCCTTGAACTCGCGTCCCCGGTCGTCGATGTAGATGCGACCGTCGGTCAGCACGCCGTCCACGTCGCAGGAGAACATCCGCACGCGGCGCGCGCGGTCCTCCAACCCGCTCGCAACGTTCCCGCCAACTTGAGGCTGAGCCGCTGCGCTGCCGCCCGCGGCGGCGGCGGAGGGATTCGACCCGGATGCGCTCATCAGACGACGCGGGCGCGGAAGAGATCGTGCATGTGCACCGCGCCGGCGAGCCTCCCTTCCGCATCGACGACGACGAGCTGCATCACCTTCGGCGGAGTCTCCATCAGCAGGACGCAGTCCGCCGCGAGGCGGTCGGACGTGATCGTGCGCGGCGCGCGCGTCATCAATTCTGCGACGCCGCGGCGCATCGGGTCGCCGCCGCGGCCGAGGCAGCGCCTGAGGTCGCCGTCGGTGAAGATGCCGGCGACGCGGCCGTCCGCGTCGGTGACGACGGTCATGCCCATGCCCTTGCCCGTCATCTCGACGATCGCCTCGGCGAGCGTCGCGCCGTGCGGCACCCGCGGCACCGCGTCCCCGGTGCGCATGACGTCGGCCACGCGCGTCAGGAGCCGCCGCCCGAGTGCGCCGCCCGGATGCGAGCGCGCGAAGTCCTCGACCGAGAAGCCGCGCGCGTCGAGCAGCGCGAGGGCGAGCGCGTCGCCGAGCGCGAGCGCCGCCGTCGTGCTCGCCGTCGGCGCGAGCCCGAGCGGGCAGGCTTCCGCGTCGACGGCCGCGTCGAGATGGACGTCGGCCGCCTGCGCGAGCGACGAGCGCTCGTTGCCCGTCAATGCGACGAGCTTCGCGCCCTGGCGCTTCAGGTGCGGCACGAGCTGCACGAGCTCGTCGGTCTCGCCCGAGTTCGACAGCATGATGACGACGTCGCCGGGCGTGATCATCCCGAGGTCGCCGTGGCTCGCCTCGGCCGGATGCACGAAGAACGCCGGGGTGCCGGTCGAGGCGAGGGTGGCGGCGAGCTTGCGCGCGACGTGCCCCGACTTGCCGATGCCCGACACGACGACGCGGCCCTCGCAGCGCAGCACCAGCGCGACCGCTGCGACGAAGGGGGCACCGAGGCGTTCGGCGAGCGCGCGGATCGCGTTCGCCTCGGTGGCGAGCACCTTGCGCGCGAGTGCGAGCGCGCGCGCGGCGTCCACCGCGACGGGGATTCTCGCAGTGTGCGCAGGCTCCGCGCGCACGGGGGCATTCATCGAGGGAAGTATAGCGCCGGCCGCTGGCGC
>JBLMWW010000025.1:0-11913 GCA_050257435.1 Rudaea sp.
CCCGGTGCGGCGGGCTGCGATCCGAAGAACTGCGCTTACGTCATCAGCGCCACGGGGAGTCCGACCAACAACGTCGTCAAGAGCGGCTCGTACAACGGCGCCCTCGGCCTCGCCGGCAACCTCTGCTGGCGCACCGGCTACTGGACGCCGCAAATGGCGATCGCCGCGTGCGAACCCGATCTCGTGCCGAAGCCGCCGGCGCCTCCGCCGCCCGCGGCCGCCCCGGCCCCGCCGCCTCCGCCCGCGCCGGCCCCTGCGCCCGCGCCGGCGCCCGCGCCGCAGGTGCAGCGGATCACGCTCGCGTCGAAGGCGCTGTTCGACTTCGACAAGGCCGTGCTGAAGCCCGAAGGCAAGGCTGCGATCGATCGCGAGATCGTCTCGAAGCTGTCGAGCGTGCAGAAGCTCGAGCTCGTGCTGGTGACGGGCCATACCGACCGCATCGGCACCACGAGGTACAACCAGAGGCTCTCCGAGCGCCGCGCCGACGCCGTGCGCGACTATCTCGTGAGCCGTGGGGTGCCGCGCGACAGGATCGAAACGCTCGGCATGGGCGAGACGCAGCCGCTTCCCGGCGTCGTTTGCAACCAGAAGCAGCTTAAGGCGCTGATCGCCTGTCTCGCGCCGAACCGCCGCGTCGAAGTCGAGGTGAAGGGCGAAGGCATGCGCTAGACGCGCAACCCTTCGCTGGAAAAGGCCCCGCGCTCGTGCGGGGCCTTTTTTTGTGGCTTCGCCGAACCGGAGGTCGCGTTCGCCATGCGACCCGAGCCTCGAGCGCGCGCTGCTAAACTGAAACGATGCCTGCGCTCGAACCGCGTCCCGTGGACCTCCGCATCGACGCGCGCTGGATCGTCCCCGTCGAGCCCGCCGGCACGCTCGTCGACCATGCGCTGATCGTGGATCGGGGCCGCATCGCCGCTTTGCTTCCCGCGCGCGACGCGGACGACGCGTACGCGCCCGCATCGCGCGTCGCGTTGCGCGAGCACGCATTGATCCCGGGTCTCGTCAACGCGCACACGCACGCGGCGATGACGCTGCTGCGCGGCATCGCGGACGACGTGCCGCTCAAGGCGTGGCTCGAGGGGCACATCTGGCCGCGCGAGACCCGCTTCGTGTCCCCGGAGTTCGTGCACGACGGGACGCTTCTCGCGGCGGCCGAGATGCTGCGCGGCGGCATCACCTGCGCGAACGACATGTACTTCTATCCCGACGCCGCGGCGCAGGCCTACGAGCAGGCCGGCATGCGCGCGATGCTCGGCGCGCCGATCCTGGACTTTCCCACGCCGTACGCCGCCGACGCCGACGGGTACCTGCAGCGCGGTCTCGCCGCGCGCGACGCATTCAAGCACGCATCCCGCCTGACGTTCTCGCTCGCGCCGCACGCGCCGTACACGGTAAAGGACGCGACGTGGCAGTCGATCGTCGTCTACGCGCGCCAGCTCGACCTCATCATCCAGACGCACGTCGCCGAAACGGCGCACGAGGTGCACGATTCGCGCGGTACGTACGAGGAGACGCCGCTCGCGCGGCTCGACCGGCTCGGGGCGACGGGTCCGAATTTCATCGCGATCCACGGCGTGCACCTCGAGCCGCGCGACATCGATCTTCTCGCCGCGCAGGGCTGCCACGTCGTGCACTGCCCGGCGTCGAACATGAAGCTCGCAAGCGGCATCGCGCCGGCGAGCGAGCTGCTTGCGCGAGGGATCGGCGTGGCGCTGGGCACCGATGGCGCCGCATCGAACAATCGCCTCGACCTCTTCTCGGAGATGCGCCTCGCGACGCTGCTCGCGAAGGTCGCGACCGGCGACGCGGCCGCGCTGGCCGCGGCGACGGTGCTGCGGATGGCGACGCAGAATGGCGCCGCGGCGCTCGGCCTCGACGCGCGCATCGGCTCGCTCGTTCCCGGCAAGGAGGCGGATCTCGTGGCCGTGCGTCTCTCCGACATCGAGACGCTGCCGATGTACGATGTCGCGTCGCACCTCGTCAACGCGGCGGGCCGCGAGCACGTGACCGACGTCTGGGTCGCCGGCGAGCGCGTGCTCGAGGAGCGCCGTCTTACGCGCGTCGACGCATCGGCCTTGATGAATCGAACCCGCGTCTGGCAGGAGCGCCTTGCATGAACGCCAACGCAACGCCCATCCACGGCAGCGCGCGCGCCGCGGTCGCCAGCAACGCCGACCCCGCCGAGCTCGCCAAGTTCTCGGCACTCGCGCATCGCTGGTGGGATCCGCAAAGCGAATTCAAGCCGCTGCACGACATCAACCCTCTGCGTGTGGGCTGGGTCGAGAAGCTGGCGGGCGGACTCGCCGGCAAGCGCGTCGTCGACGTCGGCTGTGGTGGCGGGATCTTCGCCGAAGCGCTCGCGCGGCTCGGCGCAGAGGTCACCGGCATCGACCTGTCGGAAAAGGGCATCGGCGTCGCCCGGCTCCATCAGTACGAATCGGGCACGAGCGTCGATTATCGGCTGGCCGGCGCCGAGGCGCTGGCACTCGAGATGCCGGGTGCGTTCGACGTCGTCACCTGCCTCGAGCTCCTCGAGCATGTGCCGGACCCCCCCTCGACGGTCGCCGCGTGCAGCGCCCTCGCCCGCGACGGCGCGCTCGTCGTTTTCTCGACGCTCAATCGCAATCCCAAGTCCTACCTGCAGGCGATTCTCGGCGCCGAATACGTGCTCAAGCTTCTGCCGCGCGGGACGCACGATTGGTCGCGGTTTTTGCGTCCCTCCGAGCTCGCCGGATTCGCACGCCGCGCGCACCTCGATCCGCTGGCCATGATCGGCATGACGTACAACCCGCTGACGCGCGCCTACCGTCTTCGCGACGACACGTCGGTGAACTATCTCGCGGCGTTCCGGCGCGCGGAGCGCGATGCGCGGTGACGCACGACCGCGTCCGCGCGCGCGGCCGCTTCCGGTGCAGGGCGTGCTGTTCGATCTCGACGGCACGCTCGCCGATTCCGCAGGGGACCTCGCCTTCGCGGTGAACCGCATGCGCAGCGAACGCGGACTGCCTGCGGTGCCGGTCGAGGCGTTGCGTCCGCATGCGTCCGCGGGCGCGCGCGGCTTGCTCGGCGCCGGGATGGGCGTGGCGCCCGGCGATGCCGACTACCCGGCATTGCGCGACCAATTCCTCGCGTATTACGCCGCGGCGCTCGACCGGACGACGCGACTATTTGAAGGGATCGAGGCGATGCTGGATGCGCTCGACGCGCGCGGCCTCGCCTGGGGCATCGTCACGAACAAGGCCGCGCGCTTCACGCAGCCCGTGGTCGCCGCGCTCGGCCTCGATCGCCGCACGCGTGCGATCGTTTCGGGCGACACGACGCCGCACCCCAAGCCGCACCCCGCGCCGCTCCTGCATGCGGCGAGCCTCCTCGGGCTCGAGCCGCGGCACTGCGTTTACGTCGGCGACGACTTGCGCGACGTCACGGCGGGCAACGCCGCCGGCATGGTGACGATCGTGGCGGAGTACGGGTATCTCGGCGCGCAGGGCTGCGCCGACGATTGGCCGGCGACCGGCTGGATCGATACGCCGCTTGCGCTCCTCGACTGGCTGCCGCAGCCGCGGGCCCGGTGACCCGACGACGAACCTTCAGTCAGCCCGCGCAGGCCACGTTCGCGAGCCAGAGTTCCTGCGGCGTGCCAGCGCGCGACCCGACGAGCCGCACGCCCTGATTCGCCAGGAGCGGCCCGATGACGGCCGGGCCGACATCCTCCGGAACGCGAAGCGCGATGCCGTTCGCCTGCGCAATGCGATCGCCCGCCTTGAGCCCCAGCATCGCGCCGAAGCCGCCGGTTTCGCGCACGACGAGCCCGCCCGTCGCCTGCGCGAGCAGCGTGCGCCAGGGACCGGCATCGCCGGAAAGCCCGCCGAGGAGTTCCGTGTTGAGCCGCACGACGCTGCCGCGAAAGCCCGCGGGAGGCGCACACGTGGCCGATGCGACATGGGTCGGCGCGGCGGCAGCGCGCGTCGCGGTTGGGGCGAGCGACGCGGGCGTTGCATGTGCGGCGGGCGCCGCGCTCGCGCGCAGCACGAAGCGATGCTCGCCGGCACCGTCGCGAACCGTGATCGCATCGGCGTCGACGGACACGAGCGTCGCGCCGGGGGAGATCTCGTCGCCCTGCGCGACGAGCTTCGGGCCGCTCGGAAGGCGGAAGAGCGCGTAGCCGGAGTCACGCTCCGCGATGATGCCGAGCAGCCGCGCATCGCCGGCGAGCACTTCGGCATGGCGTTCCGCGGCCAGGGGCGCGGCGCCCGCGTCGAAGAGATGCTCGGCGATGATCGCCGCCGCGGGGTCCGAAGGACCGGCCGGAGGAATGCGAACCGGCGAAGGCCCGAAAAGCTGCCACCCCCAGTAGGCGACGACGAACGCCAGCGCCGTTCCGGCGGCCAGCGTCGCGAGCGCGGCGACGACACGCATTACGAATCGTCGCGCCGGACGTCGCTATAATCGCGCTCGCTTCCGCCCAACCGTCGCTCCCTCATGAATCCGCTGCTGCGGCGGCTTACGCCGTATCCGTTCGAGCGGCTGCGCGCGCTGTTCGCCGACGTCACGCCGAACCCAGCGAAGCCTTCGATCAACGTGTCGATCGGCGAGCCAAAGCACCCGACGCCGGCGTTCATTCTCGACGCGCTCGCGCGCGGGGCTGCCGCGGGGCTCGCGAATTATCCCACGACCGCGGGCCCCGTTGCGCTCCGCGAGGCGATCGCACGCTGGCTTTGCCGTCGCCACGCGCTCGATCGTCTCGATCCGGCAACCGAGGTGCTGCCGGTCCTCGGCAGCCGCGAGGCGCTCTTCGCGTTCGGGCAGACCGTCGTCGACGGCAGCCGGACGGCGGCGACCGTGGTCGTGCCGAACCCGTTCTACCAGATCTACGAGGGCGCGGCGCTCCTCGCCGGCGCGCAGACGTACTGCGTCAACGCGGATCCGCGCGCGCGGCACGCGCATGCGTGGCACGACGTTCCGGCGGACGTGTGGGGCCGCACGCAGCTCCTCTACGTCTGTTCGCCCGACAACCCCACCGGGCGCGTGATGCCGCTCGCGGAATGGCGCGCGCTGTTCGAGTTGTCGGATCGCCATGGCTTCGTCATCGCGTCCGACGAGTGCTATTCGGAAATCCATTTCGACGAGGCGCAGCCGCCGCTCGGCGCGCTCGGAGCGGCGCAGGCGCTCGGCCGCGCGGGATATCCGCGCCTCGCCGTGTTCGGCAGCCTCTCGAAGCGCTCGAACGCACCGGGTTTGCGTTCGGGCTACGTCGCCGGCGATGCCGCGCTGATCGGGGCCTTCCTGCAGTATCGGACCTACCACGGATCGGCGATGTCCGGCGCGGTGGCCTCCGCGAGCATCGCCGCGTGGGGCGACGAGGCGCACGTCGTGCAAAACCGCGCCGAATACGCGGCGAAATTCGCGCGGCTCGCACCGCTGCTTGCCACCGCGCTCCCCTGCGACATGCCGGATGCCGCCTTCTACCTGTGGCCCCGGACGCCCGGCGACGACGCGGCATTCGCACGCCGCCTGCTCGCGGAGGAAAACGTGACGGTGCTGCCGGGCAGTTACCTCGCGCGGGAGGCGCGCGGCGTCAATCCCGGCGCGGGCCGGGTGCGCATCGCGCTCGTCCCCGACCTCGCACAATGCACCGAGGCGATCGAGCGCATCGTCGCCTGCGCGCGCCGAGGCTAGCCCGCCGCGCGTCGCCTCGTCGCGACGGACCGCGCTTCGCGCCCGCGCCAGCGCGTTTCGTCGCGGCGCCCGACGTGTCGGCCCGTTGCTCCTAGAATGCCGGCCATGACGGTCCCCGCTCCGATCCCCGGCGAGAACCCGCTTCGCGCCGGACTGCGCTTCAACTGGTCGACGCTGCTTCTGATCCTCGCGATCGACACCGGCATCGCGCTGGTGCTGTGGATCGACGACGTGCGGCCGTTCTGGCACCCGTTGCTGTCCGTGCAGCTCCATGGCCTCGCGATCGCCTATTGCGTGAACGTCGCCGCGCCCTGGGATCACGCCAAGCCGCTGCGCCGGCTGGCGCTCGCCACGCTTATCGGCTCGCTGATCGGCGTCGTGCTGGTCATCGTCGTCAAGCGCTACTCGCTCGACTACGTGCGCACGATGCCGACGTCGTTCCTGTTCAACGTCGTCGCGGCCTTCGTGACCGGCTACTCGATCGGCCTGATCTTCCTCATGAAGCGGCGCGAGGCGCGCGCGGTGGCGGCGTTGCACCAGGCGGAGGCCGCGCGGCACCTCCTGTCCAAGCAGGCGATCGAGGCCGAGCTCAAGCTCATGCAGGCGCAGGTCGAGCCGCATTTCCTGTTCAACACCCTCGCCTCCGTGCAGTACCTGACCGAGACCGATCCCAAGCAGGCGGGCGTGCTGCTCGGTCACCTGATCGATTACCTGCGCGCCGCATTGCCGGAGCTTCGCGCGCATTCGTCCACGCTGGGGCGCGAAGCGGCACTCGCCGAGGCCTACCTCAACATCCTCAAGATGCGCATCGGGCCGCGGCTTCGCTTCGCGATCGAGATACCCGGCGAGCTGCGCGACCACCGCGTCCCGCCCAATCTCGTGATCTCGCTCGTCGAGAATGCGATCAAGCACGGCATCGAGCCGTCGGCGGAGGGCGGCCTGGTGACGCTCTCCGCCACGCGCGCGGGAGACTCGGTGGTGATCACCGTCGCCGACACGGGCAACGGCATGGGCCGCGAGTCACGCGGCGGGCAAGGCGTCGGCCTCACGAACGTGCGCGAGCGGCTCGCGGCGCTCTACGGGATGCGTGCCGGCTTCACGCTGACGCCCGCGTCGCCGCGGGGGGTGCGCGCGACGATCTCGCTCCCTTACGAGCAGCCGGCGCCGGGCTAGCGCCATGGCGAGCGCGCTCATCGCCGAGGACGAGCCGATGCTGCGCGCGCAGCTCATCGGCCGTCTGCGGGACGCCTGGCCCGAGCTCGGCGATATCGTCGAGGCCGAGAACGGCGAGCAGGCGCTGCGGCTCTTCGAGGAGCACCGGCCCGACGTCGCGTTCCTCGACATCCGCATGCCGGGAAAATCGGGCCTCGACGTCGCGCAGGCACTGGCCGATCGCTGCCACGTGGTGTTCGTGACGGCGTACGACGCCTATGCGATCGCGGCGTTCGACGAGGGGGCGATCGACTACGTGCTGAAGCCGGTCACGGCCGAACGGATCGCCAAGGTCGTCGCGCGCGTGAAGGCGCGCCTTGCACAGCCGCCGCTCGATCTCGCGGCGCTGCTGCGCCGGCTCGCCGAACGCGACGAGGCGACGGCGCCGCTCAGGTGGATCCGCGCCTCGCTGGGCAGCGTGATGCAGATGATCGCCGTCTCCGACGTCCTGTACTTCCAGGCCGAGGACAAGTACACGAAGGTCGTCACGCGCGAAGCCGAGGCGCTGATCAAGAAGCCGATCAAGGATCTCTACGACGAGCTCGACCAGGAAGCGTTCTGGCAGATTCACCGCGCGACGATCGTCAACCTGCATGCGATCGCGCGTGTCGAGCGCGATTTCCGCGACCAGCCGGTGATCACGCTCAAGTCGCGGCCCGAGAAGCTCACCGTCTCGCGCACGTTCGCGCACCGGTTCAAGTCGATGTAGCGCTCGCCCCTCGGGCGCGCGGCGGGCGTCCTTTCGCGCCGGGCATCCGCGTGGCGCATCCGGCCCGCGCAGTCCGCTGCAGGCAAGCATCGTTCCGACGCCGTCGCGCCGGCGCGCCGTGTACCATTTCCTCCCTTTCCTGGCGATTCTCCGGCATGGACGAGCTGCAACAGACGATCGACGCCGCATGGGATGCGCGAGGCGAGCTCACCGCCGCCACCGCTTCGCGCCCGCTGCGCGACGCCGTGGGCCACGTCATCGCCGAGCTCGACCGGGGGGGCTTGCGCGTCGCGGAAAAGATCGAAGGGACGTGGGTCACCCACCAGTGGATCAAGAAGGCGGTGCTGCTCTCCTTTCGCCTGGCCGACAACGCCGCCCTCGGCCTCGCGGGCCCGCAGGCCCCCTTCCGCTTCTACGACAAGGTGCCGACCAAGTTCGCCGCGTACGACGACGACGCATTCGCCGCGGCCGGCGTGCGCGTCGTCCCGCCCGCGGTTGCGCGTCGCGGCGCGTACATCGCGCGGAACGTCGTCCTGATGCCTTCGTACGTCAACATCGGCGCGTACGTCGACGAGGGCACGATGGTCGACACCTGGGCCACGGTCGGCTCGTGCGCGCAGGTCGGGCGCAACGTGCACCTGTCGGGCGGCGTCGGAATCGGCGGGGTGCTTGAACCGCTGCAGGCCAACCCCACCATCGTCGAGGACAACTGCTTCATCGGCGCGCGCTCGGAGGTGGTCGAGGGCGTCATCGTCGAGGAGAACTGCGTGCTCGGAATGGGCGTGTTTCTCGGGCAGAGCACGAAGATCTACGACCGGGCGAACGGCTCGATCTCCTACGGCCGGGTGCCGGCCGGGTCGGTCGTCGTCGCCGGCAGCCTGCCGGCGAGCGACGGCTCGCACAGCCTCTATTGCGCCGTGATCGTGAAGCGGGTGGATGCGAAGACGCGCGCGAAGACGAGCATCAACGAGTTGCTGCGCAGCTGACGCGCCGCGCAATCCACGGCACGCAAGCCGTGGAGGCGCACTGCGGCGAACGCAACATGGACCAGGCCCTGATGTCGGTACAGATCAAGTCGGAAGCGGACGTGGCGGGAATGCGCGAAGCCGGGCGCCTCGCCGCGGAGCTGCTCGATCACCTGACGCCGCTCGTGACGTCCGGCGTCACGACGAAGGAGATCGATCGCGCGGCGCACGACTACATGGTGAACGTGCAGGGCACGATCCCGGCGACGCTCAACTACGCGCCCCCGGGACATTCGCCCTATCCCGCGTCCCTTTGCACGTCGGTCAACCATGTCGTCTGCCACGGCATCCCCGGCGAGAAGAAGCTCAAGGACGGCGACATCGTCAACGTCGACGTGACCGTGATCAAGGACGGTTATCACGGCGACACGAGCCGGATGTTCTTCATCGGCAAGCCGTCGATCCAGGCGCGTCGCCTGGTCGAGATCACCTACGAGGCGATGTGGCGCGGCATCCGCGCCGTCCGTCCCGGCGCGCACCTGGGCGACATCGGCGCGACGATCCAGAAGTTCGCCGAGGGTCATGGCTTCTCGGTCGTGCGTGAATTCTGCGGGCACGGCATCGGCAAGCAGTTCCACGAGGAGCCGCAGGTGCTGCATTACGGCCGTCCCGGGACCGGCCTCAAGCTGCAGCCCGGGATGATCTTCACGATCGAGCCGATGATCAACGCCGGCCGACCGGGGATTCGCTGCCTCGCCGACGGCTGGACGATCGTCACCGCCGATCACTCGCTGTCCGCGCAATGGGAGCACACGGTGCTCGTCGCGCCCGACGGCTACGAGGTGCTGACGCTGTCCGCCGGCACGCCGCCGCCACCCCCCAAGAGCTAGCGGTACCCATGGCCATCGCCGCGACCGGGGCACGCGAACGCCCGTTGCCCGTCGCGGTGCACGGCGCCGCGCAATGGCGCGCGCGCCTGGCCGAAGGGCGTGCGCGCCTGCGCGCCGCATTCCTCGCGCGCTCGGATCCCCCACGACTGCTGCGCGGGCTCGCGCGGCTCACCGACGCAGTCGTCGTCGCGGCCTGGAAGGAGGCGGCCATTCCGTCCGCGTCGCTCGTTGGCGTGGGCGGCTACGGCCGCGGCCAGCTCTATCCGCATTCGGACGTCGACATCCTCGTCCTGCTGGGCGCGGCCGCCGACGCGCGTTCCACGGCGGCGGTCGAGCGCCTTCTGACGTCGCTGTGGGACACGGGGATCGAGCTCTCGCATGCGGTGCGCACGATCGACGAGTGCGCCATCGCGATGGGCGACGCGACGGTGCGCACGAGCCTGCTCGAGCATCGGCATCTGGCCGGCTCGCGCGAGCTCTATGCCGACTTCGTGCGCATGTTCGACGCGGCGCTCGACGTGCGGACGTTCTACGACGCGAAGGCGCTCGAGCAGCAGCAGCGGCACCTCAAGTACCACGACGCCGCGTACAACCTCGAGCCCAACGTCAAGGAAAGTCCCGGCGGCCTGCGCGATCTGCAGACGGTGATCTGGATCGCCCGCGCGGCGAAGCTCGGGCGCTCGTGGCGCGAGCTCGCCGGCAACGGCCTCATGACCGCGGCGGAGGCCGACGCCGTGTCGCGCCAGGAGCGCGCGATCGCCGATTTGCGTATCCGGCTGCACTATCTCGCGGGACGGCGCGAGGATCGGCTCGTGTTCGACCTGCAAACCGCGCTCGCGGCCGAGCTCGGGTTCGTCGACACGCCGGCGAAACGCGCGAGCGAGCAGCTCATGCAGCGCTATTACCGCGCGGCCAAGCTCGTGCGGCAGGTCAATACGCTGCTGTTGCAGAACCTGCATGCACGCCTCTATCCGGCCGGGGCGGCGCCGGCCGTGATCGACGCCGAATGGCAGGGCGTCGACGAGCTCCTGGACCTGCGCGACGAAGGCCTGTTCGACGCGCGGCCCGGTGCGATGCTCGACGCGTTCCTGATGCTCCAACGCCACGCCGAGTTGCGCGGGATGACCGCCCGGACGCTGCGCGCGCTGTGGCGCAACCGCCATCGCGTCGACGCGGCGTTCCGGCGCGACCCGGCGCACCGCGCGCGCTTCATCCAGATGTTCCGCGAGCCGCGCGGCCTGACGCACGAGCTGCGCCGGATGAACCTGTACGGCATCCTCGGCCAGTACCTGCCGGCATTCGGCGCGATCGTCGGGCAGATGCAGCACGACCTGTTCCACGTCTACACGGTCGACGAGCACATCCTGATGGTGATCCGCAACCTGCGCCGTTTCACCGAGGCGCAGCATGCGCACGAATACCCGCTGTGCTCACGCCTCATCACCGATTTCGAGCGCAAGGAGGTGCTCTATCTCGCCGCGCTCTTCCACGACATCGCCAAGGGGCGCGGCGGCGACCATTCGACGCTCGGCGCGCGCGATGCGCGGCGGTTCTGCGCCGCGCACGGGCTGCCCGACGAGGACGTGGCGCTCGTCGCGTGGCTCGTCACCGAACACCTGACGATGTCGCTCACGGCGCAAAAGCAGGACATCACCGACCCGCACGTCGTCGACGCGTTCGCCACGAAGGTCGGCTCGGAGCGGCGCCTGATCGCCCTCTACCTGCTGACCGTGGCCGACATTCGCGGCACCAGCCCCAAGGTGTGGAATGCATGGAAGGGCAAGCTCCTCGAGGACCTCTTCCATGCCGCCCGCGCCACGCTCACGTCCGGCACGAGCGAACGGACGATCCAGGACAGCCTCGCCGAGCGGCAGCGCGAGGCGCAGCGGCTGCTGCGGCTGTACGCCGTTCCCGACAACGCGGAACTGGCGCTGTGGCGCACGCTCGACACGCCGTATTTCCAGCGGCACACCGCCGACGAGATCGCGTGGCATGCGCGCCATCTGTACTGGCGTGTCGACGGCAAGGCGCCCGTGGTGAAGGTGCGGCTCGCGCGCGAGGGCGCCGGCCTGCAGGCGCTCGTCTATCTGCCGGACCAGCCCGGACTCTTTGCGCGGATCTGCGGCTTCTTCGGCCGCGCCGGATTGTCGATCCTCGACGCCAAGGTGCACACGTCGCGCCACGGCTACGCGCTCGACACGTTCGCGATGCACGACCCGGTCAACCCCAACGCGTCCTATCGGGACACGATCCAGTTCATCGAATACGAGCTCGCGCGATCGCTCGCCTCCCCCGCTCCGCTCGAGCCGCCGGGCGAGGGGCGCATTCCGCGGCAGCTGCGGCACTTCCCGCTCACGCCCGAGGTTCGCATCTTCCCCGACGACAAGGGCACGCACTTCATCCTCGAGATCGTCGCCGGCGACCGGCCGGGGCTGCTCGCGCGGATCGCCTACTTCCTCGC